>JAOPZB010000164.1 GCA_025964355.1 Solirubrobacterales bacterium | reverse complement strand
GATGCCCTCGGTCGAGTTCGACGTCACGCTGACCAACGGCGAGGAGCTCGAGGTTCACAACCCCTCGGACATGCCCGACCCGGGGACCATCGCCGAGATCCGCGAGCCGTTCATCAGGGCCTCGGTGATCGCGCCCAAAGAGTTCGTCGGAGCCGTCATGGAGCTCTGTCAGGAACGCCGCGGCGAGCACGTCGGCATGCACTACCTCTCCCCGGAGCGGGTCCAGATGACCTACGACCTGCCGCTCGCGGAAATCGTGCTCGACTTCTTCGACCAGCTGAAGTCGCGCACGCGCGGCTACGCCTCGCTCGACTACGAGCTCAGCGGCATGAAGGCCTCGGATCTCGTCAAGCTCGACGTGCTCCTCGCCGGAGACGCGGTCGACGCCCTCTCGATGGTCGTCCACCGCGAGAAGGCCTATGAGATGGGGCGCACGCTGACAGAGAAGCTGCGCAAGCGAATTCCGCGCCAGCAGTACGACGTGCCGATCCAGGCGGCCATCGGCTCGCATGTGATCGCTCGCGAGACCGTCAAGGCGTTTCGCAAGGACGTGATTGCCGGATGCTACGGCGGCGACATCACACGCAAGAAAAAGCTCCTGTCAAAACAGAAAGAGGGCAAGAAGCGGATGAAGCAGGTCGGCCGCGTCGAGGTGCCGCAGGAGGCCTTCCTGGCGGTGCTCGAGCTGGGCGAGGAGTAGGTGGCGGGCGCGGGTCCGCCGCAGGCGGATCGACGGTGCGAGCAGCCATGAAGGTGCTGTTCGTCTGCCTCGGCAACATCTGCCGGTCGCCGACCGCCGAGGGCGTGATGCGCGCGCTCGTCGCCGGGGCCGGACTTGATGACACCGTCGAGCTCGAGTCGGCCGGCACCGGGAGCTGGCACGTCGGCAGCCCGCCCGATGCCCGCGCGGCAGAGGTCGCGCTTGCGAGGGGCATGGCGCTCGACGGCCGCGCCCGTCAGGTCACCCCTGCGGACTTCCATCGGTTTGACCTGCTCGTCGCGATGGACCGTGCCAACCGGCGCGAGCTGCTGAGGCTCTGCAACGGACCCGACGAGCGGGCCAAGGTCAGGCTGCTGCGTGAATTCGATCCCGCCGGCGGTGGCGAGGAGCTCGACGTCCCGGATCCCTATTACGGAGCCGACGGCGGCTTCGAGGAGGTGTTCGACCTCGTCGAGGCGGCATGCGCAGGGCTGATCGAGCAGATCCGCGCCGGCGAGCTGCCATGACGCTGCCTCCCGGCGCGCACGACGCCAGGCGCGTCGGCGGGGGAGACATCAACGAGGCGTTTCGCGTCGTGCTCGCCGACGGCAGCGACGCGTTCGTAAAGACGCGCCCCGACGCTGCGCCCGGCGAGTACTCGGCCGAGGCCGCCGGCCTGCGCTGGCTGGCCGAGCCCGGCGCGCTGCGAACGCCACGCGTGCTCGCCGTCGATGACCGCTACCTGGCGCTCGAGTGGGTCAGCCCCGGGCGCCTGGACGACTCCGGCGCGCAGGAGCTGGGCAGGGGACTGGCGCAGACGCATGCTGCCGGCGCGAGCGCGTTCGGCGCCGACGGCGACTGCCCGCATGCCCGCTTCGGCTCGCTGGCGCTGGCGAACGATCCGTCCCACGACTGGCCGACCTTCTACGCCGAGAGGCGGCTGCGTCCGCTGGCCGGTCTCGCGCGCGACCGCCGCGCGCTCTCGCAGGCGGGCGTCGACGCCGTCGAGCGTGTCTGCGAGCGCCTGCCCGAGCTGGCCGGCCCGCCGGAGCCCGCGGCGCGCCTGCACGGCGACCTGTGGTCGGGCAACGTGATGGCAGATGCGACCGGCCGCCCCTGGTTGGTCGATCCGTCCGTCTACGGCGGTCATCGCGAGGTCGACCTCGCGATGCTCAGGCTGTTCGGCGCGCCGTCTCAGCGTCTGTTCGAGGCATACGAAGAGGTCGCGCCGCTCGCCGCCGGCTGGCAGGAGCGCGTAGAGCTCTACCAGCTGCTTCCACTGCTCGTCCACACGGTGCTCTTCGGCGGCTCATACGGCGCGGCGGCCGAGCGGGTGGCGCTGCGCTACGGCGGCTGAGCGGGGGTAGCGCCGCTACGCGGCCCGCGTCGGTCACGCTGCTGCGTGCGGGCCGGCAGGACGTGTCCCGCTGCGGCGACCGTCGGCGGCAATGGGGACATGCACCCCGAGACGCTCTGCGCGCGACGGCGCCTCTATGTGCTTGCGCGGGGGATCGTGGCACGCCACTACCGGCGGGACCTGACGCTCGCGCTCCTGGCGCGCGCGCTGTCGACGTCGCCGCGCCAGCTGCAGCGCGCCTATGCGCAATTCGGCGACATGACCTTCAGCGAGGACCTGCATGCTCGCAGGATGGCAGCGGCCGCCGAGCTGCTCGTCGAGCAGCGCTCGATCCCGGTGCGCGACGTCGCGCGCCTGGTCGGATACCGCCAGGCGCCGCACTTCGCGCGGGCGTTCCGTCGCCGCTATGGAATCGCGCCGGCGCGATTTCGCGAGCGCGCGCGGCGCGCCGTCGAGCGGGAGAATGTGAAGCATTCACATCGAGTCCGACATACCGCATGAGAGCGAGCCGCCGGGGCGCCCCGCGACGATGGCCGACCAGTCGCGCACGCTGCGCAACAGCATCATCAGCCTCGCCGTCTTCTTCATCCTGCTCGCCGGCCTGCTGACCGGCGTCCCCGGCCTGCGCTCCGCCGCCGAGCGAATCACCGACGCCGACCCCGCCTGGATCGCGGCCGGAGTGGTGATGGAGCTGCTCTCCTGCCTCGGCTACGTCGTGCTGTTCGAGCTCGTCTTCGGAATGCTCAGCCGGCGGACCGCCACCCGCCTGTCTCTGTCGGAGCTCGCGATGAACTCCGTCGTCTCCGTGAGCGGGCTGGCCGGCATAGCGCTCGGGGCATGGGTGCTGCGCGGCGAGGGCCTGTCGGTGGAGCGCATCGCCAAGCGCTCGGTGCTCATCTTCGTGCTGACGAGCGCCGTGAACGTCACCGCCGTCATCGTCATCGGCCTGCCGATGTGGGCGGGGCTGCTGCCGGGGTCGCGCAGGGCGCTGATAACGCTGGTGCCGGCGCTCGCCGCGCTCGTGACGATCGCCGGCGTTCTCGCCCTCGCCACCTGGGCGCGCCGAGCCACGGCGCGCCGCAGCCTCGAGCATGGTCGCCTGGCCGTCGCGCTGACCGCCCTCAGCGGCGGTGTGTTCGAAGCCCTGGCGCTCATCCGCCGCCGCGACTGGAAGCTGCTCGGCGCCGTCGCCTACTGGCTGTTCGACAACCTCGTCCTCTACGCCTGCCTCGCCGCGTTCGGCCACGCGCCGTCCTTCTGGGCGGTCGCCATGGCCTATCTGGTTGGCATGCTCGCCAACACGATCCCCGTCCCGGGCGGCTTCGTCGCCGTCGAAGGCGGCCTCGTCGGCATGCTCCTGCTGTTCGGGCTGCGCCCCGCATCGCAGGTCCTCGCAGCGGTCGTCATCTACCGTGCGATATCGCTTTGGATCCCAGCCCTGATCGGCTCGCTCGCCTTCCTCAGCCTGCGGCGCGAGATCGGCAAGCCGCTCGCGCCGGCCCCCGGCTGAGGCCGGTCGGGCGGGCGGAGGGCCCGGCGAGCCGGCGCGGGGTCGGGCGGGGGGAGGGCCGGGCGAGCCGGGCGAGGGGGGCGGGCTATTCGACGAGCGCGGTCGCGAACGCGACGGCGGCGGCCGCGCGCTGGCAGGCGCGTCCGGGCAGGTTTTCCATCACTCGGGTGAGCTGCTGGTCCATCGCGCCGCTGAGCCCGGGGCAGTAGATCGGCGGAGGAAGCCTGCCGCCGGGCGACCCGGGGGCATTGAGTGGACGCAGCTGTTCGGCCGCCGCCAGGGCGTGGGCGAAGCTGTCGGAGAAGATGTCGATCGCGACCCTCCCGCTGTAGAGCTCCATCGAGCGGCCTTCGTCATAGACGGTCGCCGGCACGCCGCGCACGACCATGTTGCGCTGCGGGCCGAGCGTGGTGTTCGAGTGCAGGCGGTAGACGACGGTCGTGACCTGCAGGGGCAGCAGGCAGCTCCCGCCGCCGAACACGCCCTTGGTCTGGACGCAGTCGCCGTAGTAGACGCTGTCGCCGACCGTGCTGATGTAGCCCTTCAGCCCGTCGACGGCCGCGAGCGGATGGCCGTTGAAGGCATGCCCCGCCCAATAGAGGCGGTAATAGGGAAACGTCTGGGCTTCCGCGAGCTCGCCCGTCGCGATCGGACGTGGGTGGGCGGTGCCGCATCCGACCGCCGCCACGGCGAGCGCCATCACACCCAGCAGCACCCCGGCGCGCGACGCCCGGCGACGCGCCGCTCTGGTCATTGCTGTGCTCATCGCCGTCATTATCCTTGCGTGCCGATCCGAACCACAGCTACTTCCGGGCCTCTCGATGGTTCACACGGGTACGCATCTGCCGATGCACTGGTGGATGAACCGGGGTCCGGTGGGGTAGCACATCGGACCCCGGTCGATCTTCCCACGGCCGGCCTCCGCCTCGCGCCGCCGGCCGCCGTGGCGCTTGCCGCCGTCCTGATCGGCGTCTGGCTGATCGTCGATCCGCACACGCCGGACCTCGCCGCCCAGGTCTACCGCGCCGGGCTCTTTCACCAGCTCGGCTTCGCCGTCTGGGACGAGCACTGGTACGCCGGCCATCATCTGCCCAGCTACAGCCTGCTGTTCCCGCCGCTCGGCGCGCTGCTGGGCGTCCGCCTCCTCGGCGCACTGTCGGTGTTCGCGTCGGTCATGCTCTTCTCCCGGCTGACCCGCGCCGTCTACGGGCCGCCTGCAAAGCTCGCGGCCTGCTGGTTCGCGGTCGCCGCCGTCGCCGACGTGTGGGCCGGGCGCGTGGCCTTCGCGCTCGGCGTGGCGGTTGCCCTCGCCGCAGCCCTCGCGCTGCTGCGCGGGCGGCCGGTGTGGGCCGCTGCGCTCGCGGCTGTCTGCGCGGCAGCCAGCCCGGTGGCCGGCGCTCTGCTCGGCCTGGCCGCGCTATCCATCTCGCTCTGGGGGCGCTCGCCGCGGGCTCTGCTCGCACTCGGCG
>JAOPZB010000141.1 GCA_025964355.1 Solirubrobacterales bacterium | reverse complement strand
CGCCGCTGCAGCTCGCCCGCGTCGTGCCCGCCCGCGACCGGCCCGTCGATCGCCGCCTCCGCGGCCGCCTCGAACAGGCCCACGACCGTCGGCCCGGACCCGCTCACGAGCGCCCGATCGGCCCCCGCCTTGCGGGCTTCGCCCAGCGCCTCGACGATCTGCGGGCAGAGCGAGACCGCCGCCCGCTGGAGGTCGTTGTCCAGCAGCTCGCTCGCGGGCGGCAGAGGCGCGCCGTGCTCGAAAGCGCGTCTGAGCTGTTGACGGCGCTCGGCGAGCAGCTGCGGCGTGTGGGCGAGCGCCAGGCGGTCGGCCTCGGCGTAGACCGCCGCCGTCGAGAGCGAGGCCGCGAGCGGCAGCACCAGCACGCCGAACGCTGCGTTCGGTGCCCTCAGCGCCAGCAGCTCCTCGCCGGCTCCGCAGGCCAGCCAGCGGCCCGGCGATACCTGCGCGGGCACGTCGGCGCCGAGCTCGGTCGCCAGCCGCCTGAGCAGCTCGTCGTCGCCGAGGCCGGAGGCGTGGCGGGCGAGGCGCAGCGCTGCAGCGGCATCGGCAGAGCCGCCGCCGAGACCCGCGGCGACCGGGATCCGCTTGACGATCTCAAGACGCACCGGGGGGGCATCCAAGCCGGTGCTCGCGCGAAACGCGCGCAGTGCGGCCGCCGCGAGGTTCGCCTCGGGCGGCCCCGCCAGGCCGGGGCAGAGGACCTCGTCGCTGCGCGCCTCGCCCGGCGCGGGCTCGAGCGTCAGCTCGTCGGCGAGGGAGATCGACTGCATGACTGTCACGAGCTCATGCCGGCCGTCGCTCGGGCGCACGGGACCGAGGAACAGCCCGAGGTTGACCTTCGCGGGCGCGAGCGTGCGGAGCACGCTCATAGCTCGAGCAGGCGCGCGAGCGCCATGAAGTCCTCGGGCGAGAGGCGCTCGGCGCGCACGTCCGGCGGCTGGCCGAGCTGCTCGAGCGCTCCCCGCACCTGCTCGCGGGTGCGGCCGGGGGCCCGCCCCGACAGCGCGAGCGAGCCGGCGAGCGTCTTGCGCCGATGGGCGAACGCCCCGGCGATCAGCGCGCGCAGCGCCGGTTGCCGACCGGCACACTCGACGTCCGTCTCCCGGCCCGGACGGCGCCTGAGGCCCACGAGCACCGAGTCGACGTTCGGCACCGGATGGAAGACCGTTCGCGGGATCGACCGCAGGACCCGGACCTCGCAGTCGAGCTGGGCGATCACCGACGGGGTGCCATAGGCGCCGCTGCCCGGCGCCGCGGCCAGGCGCTCGCCGACCTCTCGCTGGGCCATCGCCACCCAGAGCTCCACGCCGGCTAGCTCCTCGATCGTCCGAAGCAGGACCCCTGCGGCGATCCCATAGGGGAGGTTGGCCACGACCTTGTTCGGCTGCGGGCGCAGGGCGCGCAGATCGATCGTCATCGCATCGGCCCAGTGCACGGTGACGTTGGCGTGCGGGTCGGTCGCGTCGAGCAGCGCCTCGCGCAGGCGCTCGTCGATCTCGATCACGTGCACGTGCGCCACGCGCTCGGCGAGATGCTCGGAGAGCACGCCGACGCCGCCGCCGATCTCCAGGACGACGTCCTCGGGCTCAAGCTCGGCGGCCCGCTCGATCACGCCGAGGATGTTCGAGTCGATCAGGAAGTTCTGTCCGAGCTCGCGGTCCGGTCGCACGCCGAAGCGGCGCAGGCGCCGCAGCGTGGGTTGGCTCGGGAGGTCGGCCATGGTGCTCATGCCCAGCCGAACAGCCGCGCGGCGTTGCGCTCGACGCTCGCGCCCAGCTCGCGTGCCGTGACCCCGCGCAGCTCGGCCAGGAAGGCGAGCGTGTGGACGACGAAGGCCGGCTGGTTGCGCTCCCTGCGCACCGGCGCAGGGGAGAGGTAGGGCGCGTCGGTCTCCACCAGCAGGCGATCCTCCGGCACTCGCGCGGCGGCGGCGGCGAGGTCCGACGCGCTGCGGTAGGTGACGTTTCCGGCGAAGGACATCGCGTAGCCGCGGTCGACGCACTCCTGCAGCCGGTCGGGCATCGAGAAGCAGTGCATCACGACGCTGACCCCGCCGGCTTCGGCGGCCAGCTGATCGAGCGTCTGGGAATCCGCGGCCCGGGTGTGGATCACCAGGGGCTTGCCGGTCTCACGTGCGAGGGCGATCTGGGCGGCGAAGGCGCGCTCCTGGTCGGCGGCGGGCGCGCCCTCGCGGTAGAAGTCGAGGCCGGTCTCGCCGATCGCCCTGCAGCGCTCGTGGGCGGCGAGCCCGCGCAGCTCGGCCAGGTCGGCGTCGTCGAAGCCCTTCGCCGAGTTGGGGTGGCGGCCGATCGCCGCATAGACCTGGGGAAAGTCCTCGGCCGCCGCCAGCGCCGCCCGGCATGAGGCGCCGTCGATTCCGACGGTGAGGATGCGCCGAACGCCGGCCGTCTCGGCGGTCGCGACGAGCTCGGCGTTGGGCGGCTCGCAGAGGTCCAGGTGGGTGTGGGAGTCGATCACTGCCGTGCTAGCGGTTCTTCGGGAACAGCGCGTCCAGCGCGGCGACAGTCTCGATTTGCCCGGCACCGAGCTCGGCACCGGTCAGCGAGAGCTCGGGCGCTCCGAGCGCAGCGAGCAGCCGCTCGGCGCTGGCCGGCAGGTATGGCCACAGCAGAACCGTCACCGAGCGCAGCCCCTCGGCGAGCGAGCGCAGCACGCGATCGAGATCCGCGGCGCGCGCGTCATCCTTGGCCAGCTGCCATGGCGCCTGCTCCTCGACGTAGCGGTTCAGCCGCCTGACGCGCTGCCAGATCTCATCCAGCGCGGCCGTCAGCTCGGCGCGGTCGACGTGCTCGCAGACGCGCCCGGTCAGCCCCGCGAAGTCCTCAGCCAGCACGGGATCGATGTCCCCGGCCGGCAACTTTCCGTCGCGGTAGCGGAGCACCATGGCGATCGTGCGGCTGGCAAGGTTTCCGAGCTCGTTTGCCAGCTCGGTCTCGTAGCGCAGCTCAAACGAGGCCGTCGAGACCGACCCGTCCGCGCCGAAGGGCACGTCGCGCAGCAGGTAGAAGCGCAGGGCGTCGGCTCCGAAGCGCTCGATCACCTCGAATGGGTCGAGCACGTTTCCCAGGGACTTGCTCATCTTCTCGCCTTCCATCAGCAGATAGCCGTGGACGAAGATGTGCTCGGGCAGCTCGAGCTCGGCGGCCATCAGCAGCGCCGGCCAGTAGACGGCGTGGAAGCGCAGGATGTCCTTTGCGATGAGGTGGTAGCTCGCCGGCCAGAACCGCTCGGTGAGGTCCTCCTTCGGGTCGGCGTACGACAGCGCCGAGTAGTAGTTCAGCAGCGCGTCGAACCACACGTAGAAGACGTGCTCGTGATCCCAGGGGACCTGCACCCCCCAGGTCAGCTTGTGGCGGGTGAGGGGAACGTCGCGCAGCCCGGAGCGGATGAACGAGAGCGCCTCGTTGTAGCGGGCGCGGGGCGCGATGAAGTCCTCGCGCTCGCCATAGAGCGCTTCGAGCTGGGCCTGGAAGGAGGAGAGCCTGAAGAAGTAGTTGTCCTCCTGCTCGCGTGTGAGCACTATGTGGTGGATCGGGCAGAGCTTGCCCTCGTCGATTTCGTTGTCGGCCTTGAAGTCCGCGCATCGCGGGCAGTACCAGCCTTCGTAGGTGCCTTCGTAGACGAACCCGTTCTCCTTGACCCGGCTGAGCACCTCCTGCACCTTCGCTTCGTGCTGCGGGTCGGTCGTGCGGATGAAGAAGTCGTTCGTCGCATCGATCTGCGGAGCGAGCGCCTTGAAGCGCTCGGCGTTGCGGTCGGCGAGCTCCTGGGGCTCGATGCCGAGAGCGTGCGCCGCGTCGGCGACGGGCTCGCCGTGCTCGTCGGTGCCGGTCAGGAAGAACACGTCCTCCCCCCGCTGGCGGTGATGGCGAGCCATGACGTCCGCGGCGATCGTCGTATATGCGTGCCCGAGGTGCGGCGCGGCGTTGACGTAGTAGATCGGTGTCGTTACATAGAAGGCCATCGCCGCCCCAGGCTACTGGGGCGCCGCGTTGCCGCGGCCGGCCGCCGCGGCGCGGCTGTACGCCGGCCACGCGCAGGACCGGTCAGCGCCCGGCGGTCAGAGCGCGGTAGAGCTCGTTGGCGCCGACGCCCGTGAGCTTCGCCACGGCGGCGGCTGCCGGGCGCGCCTTGGCACCGGCCTCGACGAGCTCGCGGACGGCCGCCAGCCCCTCCTCCCGTTGTGCGCGGCCGGGGGGCGCCGCGCCGCACACGAGCACCAGCTCGCCGCGGGGAGGGCTCTCGCGATAGTGGGCCTGGAGCTCGGCGGCGGTCCCGCGGCGAACTTCCTCGTGCAGCTTGGTGAGCTCGCGGCAGACCGCGACCGGGCGCCCCGGGTCTCGTGCGGCGAGAACGCCGAGCGTGGCCGCGAGGCGCCGCGGAGACTCGAAGGCGACGAGCGTCTCCGGCGTGTCGGCGAGCAGCGCCTCGAGCTGTCGCCGCGAGCGCGGCAGGAAGCCGACGAATCGCCAGCTGTCGACGGGCAGGCCGGACGCCACGACGGCCGTGACCACGGCGCTCGGACCGGGCAGCACCTCCAGCCCAATCCCCGCGGCCACGCATGCGCGCACGAGGCCGAACCCCGGATCGGACACCAGAGGCGTGCCGGCGTCGGAGACGAGCGCGACGACCGCGCCGGCGCGCATCCGCGCCAGGAGCTCCTCGGCGCGCGATCCTTCGTTGTGCTCGTGCACGCTGACGAGCCGCGCGCGGATCCCGTAGCGATCGAGCAGCACCTTCGTGTGTCGCGTGTCCTCGCAGGCCACGACGTCCGCCGAGGCCAGTGCGGCGAGCACCCGCGGCGTCACGTCTTCGAGGTTGCCGATCGGTGTCGGACAGACGACCAGCCGTCCGACCGCCGCCTCCGCGGGAGTCATCCCGCAAATATAGGGTCCTGCAAGTGCCCGAGGACCGCGAACAGCCTCCGCAGTACACGCGCTACCGTGCGCGCCGCCGCCTGCTGCCCCGGCGCGAGCAGGAGATGCCGGTGCCCGACCGCTCCCCCGCCGCCCTGCGAGGCGACGGAGGCGACGGCCGCGGCCCTCGCGGCAGGCGCGGTGGCCGTGCCGGGCGCGGTGGCGCTGTCGTTCCGCGCTCCGGGTGGCGGCGATGGACCACCCGCCGACGGGTGCTGCTGGGCCTGGTCGGGCTGATCGTGGGTTGGCTGGTGCTGTCGCTCCTGCTCTTTTTGATCAGCTCCCATTTCGAACGCACCTCCCCGCCCGGCAACGTCTCGAGCGTGCTCGACCCCGCCGGCTACCCGCTGACGTCGGCCAACAACATCCTCGTGCTCGGCTCCGACCGCCGCCAGAAGAACAGCAAGGAACCGGGAGCCGAAACGTCGGGTCCGGGCCGATCGGACACCATCATGCTGATCCGCACCGGCGGCGGCCACGCCGCGCGTCTGTCGATCCCGCGCGACACGATCGTCGAAATCCCGGGACATGGCCTGCAGAAGATCAACGCCGCCCACGCCTATGGCGGCCCGGCGGAGTCGATCAGCGTGATCAAGAACTGGCTGCACCTCCCGATAAACCACCTGGTGGAAGTCAACTTCGAAAACTTCCCCCAGCTGATCGACGCGATGGGCGGGGTGGATTTCACCGACGGCTGCATCATCTCGCGCATCGACGGCGGCTTCAGCCGCGGCGGCTACACGTTGCGCCTGCGCCCCGGCACGCATCACCTCGACGGCAAGCAGGCCCTCGCGCTCGCCCGGACACGCGAGAACCTGTGCGCGCCGGCGCAGAACGATCTCACCCGACAGGAACACCAGCAGGCACTCTTCAACGCGATGAAGAGCAGGCTGCTCTCACCTTCGAGCTTCTTCCGCCTGCCTTGGATAGCGTGGAACGCGCCGCCCGCGATCATCTCTGACATGGGCGGCCCGACGCTGCTGGGACTGTTCACCGCGATCGGCACGAGCGGCACACCGGCGACGCGTGTGCTCAAACCGTCGGGCACGGCGACGCTGCCCGATGGCGAGGTGGGCCTGACGGTCTCCGAAGGAGAACGACGGGCGGCGGTCGCCCGCTTCTTGAGCGGCTGAGCACGCCACAGCGAATGTCGGCACCCGCGACCCGCGGCGGCGACCGGCGACCGGCGACCGGCGACCGTGAACGGCTAGCTGCTCTTGGCCGCGACCGGTTTGGACTCGCTGGTCGAGCTCTTCGCGCCGCTGTCGGGCTTGGTGTCCTTGCCCGCCTTGCCGTCGCCGGCGCTCGAGCTCGAGGAGTCAGAGGCGGAGGAGGCGCCGTCGGAGCTTGACGACTTATCGGCGGACGAGGCCGCCGCGTTCTCGCGTTGGCGCTTGCGGGTGCCGTAGTCGGTGTTTTAGAAGCCTTTTCCCTTGAAGTGAACGGCCGGTGGGTGCAGATCGCGCTCGACCGGCACCCCGGTCTCGGGGTCGACCTTGAGCGGCTCGTCGCTGAACGACTGCTGAATATCGAACGTCGTACCGTCCGGTCGCCTGTACTCGTAGATCGGCATGCTGCAGCCGATTATAAGAGCGTCAATCTGTGAGCAGGGCCCGAGCGCACTCGATGCCGGCGCTGATCGTCGCGCTGAAGTCGCGCTCGGGCTCGCTCAGCATCCGCAACGCGAGGCCGTCGCCGAGTGAGAAGAGGATCTCCGCGACGGCCTCCGGCTCGGCGTGCAGGCGCAGGATCCCCTCTCGGTGAGCGACCGCGAGCATCCCCGCCACCTGCTCGCGCGTGCGACGCATCAGGCCCGCATACTCGACGGCGATGTCCTCGTTGCGCTGCGAAAGGGTGAACAGCTCATAGATCAGTGTCAAGAAATCCGGGTCCTCGCGAATGGTCAGCTGCAGATTCTGGGCCATCAGGTCGATGAAGTCGTCGGCCGTCTGGGCGGTGGAGAGCTGTCGCTCGAGCAACTCGAGGCGCAGCTCGCAGTCGCGCCGCACGGCCTCGACGAGGAGCTGCTCCTTCGTGCCGAAGTAGTAGTGCAGCAGGCCTCTGGAGACGCCGGCCTCGCGCGAGACGTGATCGAAGGTGGAGCCCGCGGTGCCGCGCCGCGCGACGCTTCGCCGCATGGCATCGACGATCCGCTGCGCCTTCTCACCAGGCAGTGAGCGCGTGCCAGGCGACGGCGCCGATGAACCTCCGGCGCCGTCGGCAGGCGGGGTCTGCACTGCTGTGGCGTCGACCGCGGTCATTGCCGATCTCAGCTCAGCTGGCCGGCACGCTCGTCGGAGCGGGCTCTGCGGGCGTCGTCGTCGAGCTGTAGTCGAACTGCTCCTCGGCGCCGAACAGGAGGTCGAGCACCTTCGAGCGCAACCCCTCGCTCAACGCCATCGCGAGCGCGGCGCCTACCGCGACCACGATCAGCGAACGGCCGAGGCCGCCACTCCTGCGTCTGCGTCCGGCGGGCTCGCGCAGCGCGCTCGAGGCGTCGCGCAACGAGCTGGCCGCGTCCCTGAGCTCGCGCTGGAGCTTGCGATCCTCGAACAGCGCCTTCGTCGCCGGCTTGCCGTTGCTCATTCGGCCGTAGGCGTTGCGAGCCGCGCCATAAGCCGCGAACAGGCTCGATCGCAGCTGCTCGTCTTCTATGAGGCGCTGCACGTACTGGTTGCGTTGCGCCGCTCTCGCTGCTTCTCCGGCCTTGCCGATCCTGTCTTTCGCTGCCATCTTCGCCACCGTCCTCTGCCGAGAGATTGCCGGGCTCTGCTGAATATACCCCGAGGCGGCCGACTTACGACGGCCGGCGGTGTCGCTAGGCGTGCAGTGCGGCCTGCTCCTGCGCGGAGGGGAACGCCCAGGCGGCGCGTGAGCGGCGCTCCTGGCGAAAGACGAGGCGCATCTGCTGCGGTGGCTGCAGCTGGGCCTCGTGCGGACGGAAGGTGGCGCACGGCTCGGTCAGGTCGAGGGCGCACAGCAGGTTGACCCGGAAGAAGCAATCCTCGCAGCTCACCTTCGGCGCCCGTTTGGGCGCTCGCCCAGCCTGCCTCGTCTGTGCCAACGTCTTCCCCCAGCCGCGAGTCGATTTGAATGGAACGCCCGGGATCAAAGCACCATCGGACCGGCCACTCAAGGGGACGGCGAGACGCCACTCCGCAAATCGCAGGGAAAACCGACTCCCACCCGGAAATAGCCGAAAACGAGTCACGTTGATGTGACAATCGCGGGAATCGCAGCGCACTTTCCGGGCATTTCACGCGTGGGCGAGCCGCCGCGTCATCATCTGTCCACATGGATGTGCTCGTCACCGGCGCCAGCGGGTTCGCCGGCTCGCTGCTCGTTCCCCGCCTGCGCGCCGCCGGGCATTCCGTGCGCGCGCTCGCCCGCGACCCCGCTCGAGTCGCAGCGGCGCTCGCCCGGCGGCCCCCGAGGCTGGACCCCGGGTCGCCCCCGCTCGACGTCATCCGTGGCGACGTGTTCACCGGGGCGGGGCTCGCGCAGGCGCTGGACGGCGTGGAGGTCGCCTATTACCTGATCCATTCGATGGAGCGCTCGGCCGATGACAGCACGCCGTTTGCCGAGCGTGAGCGCGTGGCGGCCGAGCGCTTCGGCGAGGCGGCGGCGCGTGCGGGCGTGCGTCGCATCGTCTACCTCGGCGGGCTGCTCCCGCACTGGAGCGATGCCGCGGGCGGTGCAAGGCGGCGCCCGCGCGCCTCTCGCCACCTCGCCAGCCGCGCAGCAGTGGAGCGCATCCTGCTCGACGCCGTCGCAGACTCGATCGCGTTGCGCGCCTCGATCGTCATCGGCGCCCAATCTCGTTCGTTCCGGTTGCTCGTTCACCTGGTGGAGCGGATGCCCGTTCTGACACTGCCCGCCTGGCAGCGATTCCGCACCCAGCCGATCGATGCTCGCGACGTCACCGAGATGCTCGCCGCGGCCGCCGGCGCACCGCTGGGAGGACGCTCCCTGGAGGTCGGCGGTCCGGACGTCCTCACATACGGAGAGATGATGGCCGGCATCGCAGAGCTCATGCTGGTGAGCCGGCCGTCGGTGCGGCTGCGGGTGAATCTCACCGGCATCACGGGCCGCGTGGCGGCGGCGATCGCAGGAGAGGATCCGGAGCTGGTGGTGCCGCTCATGGAGGGCCTGCAGGGCGATCTCATACCCGCCGACGATCACGCCGCCGAGCTGCTGGGAGTGCAGCTCCACTCGTTTGACTCGGCCGTCGAAAACTCGCTGCGGGACTGGGAGCAACTCGAGCCGCTGGCCGCGCGCTGATCCGTCGCGGCACGCGGGCGCAGCGCCCACCAGCTACGGTTCTGCGGCGGCCCCCCGGCCGCGCGACCAAGCCATGACCCTCGTCACAGCCTCGACCCGCATCGCCGCTGCCCCGGCCGATGTCTGGAAGAAGGTGATGGATCCCAACTCGCTCGGCGATTGGGTCACGATTCACCGCAAGCTCCTGCGTGCCGACGAGGGGCCGCCGCGGGTCGGATTCGAGATGGACCAGCGCATCCACCTGCGGGGTGTCAACCTCGACGTTCACTGGAAGCTCGTCGCGTGCCGCGTCGAGGAGCTGGCCGTCTGGGAGGGGCGCGGTCCGGCGCGGTCGCACGCCCGCAGCGAATATATCCTCAAGGCCGACGACGGTGGCACCCGCTTTGACTATCGCAACGAATTCCGCGCTCCGCTCGGACCGCTCGGCGCGGTTGTCAGCCGCGCGCTCGTCGGTGGCATCCCGATGCGCGAGGCCACCCGCACGCTCGACCTTTTGCGCGACGAACTGGAAGGGAAATCCAAATGAACTAGTGTAAGGTAACGCCGGCAAAGAGATGTGACTAAGAGCACATCCACACTAGTGAAGAGGATGCCACCGTGACCGACTTCCTTGACGAGAAGCGAAAAGAGATCACAGACCGACTGACGGAGCTCAAGCCGCTCGTGGACGAGTACACCCGCCTGGAGGCTGCCGCGTCCGCTCTGGCCGGCGTGCGCGGATCGTCCTCGACGGGCGCCACCACCACGGCCACTCCGCGCCGTCGCGGACCGGGCCGTCCCCGCGGCTCACGCACTAGCACTGCGACAAAAACGGCTAAAGCCGCGCGTAAACCAGGTCGCCCCGCCGGGCGCCGTGCCGGACGACGCAAAGGCAGCGGGACGCGCGCCGCCGAGGCGCTGTCCTTCGTCCAGGGGCAGCCTGGCATCACGATCCCCGAGCTTGCCGCGAAGATGGGGATTAAGCAGAACTACCTCTACCGCGTGCTGCCCGGCCTGGAACAGGAAGGCAAGGTCAAAAAGCAGGGACGTGGCTGGCACCCCAAAAAATAGGCCCCGTCACAAGGCGGGTTGAACTGATGAAAGGGGCGCGGTGGATACCACCGCGCCCCTTTGCTCTGCTGAGACCGACGCTCACTGCGACGCCCCAGTTACGCCGAGGACCTGTTTCTAGATCAGGCCCTGCTCGGCGACAGTGTCGCGCTCGCTGACGAGCTCTGCGACGGACGCATCGATCTTGGCGCGCGAGAAGTCGTCGAGGTCGAGGCCTCCGACGATCGAGTACTCGCCGCCGGCGCAGGTGCAGGGGAAGCCGCTCATTAGGCCCTCAGGGATCCCGTAGGAGCCGTCGGAGGTCACTCCCATCGAGACCCAGCGCCCGTCGGTGCCGGCCACCCAGTCGCGGACGTGGTCGATCGCGGCGCTGGCGGCCGAGGCGGCCGAGGATGCGCCGCGCGCCTCGATGATGGCGGCGCCGCGCTTGCCGACGCCGGGCAGGAACTGCTCTTCGATCCAAACCTGGTCGTCGACCTTGCCGGCCGCGAGCTCGCCGCGCACCTTGGCATGGAAGAGGTCGGGGTACATCGTCGGCGAGTGGTTGCCCCAGACGCCCATTTCGGAGATGTCGGTGACGGGGACCTCGAGCTTGGCGGCCAGCTGTGCGATCGCCCGGTTGTGATCGAGGCGCATCATCGAGGTGAACCGCTCGTCGGGAATGTCCGGCGCGTTGTTCATGGCGATCAGGCAGTTGGTGTTGGCGGGGTTACCGACGGTGAGCACTTTCACGTCGGATGCGGCCCGCCCGTTGAGCGACTTCCCCTGCACCGTGAAGATCTTGCCGTTCTCGCTCAGCAGCTCTGCCCGCTCCATGCCCTTCGTGCGAGGACGCGAGCCGACGAGCAGCGCCAGGTTCACACCGTCGAAGGCCTCGTCGGGGTTGTCGTGCAGGTCCAGGCCGGCGAGCAGCGGGAACGCGCAGTCGACCAGCTCCATCGCCACGCCCTCGAGCGCGCCCATCGCCTGGGGTATCTCCAGCAGGCGGAGGTCGATCGGCTGATCGGGCCCGAGCATCTGACCGCTGGCTATGCGAAAGACGAGGCTGTAGCCGATCTGGCCGGCGGCGCCGGTGACCGTTACTCGTACGGGATTGCTCACGAATTCATCTCCTGGGGTGGTTGTGCTGTGCGTTAACGGACTGGCGCCCCGGCGGGACGGTCCATCGCCATCGCCTGGCGCAGGTTCTCATCGATCGAGGCGAGGAACTCCTGAGTCGTCTGCCAGGGCTGATCGGGCCCGATGAGCAGCGCGAGATCCTTGGTCATCTTCCCGCTTTGCACCGTTTCGATGCAGACGCGCTCGAGCGTCTGCGCGAAGTCGGTCACCTCGGGCGTGCCGTCCATCCGTCCGCGCGCCGACAGGCCGCGCGTCCAGGCGAAGATCGACGCGATCGGATTGGTCGACGTCGGCTTGCCCTGCTGGTGAAGGCGATAGTGGCGTGTGACGGTGCCGTGCGCGGCCTCGGCCTCGACGGTCTTGCCGTCGGCGGTCATCAGCACGCTCGTCATCAGGCCAAGCGACCCGAACCCCTGAGCGACCGTGTCGGACTGGACGTCGCCGTCGTAGTTCTTGCACGCCCATACATAACCGCCTTCCCACTTCAGCGCGGCGGCGACCATGTCGTCGATCAGCCTGTGTTCGTAGGTGATCCCCGCGTCCTTGAAATCCGCGGCGAACTCACTCTCGAACACCTCTTCGAAGATGTCCTTGAAGCGTCCGTCGTAGCGCTTGAGGATGGTGTTCTTAGTCGACAGGTAGACCGGATAGCCGTGGTCGAGCCCGTAGCGCAGCGAGGCGCGCGCGAAGTCGCGGATCGAGTCGTCGAGGTTGTACATGGCCATCGCGACACCGCCGCCGGGGAAGTCGTAAACGTCAAGCTCGATCGGCTCGCCGCCGTCGGCAGGGGCGTAGGTGAGAGTGAGCTTCCCCTCACCGGGGACTACGAGGTCGGTCGCCCGATACTGGTCGCCGAAGGCATGGCGGCCGATCACTATCGGCTTCGTCCAGCCGGGCACCAGCCGGGGCACGTTTGAGATGACGATCGGCTCGCGGAAGATGACCCCTCCGAGGATGTTGCGGATCGTCCCGTTGGGCGAGCGGTACATCTCCTTCAGGCCGAACTCCTGCACGCGCGCCTCGTCCGGGGTGATCGTCGCGCACTTGACGCCGACGCCGTAGAGCTTGATCGCGTTGGCGGCCTCGACGGTGATCTCGTCGTCGGTCGCGTCGCGGCTCTCGATCCCGAGGTCGTAGTACCTCAGGTCGACGTCCAGGTAGGGCAGGATCAGCTGCTCCTTGATGAACGACCAGATGATCCTGGTCATCTCGTCGCCGTCGAGCTCGACGATCGGGTTCTTCACCGTGATCTTCGCCATTGGGCGGCCGATGCTATCGAGCCGTGATCTGCTTGACTTGGTCATATGGCCACCGTCTCGCAATCCGCGCGCGAGGGAGCAGTGCCGTGGCAGACGCACAGCGTCTTCAACCAGCCTCCGCCGCTGGAGGGCTTGGACGTCTTCTCGAGCAACCTGCCGCTGGTGGAGGCGGTCGGGCGAGAGGGCGCCGGATGGGTTCTCGAGCGCGCCTCGGCGCTGGGCCGAGTCATAGGCGGCGAGCCGCAGCAGCTGTGGGGACGCCTCGCGAACGAGAACAGGCCCGTGCTGCGCACGCACGACCGCTACGGCAACCGCATCGACGAGGTCGAGTTTCACCCCGCGTGGCACCAGCTGATGAGGCTCGGCGTCGAGCATGAGCTGCATTCGCTGCCGTGGACCAGTGAAGAGCCGGCCGCCCACGCCGCCCGCGCAGCGCTCTACATGACAGCGATGCAGGCCGAGGCCGGCTTCGCGTGCCCGATCACGATGACCTTCGCGGTCGTGCCGGCGCTGCGCGCGCAGCCGGAGCTGGCCGCCGAGTGGGAGCCGCTCGTCACCGCCACCACCTATGACCCGCGACTGGTGCCCGCCGCCGAGAAGGGCTCGGCGATCGCCGGCATGGCGATGACCGAGAAGCAGGGTGGCTCCGATGTGCGCGCCAACACGACCGTCGCGAACCCCCTGAACGGCGGTGGCGCCGGCGGCGAGTACGAGCTGATCGGGCACAAGTGGTTCTGCTCGGCGCCGATGTCCGACATCTTCCTCGTGCTGGCGCAGGCCGAAGACGGCCTGTCCTGCTTTCTGCTTCCGCGCATCCTGGCCGACGGCAGCCGCAACGCGTTTCACATCCAGCGCCTGAAGGACAAGCTCGGCAACCACTCCAACGCCTCGTCTGAGATCGAGCTGCACGGTGCCTGGGCGCGGATGCTCGGCGACCCCGGCCGCGGCGTGCCGACGATCATCGAGATGGTCGGCCACACGCGCCTGGACTGCGTCATCGGCACGGCCGCCGGAATGCGCGTCGGTGTGGTGAACGCCACGCACCATGCCGCCCACCGCAGCGCGTTCGGCAAGAGGCTGATCGACCAGCCTCTGATGCGCAACGTGCTAGCCGACCTGTGCGTGGAGTCCGAGGCGACGACAGCCCTCGCGATGCGCCTGGCACGCGCCTATGACGAAGCCCATGCCGACGCGGACGCCGGCGAGGACTCAAGCGACGCACAGCTGTTCAAGCGCCTGGCGACGGCCGTGGGCAAGTACTGGACCTGCAAGCGCGCCCCAAACCACGCCTTCGAGGCGCTCGAGTGCCTCGGCGGAAACGGATACGTGGAGGAGTCGGGCATGCCGCGCCTGTACCGCGAGGCGCCGCTGGCCTCGATCTGGGAGGGCTCGGGCAACGTCATGAGCCTCGACGTCCTGCGCGCGCTGACGCGCGCCCCCCGCTCGCTGGAGGTCTTCCTCGCCGAGGTCGAAGAGGCCAACGGAGCGGACGCGCGCCTGGACGCTCGCGTGCAGCAGCTCAAGGGCCAGTTCGCCGATCCGCAGACGCTCGAGACGCGCGCAAGGCGCGTCGTCGAAAGCATGGCGCTGTGCCTGCAGGGCTCGCTGCTGGTGCGCAATGGCCCACCCGCCGTCGCCGACGCGTTCTGCGCCTCGCGCCTGGCGGGCGACGCCGGCCTGGAGTACGGCACGCTGCCGGCCGGCGTCGACTTCGAGGGCATCATCGAGCGCAACCGCCCGCAGGTCTAGCGCCGCCGTACGCCACGACCGGACCTGACTCCCGCGCGGGGGTGGGCACCCGCCCCTTCCGGGCCGCACCCCCGCGACGCCTAACATTGACCCATGGGGCCCCGCGGCAATCTGCAGCTCGCGCGCATTTTCGGCATTCGCATCGGTGTGAGCGTCAGCTGGTTCGTCGTTCTCTTCTTTCTCATCTACTGGCTGTCACAGGTCTACTTCCATGAATTGGTCGCCGGCTCGCAGACCACCGACTACATCGTCGCGGTCGCCGGGGCGCTGGGGTACTTCGCCTCGCTCGTTCTGCACGAGCTGGGACACGCGCTCGCGGCCCGCCGCGCGGGCATCCCCATCCTCGGCATCAACCTGTGGTTCTTCGGCGGTCTGTCGCAGATGGGCCGCGAGCCGAACACCGCCGCCGAGGAGCTGAAGGTCGCCGCGGCCGGCCCGGCGGTGACCCTGCTGCTGCTCGCGCTCTGCATCGGCGTCGGCACCGCGCTCGAGAACGGTGGCCACTTCACCGATGTCGCGCTGGCCCGCTCTGGTCTGACGACCACACCGGCGCTCGCGCTCGTCGGCTGGCTCGGATTCATCAACGCGATGCTGTTCGTGTTCAACATCGTTCCGGCGTTTCCGCTCGACGGCGGTCGCATCGCCCGCGCGCTGATCTGGTGGCGCACCGGCGATCGCAACCGGGCGACTCTCATCGCCGGACGCTCCGGCCAGGGCTTCGCGTTGATACTGGGCCTGGCCGGCCTGGCCATCTTCGCGACCAGCGGCTCGTCATTCGGGCTGCTGACGCTCGTCCTGGCCTTCTTCCTCTATCAGGCAGCCGGCGCGGCGGTGATGCAGGGGACGATCGGACGGCGGATCAAGGACATCACCGTGGCCGACATCATGGACCGAGAGCCGCTGACGATCCCCGCGGCGGAGACCCTGCTCGACACCCAGGAGCGCTACTTCGCGCGTCATCATCGACCGTGGTTCGCGGTCGTCGACCCCTCCCACCACTTCCTCGGCGTCGTGCGCCAGGAGCGCCTCGAGGCGGAGATCGCGGCCGGACGCCCGGCGCTCGCCGTCGGCGAGGTGCTCGAGGAGAACCTTCCCGTGGAGATCGGCGAGGAGGCGCCGCTGGAGTCCCTGCTCGGCTCCGAAGGGCTCGGGCGCCTGGGTGCGATGGTGGCGGTCGACAGCGACGGCGTGCTGCGCGGCGTGGTCACGCTGGCACAGGTGACCCAGGCCCTGCGTCCGGCGACCTAGGGCCTCGCCGCAGCCCGCGTTATAGAGTGCCGGGCCGCAATCGCTCTTGACAACTCGACCTCAGGGAGCCATGCCAGCACACGACGTCTTGATCATCGGAGCCGGCCTCGCGGGCCAGCGCGCCGCGCTGGCGGCTGCGCAGTCCGGGGCGAGCGTGGCGATCATGAGCAAGGTTCACCCGGTGCGCTCGCACTCGGTGGCGGCCGCCGGTGGCATCAACGCCGCGATCAGCGTCGACGACGACTGGCACTCACACGCCTACGACACGGTCAAGGGATCGGACTTCCTCGGCGACCAGGACGCGATCGAAGTGATGTGCTCCGAAGCGCCCGCGGAGGTAATGCACCTCGAGCACATCGGCGTGACCTTCCACCGCAACGACAAGGGCGAGATGGACCTGCGCGCCTTCGGGGGCGCCTCGATGAAGCGGACGGCCTACGTGGCCGATATCACCGGCCAGGCGATGCTGCACGTGCTCTACGAGCAGCTGATGCGCCACCACGAGACGGTCGAGCGATACGAGGAGTGGTTCACGACGTCGCTGCTCACCGACGACGACGGCCGCTGCGCCGGCGTGATCGCCCGCGATGTGCGCACCGGGCGCATGGAGGCCTTCCAGGCCAAGAACGTGATCCTCGCCTGCGGTGGAGCCGGACAGGCGTACAAGCCGACGACCAACGGGCTGATCGTCACCGGCGACGGGATCGCCATGGCCTACCGCGCCGGCGCTCCGCTGATGGACATGGAGATGGTCCAGTACCACCCCACCTGCCTCGTCGAGACGGGGATCCTGATCACCGAGGGCGCGCGCGGCGAGGGGGCTCACCTGCTCAACGCGGCCGGCGAGCGCTTCATGGAGAAATCGGCGCCGAACAAGATGGAGCTCGCGTCGCGCGACGTCGTCTCGCGCGCGGAGCAGATCGAGATCAACGAGGGTCGCGGCGTCGGGCCCGACGGATCGGGCATCTACCTCGATGTGACGGTCGTGCCGCGCAAGCGCACGCTGGAGGCGCTGCGCGAGATAGTCAATCTGGGCCGTGACTTCGCCGGCGTGGACATCACGCGCGAACCGATCACGATCCGCCCGGGCCAGCACTACATCATGGGCGGGGTCAAGACCGACGTCGACGGGCGCACGCCGATCGAGGGGCTCTATGCCGCCGGCGAGGTGGCGTGCGTCTCGGTCCATGGCGGCAACCGGCTAGGCGCCAACTCGCTGCTGGACACACTCATCTTCGGTCGCCGCTCCGGTGAACATGCCGCCGCGCGTGCCGCCGGCATCGGCATGCCGCGCGTCGACGCCGCTGCCCAGCTCAAGCAGGACATCGCCCGCATCGACTCGATCATCGCGCGCCCGCACGACGGCAGGCGCGTCTCGGAGATCAAGAACGAGCTCGGCGAGTTGATGAATCGCCACGCCGCCGTCTTCCGAGACGAAGCTGGGCTGCAGACGGCGCGCGAGGCGATCGGTCGCCTCAAAGAGGAGGCCGAGCACGCGTGGATCGACGATCACGGCACCGTCTTCAACCAGGATGTCCTCGGCGCTATCGAGCTCGGTTACATGATCGACTGCGCCGAGACGACCGTCATCGGCGCGATCGAGCGCAAGGAGTCGCGCGGGGCGCAGTTCCGCACCGACTACCCCGAGCGAAACGACGAGGAGTGGCTCAAGCACATCGACGTCACCCTCGGGGCCGACGGGCCGCAGGTGAGCTACTCGCCGGTCACGATCACGCAGTGGCAGCCGGAGGAGAGAAAATACTGATGGAGCCCACAACCGACCGATCGGCGGCCACGACGCGACACCCATCCCATCCCCATCCCACTCCGCAGGAGCGCCGCTGATGGCTGAGACACACCTACCGCCCGAGAAGTTCACGGTCAGGCTGCGCCGCTACGACCCCGAGTCCGGCGACGCCCCCTACTGGGACGAGCACACGATCGAGCTTGCGCCCCACCGCTCGGTGCTCGAGGCGGTGCTGCAGGCACGCGACCGCTTCGACGGGTCGATCGGCATCCGCTGCTCCTGCCGGCAGGCGATCTGCGGCTCGTGCGGCGTGCGCGTCAACGGCGAGCCGGCGCTCGCCTGCCATACCCACCTCGACGCCGCCAAGCGCAGCGCCCGCGACGGAGTGATCGAGATCGAGCCGATGGGCAACATGCCGGTCCTCAAGGACCTGATCGTCGACATGGACGACGTCCACTGGAAGAAGATCCGCCGCGTCACCCCATGGCTGCTCGCCAAGCAGCCGGTGCCAGAGCGCGAGTACCTCGTGCCGGCCGAGTCGATGGTCGACGTGACGCAGACGATGGCCTGCATCCAGTGCGGCGCATGCGTGTCGGACTGCCTGGCGATGGAGGTCGACCCCCTGTTCATCGGGCCGGCCGCGCTCGCGAAGGCCTATCGCTTCGTCGGCGATCCCCGCGACGACCAGCAGTTCGAGCGGCTCAACGACCTCGCGCAGGACCCGCATGGCATGTTCGACTGCACGCACTGCTTCAAGTGCGTCGACGCCTGCCCGAAGGACGTCAACCCGATGGGCCAGATCATGCGCCTGCGTCGCATCGCGACCTCAGATCACCACATCGTCGACCAGAACAACGGCGAGCGCCACGAGGCGGCGTTCACGTCGCTGATCAGGGACAACGGCCTGCTCTGGGAGGCGGAGCTGCTACCTCGCTCCTACGGCGGCAACTCCTGGTTCGGCAAATTCCACCCGGCCGCCGGCAAGGAGCTGCTCAGCTCGCTGCCGGCGATCGTGAAGGCGCTCGTGCGCCGCAAGGTCACGCCGGCCGGCGCGCTGAAGCCCCACCGGATCCCCAAGGCGGACCTGCGCAGCGTTCAGGCGATCTTCGAGAAGGTCGAGAGCCGCGACCGGCGCTATGAGCTGAACCTCTACATCGCCGGCGAGGACGAGGAGCCGCCGCCGCCCGAAGTCCCGGTCGCTGCCGGCATCGTTGCCCCCATCGCGGACGAGCCGGCGGCGCCTCAGGCAGCGTCGACCCCGACGCCCGACGAGGGCGGACCCGGCGACGGCGGCACGCCGACGAGCCCCGAAGGGAGCGCGAGCCAATGAAGGTCGCCTACTGGCCCGGCTGCGTCAGCCGCGGCTTCACACCGGAGCTGCATGGCTCAATGGCGAAGGTCGCACCACTGCTGGACATCGAGCTGGTCGAGCTCGACCGCGCCTGCTGCACCGGCGCCGGCGTGATCGCCGAGCACAACCAGGAGCTCGCCGACACGCTCAACGCGCGCACGTTCGCGCTGGCCCAGCAGGTCGAGGGCGCGGCGATGATGATGAACATCTGCTCCACCTGCCAGGGCGCCCAGAGCGAGTGCCAGGAGCGCCTGGACGCCAACGCCGAGTACCGCGCGCACGTCAACACCACGCTCGCCGCGGAGGGCCTCAGCTACGAGAAGGGGCTGACCAACAAGAACTTCCTGTGGCTGCTCGTCGAGGAGATCGGCCTGGAGAAGCTGCGCTCCCTCGTCAGGCGTCCGCTGACAAACCTCAGGGTCGGGCCGTTCTACGGCTGTTACATCGTGCGCCCGCGCGAGCGCCTGGGCATCGATCAGGAGCACCCGCGCGACCAGTACCTCGACCAGGTGATCGACGCCCTCGGAGGCACCGTCATCGAGTACGCCGGCATGCGCAAGTGCTGCGGCTTCCCGATCATCACGATGAACAAGGACGCCTCGCTCAAGCAGGCCGGGCGCCACCTCGGCGACGCGGTTGACGCCGACGCCGACTGCCTTGTGACGCCCTGCCCGCTCTGCCACCTGAACCTCGACCTGCAGCAGCCGCTCGCCGAGAGACTGGTCGGTCGCGAGCTCGACATGCCCGTCCTGCACCTGCCCCAGCTCGTCGGGCTGGCGCTCGGCCTCGAGCCGAAGGAGCTCGGCATGAACCGTCACGTCGTGCGCCCGACGTCTGTGATCGACTGGTCGACGTCGGTGGTGGGCGCGGCGGGTTAGGGCGAGATCCCGCAGCTGGAATGAGAGATCCGCCAGGACGCGTGATAATCCGGGCGGATCTTCGTAGTTAAGGGTGTGGTGGGAACCTCGACCTTGACGATCGTCGCCCCGCAAACGGCCGACACCCCACAGGAGAGGCTCGAGCGTCTCTATGACGCCTGCCGCGACGACGTCTATGCCTACCTGGCGTCGTTCCTCGGCGACGCCGGCACTGCCGAGGAAGTGACGGCGCTTGCCTTCGAACGGGCGTTTCGCAGACGCCGCCTGTTCAACCCACGACGCGGGAGCGAACGCGCATGGCTGTTCGGGATCGCACGCAACGCCGCGCTCGACGAGCTTCGCCGCCGCAGGCGCAGCACCTCGCTGCGGGGCGAGCTGCCGACGGATGGATGGGGAAGCGACGACCACGTCGAGGATGTCGTGCGACGGGCCACCGTGCGCGACGCGCTCGCGGAGCTGAACTCGCGGGAGCGCGACCTGATCGCGCTCAAGTTCCACGCCGAATTGAGCAATCCCGATATCGCGCGTGTGCTCGGCGTCAGCGAGTCCAACGCCGGGACGCTGCTGCACCGAACGATGACCAAGCTGAGAAAGGCATGCGATGAGCAGGCATGACAGGGCACAGATGACCGTCGAGACGCGGCGTGAGCTCGCCGCCATCGACGCCGCGCTGGCGGGCGAGGCGGTGGCCGCAACCGACGCGCCGCTCGCAGAGCTATCACGAGAGCTGCAGACCATGCGCCCGCGGCCGACCGACGAGTTCGTCCGGACGCTCGACGCGAGGGCCGCCGGCGGCTTTGAACGCGAGCGGCCGAGATCGGCGAACGAGGCGCCCCATCGCGCGTGGGGCTGGAGACGCGCGCTGCAGGCGTCGCCGGCAAGGCGTCGCAGGGTCCTGCTCACGTCGGCTGCCGGCGCGGCCGTGACGGTCGCTCTCGTCGCCGTCCTGGCCGCCTCCCAGTTTCACTCCGGCGGCGGGGCGTCGGCCACGCACTCGGGCACGGCCGCACCGTCCGTCGCGGGGCCAGCTGTGAGAGGGCCGGCCCTGAGCGCGCCAACCCGGCCATCTTCGGACGCTTCTACAGCCCGCGCCGACAGATTCGGCGCACAGACGTCCAACGCCGGTCGGGCGACCGGCGAAGCGCCGCGTCAGGTCGAACGCACCTCGACGCTCGACGTCGGCGTGGCTCCCGGCGCCGTGGAGTCGACGGCTCAGCGGGTGTTCACGCTTGTCAGCTCATTCAAAGGTTACGTGCGTCAGTCGAACGTCGGCTCCGGCGCCGGAGAGGGCGGCGCGAGCTTCGACGTCCGCCTGCCGACATCCAGTCTCTCGGCGGCGATCGCGGCGCTCTCGCATCTCGGTCGCGTGCGTTCCGAGAACGACACGACGAACGACGTCACCGACCAGTTCGGCTCGCTGCAGCGCTCGCTCGCCGACCTGAGGGCCGAGCGCGCGAGCCTGCTCAGACAGCTCGCGGCGGCCGCCGACGCCCAGCGAGCTGCCGCGCTGAAGGCGCAGCTGCACGCGGTTGAGGCGCGCATCGCGCAGTCGCAGGGCCAGTTGCGATCGCTCGTCTCCAGGATCGACTACACCGCGCTCTCGCTGTCGCTGACGCCCGAAGCCGGCGGGGCGGCGACGCCCGGCGATCTCACACCCGGCGGAGCCGCCCGCAACGCCGCGCAGATCCTCGAGGCGGCGCTCGCCGTTGTCGTGATCGGGGCCGCCGCGGTGTTCCCCGTCGCGCTGCTCGCCCTCGCCGGTGCGATAGCGGTGGCCGTCACGCGCCGGCGCCTGCGCGAGCGGGCACTCGACGCGCGCTGACCGGCTCGGCCGCGGCCGGCGCCTGCCCCAGCTCCTGGCGCTGCGGTCGGCGACACGCTCAGCGAGCGCATAGGCTGCGGGCGTGAAGATCCTCACGATCGTCGGCAACCGGCCGCAGTTCATCAAGGCCGCGGCCGTCTCCGGCCCCCTGCGCGAGCGCCACGAGGAGATCCTCGTGCACACCGGCCAGCACTACGACGACTCGCTCTCGCGCGTCTTCTTCTCCGAGCTCGGCCTCGCCCGGCCGGATCGCGAACTCGGCATCGGCGGCGGGACGAACACCTCGCAGACGGCACGCATGCTGAGCGCGCTGGAGCCGCTCCTGGACGAGCTGTCGCCCGACGCGGCGCTCGTCTATGGCGACACCAACTCGACGCTCGCAGGGGCGCTCGCGGCGGCGCAGGCGCGCGTCCCGGTCGTGCACGTCGAGGCGGGAATGCGCTCGTTCGACAGGACGATGCCGGAGGAGCTCAACCGCGTACTGAGCGACCATCTCGCGGCGCTGCTGCTGTGTCCGTCGCAGACGGCCGCGACGAACCTTCACAACGAGTCGGTCGACGGCCGTGTCGAGGTGGTCGGCGACGTCATGGTGGACGTCGCGCTGCGCTGGGCGCCGGCGGCCCGCGATGATCTCGCCTCACCGGCGGCCTACGATGTCGAGCCCGGCGCCTACCTGCTGCTCACGGTCCATCGCGCCGGAAACGTCGATGACCCGGCCCGCCTGGGCATGCTCGTCAAGCTCATCAGGACGTTGCCCGTGCCGATCATCTTCCCCCTGCACCCGCGCACGAGCGTGCGCCTGCAGGACGCCGGCCTGCTCGAGCAGCTCGAAGCGATCGATGGTCTGCAGCTGACCGAGCCGCTCGGCTACGTCGAGTTCAGCTCGCTGGTGCACCACGCCCGCGCCGTCGTGACCGACTCGGGCGGCGTCCAGAAGGAGGCGTACCTTGCCGGGGTGCCGTGCGTGACGCTGAGGGTGAGCACCGAGTGGGTCGAGACGGTCGAGGCCGGCTGGAACACGCTCGTCGACCTCGACGCGCCGCTCGCGCTCGCCGCGCTCGATAGAGCGCTGCCGGCCGCACGTCCGCCGCTCTACGGCGACGGTCACGCGGCGCAGCGCTGCGTGCAGGCGATCGATGCGCTGGAGCGGCCTTCATGAGCGAGCCGCCCTCGACGATCCGCGTGGGCGTCGTCGGCCTCGGCTACTGGGGACCGAACATCGCGCGCAACCTCGCTTCCATGCCCGGCTGTGAGCTCGTATGGCTGTGCGACGGCTCGGAGGAGGCGCGCGCAAAGCATGCGCGGTCGTTCCCCGGCGCCGAGATGACCCCCCGCTTCGCAGACCTGCTCGCCGACCGCGACCTCGACGCGGTCTTCCTCGCAACGCCGGTGAGCACGCACGCGGACCTGGCGGTGGCGACGCTGGAGGCCGGCAAGCACTGCTTCGTGGAGAAGCCGCTCGCGACCAACAGCGAGGACGCCGAGCGCGCGGTCGCGACGGCGGCCGCGGCGGAGCGGATCCTGATGGTCGGCCACCTGCTCGAGTATCACCCTGCGGTGACGCGGCTGAAGCAGATGGTCGACGCGCAGGAGCTCGGCGAGCTCTTCTACGTGTACGGCAACCGCC
The DNA here is from genome assembly GCA_025964355.1 of Solirubrobacterales bacterium. Classification (GTDB taxonomy): domain Bacteria; phylum Actinomycetota; class Thermoleophilia; order Solirubrobacterales; family Solirubrobacteraceae; genus Palsa-744. The sequence goes on along the minus strand of JAOPZB010000141.1, from coordinate 2,410 downwards.
TGAACCTCGGCAAGCTGCGTGATGACGAGAACGCCCTATGGAGCCTCGGGGCGCACGACGTATCCGTCGTGCTTCACCTAATCGGCGAGGAGCCCGACGAGTGCATCGCCCAGGGCGCCTCGTTCGTGCGCCGCGGGATCGAGGATGTCGTCTTCTGCTACCTGCGCTTCCCCTCCGGGATCGTCGCCCACCTGCACCTCTCATGGCTCGATCCGCACAAGGAGAGGCGGCTGACCATCGTCGGCTCCAAGCGCATGGCGACGTTCGACGACATGCTGATCGAGGGCAAGCTAACCCTCTATGACAAGGGCTTTGACGAGGACACGCGCTCGTGGGGCGAGTACATCGCGCGCTCGGGCGACACCTTCTCGCCGCGCGTCCCCAACGTCGAGCCGCTGGGCATCGAGTGCGAGCACTTCATCGACTGCGTCCGCACGGGAGCCACGCCACGCTCCGATGGCGAGAGCGGACTGAGGGTGGTGAGGGTGCTGGAGGCGCTGCAGCGCTCGCTCGACGGCTGAGCCTGCCGTTAAACAGGTGACGGGAGAGCCCCTGAATCAGAGCCCTCCCGTCCCTTTGGCAACCGCTTCGGATACTGCTGCTGTCAGTGACCGTGTCCGTGTCCGTTGTCGCCGGACTGGCCGTGGTCGGACCCGCCGCCGAGCCCCCGCTCCGGGCCGCCGTGGCCTGGAGGCGGTTCGCCGCTGTGGCCGGGGGGTTCTCCCTCATGGCCGTGGCATTCGTGGTCCTTGCCCTTGCCGTTGCCGTGGTCGCATCGATACTGGTCGAAGCTCGCGCTGCCGTGTTGGCCGCTGTCGAGGCCGAAGTGCTCGCCCCCGACCCAGGCCAGCGCGCCGCCGGTGCCCAGGCTCAGGAATGCGATCGTCAGCAGCGTTGTGAGACGTGAGCGCATTACGAATCCCTTCTGTCGTGAGAAAGCGGATTGGCGCGCCCCGCCCATCGCCCGCAGCTTGATCCGATCGAGAGCGAGCGGATCAAGCGTGGGACGCTGTTCGCGAAGCGCGTCGGCGACCGGCTGCAGGTCGTCCGCGAAGCGTTCCTCTCGATTTGAGCTGTCCATCGTCTGCTTATACGCACGAACGTCCAGATTCCTGACAGGGACGTTTTGCCCCCGGCACAGATGCCGATATGACAGCGATGAGCCTGGGTCAGGAGGCATTCGAGCGGCTTTATGCCGTCCATGCCCGGCCGCTCTATGCCTTTCTTGCCTACCGCACGGGCGATCGCGTGCTGGCCGAAGACCTGCTCGCGGACACGTTCGAGCGCGCCCTGCGCGCCCGCCGGCGTTTCGATCGCCGCAAGGCGAGCGAGAAGACCTGGCTCTACGCGATCGCGCTGAACTGCCTGCGCGACCACGCCCGCCGCCGGGGCAGCGAGACGCGTGCATTGGAGCGCGTGGCCGTCGGGGCGAGCTTCGCCTCCAGCGGCGGGATCGAGCAGATCGCAGATCGCGATCTTCTGGGCAGAGGCCTCGAGCTGCTCAGCGACGAGGAGCGCGAGGCGATCGCGCTGCGCTTCGGCGCCGAGCTGACCGCCCCGGAGATCGCTCGGCTGACAGGTGAGCGCCTGACGACCGTCGAGGGACGCGTCTACCGGGCGCTGCGCAAGCTGCGCGACGCGATCGACTGACCGGGCACGTACGCAATCTGCGCAGGTCGATCTGACCGTGCTAGTCGTGACGCCACGGGCGAGCGCGCAACAGGCGCCGGGCCTCAGAGCGGGACGATCGAGAGGTCGTTGCTCGCGAGGGCGGCTTCACGCAGCGAGACTGCACGCCGCGCCCACCGCCGGGAGCTGGCGCCTTGCAGCTGGCTGACGGCCTGGCCGGTCAGCGGCTCCAGGGGGTTCATGCTCAGCGCCCGCGCGGCTGCGGGCCTCGGATCGACGCCTGCCGAGGCCTGCGCGATCGCGAGCAAGTAGTAGGGCTCCCAACTGCCGGGGTCGCGGCTCACGGCCTCGCGCGTCTCGGCCACGGCTAGCCGGGCGCTACCCCGTTTGGCATCGCACAGGCCGAGGATCTCGTAGGGCTGGGAGCGTGCGCTCAACCAGCCGATCGACGAGTCGGCTGCCGGAACGGCCTTCGCGCAGTCCGATGCGTACAGCGCCCGCTTGGCCTCGTCGAGCGTCGACTGCGAGCCGATGATCAGCACCGGCAGCACCGCGGCCGCGACGCAGGCCACGGCGAGGACGAGCCTGACGGGCCGCGACACGGTCCGGTGACGAGGCTCGCGCGCCCGGGGGCCGAGTGCGAGGCCGGCGGCGGCGAAGAACGGCAGCGTTACGACCGGCATCTCCCAGTCCCAGTCGACGCCCGCATGAAGCGCCCAGACGACGCCGGCGGCGAGGAGCACGCCGTAGAGCGATCGTCGCGATCCGCGCGCGCGGGCGG
>JAOPZB010000137.1 GCA_025964355.1 Solirubrobacterales bacterium | reverse complement strand
TCGTCGCCCATGTGGACGTCGCGGAGGCCGCCGTGATCGGCCAGCACGACGAGGACACCGGCCAGGCCATCGTCGCCTTCGTGACGCTGCAGGGCACCATCGAGGGTGACGAGGGCACGATCGAGGGCATCCGCGCAACTGTCGCCGATCGGATCGGCAAGTTCGCGCGGCCAAAGCGCATCATCTGGGCAGAGGACCTGCCGAAGACGCGCTCCGGCAAGATCATGCGCCGCCTGCTGCGCGACATCGCCGAGGGACGCGCGCTCGGCGACGTGACGACGCTACGCGACCCGGCCGTCATGGGAGCGCTCGAGCAGCAAGTCAACGAGCTGCAGGCCCAGGAGGACTAGCCGCGGGCAGCGAGTTACGGTCAGACCTTGTGGTGCTCGGGCACCCAGGAACCGTCGTCCTGGCGGACGAAGTCCTGGAACAGTCCCGGCGCTTGCGCCTGCATCATGCGGGCGATCCTGTCGAACACGAGCCGCAGCTCCTCCTCGGCGCCCTCAGCGGTTCGCATCTCGATCACGTGGCGCAGCGTGCGCGCGTTCGCGGTCCAGACGATGTCGGTGCTCAGGCCGATCGGCGCCAGGCGCCGCAGAGCCGAGGTGACCTCCTTCTTGACGTGGAACGGCACGCCCTGCTCGTCGATCCCGAGCTTCTCGGCAGCGCTGATCTGGAACTCCTCGAGCTGCTCGACGATCGAGAGCACCTGCTCACGCAGCGGCTCGAGCGCGGGAGGGACGCGAAAGCCGATGTCGGCGAGGCGAACGTAGCGCAGGCTCTCCTGGCTGAACGCAGAGCCTGCGCGATGCCTGATCAGCTCATGAGTGAAAACACGAGAGCAGTTTCTTATAGCCAAGGAGTAGTTGGCATGCTCGAGGACGCTGCCGTGCGCTGAGCGCAGGATGTTGGCGAAGTACTCGCGCTGGTCGGTGCGTACCTTGCTCACGTTCGGGTTGAGCCCCGGCTCCCAGCTGCGGTAGCAGGCGCGCCCGCCGAACTCGACCAGCAGTTCCCCGCCGTTGGGCGCGCCATCCGCCTCGCCCAGGCGTCGATCCAACCAGGACTCGCCGCCGACGTCCTTCAGGTAGCCGCGGACCCCATCGACATCGATCGACGGGCGAGCGATCAGGAAGACTGCCGGGCTGGTCTCGTGCATCGGGCGGACGATGCTACATACCAAGTCGGCCGTCACCGCCGTGCGGTCAGAGCCCGGCCAGACGGTCTTTGAATTGGCAGGCTAAGCTGGCGCGAATGGCCAGTGCAGCCACCTCCGAGCCGACCGATCCGGAGCTGCAGGCAACCGCCTGGGACCTCGAGTCGCTCCTCGAAGGCGAGGGCCCGGACGGAGTCGAGCGCAGACTGACCGAGGCGATCGACCGCGCCCGGGCGTTCGCCGAGCGATACGCCGGCAAGCTCGGCCAGCTCGAAAGCCCGGGACTGATCGAAGCGATGCAGGGGCTGGCGGCAATCCAGGAGCTTGTCGGTCGCGCCGGCTACTACGCTGCCCTGCGCTTCTCCACCGACACGGCCGACCCGGCGAACGGAGCGCTCCTGCAGCGCGTGCAGGAGCAGGAGACGGCGGTCCAGACGACGCTGCTGTTCTTCGACCTGGAGTGGGCGGCGATGTCAGAGGAACGCGCCGAGGAGCTCCTGGCCGACGACGGCCTGGACTTCTGCCGGCATCACCTTCGCAACGTGCGTCGCTACCGCGAGCACCTGCTGTCCGAGCCGGAGGAGAAGATCGTCGCGGAGAAGACCCTCACCGGCGCGAGCGCATGGACGCGGCTGTTCGAGGAGCTCACCTCGGCGATAGAGGTGCAGCTGCCGGGCGCCCCGGCCGGCACCGACGAGGGGGGTGGCTCAAATGCCGCCGGCCGGAATGACGCGAAGGTCGCTCTCGACGTCGCGCTCAGTCGGCTCTCGCTGCCGGACCGTGAGATCCGGCGCACGAGCGCCGAGGCGGTCAGCGCCGCTCTGGCGCCCGGCCTGCGCACCCGCGCGTTCCTGTTCAACACCCTGCTTGCCGACAAGGCGACCGATGACCGGTTGCGCCGCTACCGGCATTGGCTCGCGGCACGCAACCTCGCCAACGAGGCCAGCGACGAGTCGGTGCAGGCGCTCATCTCGGCGGTCCGCGCCCGCCAGGAGATCCCGCGGCGCTGGTATCGGCTGAAGGCGCGCCTGCTCGGTCTCGAGCGACTTGCCGACTACGACCGCATGGCCGCCGTCACGGAGGACGAGGTGACGTTCCCGTTCTCGCAGGCCCGGGAGATCGTGCTCGACTGCTACTCGTCCTTCTCGCCCGAGCTCGGCGGGGTCGCCAGGCGCTTCTTCGACGAGCGCCACATCGACGCTCCCGTGCGCCCCGCCAAGCGCGGCGGCGCCTTCTGCGCCGCGGCCGTGCCGTCGGTCTTGCCCTACGTCCTGCTCAACTACACCTCGCGCAGACGCGATGTTCTCACCCTCGCGCACGAGCTCGGGCACGGCGTCCATTTCGCGCTCGCCGCCCGGCAGGGCATATTCCATCAGCACACGCCGCTGACGCTTGCAGAGACCGCGTCCGTCTTCGGCGAGACGATCGTCTTCGGACGGCTGCTGGAGGAGGACTCGGCCCCCGCCTCGCGGCTGGCGCTGCTCGCCGAGAACCTGGAGGACACGATCGCGACGGTGTTCCGCCAGGTCGCGATGAACCGCTTCGAGGATCTCGTCCACACCGAGCGGCGCGAGCAGGGCGAGCTCTCGGTCGAGCGCTTCGGCGAGCTGTGGGCCGATAGTCAGTCGGAGATGCTCGGGGACTCCGTGGAGCTGACCGACGGCTACCGCACATGGTGGTCCTACATCCCCCACTTCATAGGCAGCCCCGGCTATGTCTACGCGTACGCCTACGGACAGCTGCTCGCCCTGTCGGTCTACCAGCGCTACGAGCAGGAGGGCGCGGCGCTCGTTCCGCGCTACCTGGAGCTGCTGGCCGCCGGCGGTTCGCGCGGACCCGAGGAGCTTGGCAGGATCGTCGGCATCGACCTCGCCGACCCCGGGTTCTGGGACGCCGGCCTGGACCTGGTCGAGCGACAGCTCGCCGACGCAGAAGAGGCCGCGCACGCATCCGGCCGCGTTTAGGCCGCGACGCGGCGCCTGCGACGCGATCGGCCAACTATGCGGGCAGGATGCGAGCGAGCAGGCTCGGGACGTCCTTGATCGAGTCCACGATCGCGGTCGGGGTCACACGCGCCATGACCGGATCCTCTCGATACTTGCCCGTACGCACGAGCACGCCCGGCAGGCCGGCCGCCATCGCCCCTCCGACGTCCGCCTCCGCGTCGTCACCGACCATCACGCCGCGCTCGAGCCCCATGTCCGCCATGGCCGACAGGAAGAACGCTTGCGCCGGCTTGCCGACGACCACAGCCTCGCGGCCGGTCGCATACTCCAGGGCCGCCGCATATGCGCCAACGTCGAGGGCCAGGCCGTCGGCTCTGCGCCAGTAGCGGTTGTGCTGCAGGGCGACCAGCTCGGCGCCGTCCATCAACAGCCTGAACGCCCCGTTGAGCACTTCGGCGTTGAAGGCGCTCCCGAGATCGCCGAGGATGACCGCGTCTGCCTTGCGCGCCGAGCCACTGCGCTGAAGCGGAGCGAGATCCTCGAGCAGCCTCTCGCTGACAAGTAGCTCCACCGACCGATAGCCGCGTTCGCGGCAGTGGCGCACAGCCATCGCTGCCGGCGTCAGCACCTCCTCCAGCGCAACCTCGAATCCGATCTCGACCAAATGCTCGAGGACCTCGCGCCGCGAGCGCGATGTCGTATTCGTCATCAGGCGCACGGCTGCGCTCTGGCGGCGCAGCTCCACCAGCGCCTCGCGAGCGCCCTCGATCGGCTCGTTTCCCACATACAGGACCCCGTCGATGTCGAGCAGCACGCCGAAGGGGTCGGCCATCGCGGGCGTCATCCGGCCTCAGAGCAGCCCGAGTGCTCGGCCGGCTCCGTGCACCAGGTCGAACAATGGCTGGGGGATGATCCCGAAGAAGATCGTGGCCGCGCCGCCCAGCAGGGCGACGAACAGCACCTCGGGCTGGAGGCGCACCGGGAGGGCGGCTGTGGCGCCATCCCCTGCCTCGCCCGGGGTCGCGCCGGCGTCGAGCTCCGGCGAGCCGCCCGCGAGCGCCGGCAGCGCACCAGCGGGTGCGGGAGAGCCGGCGAGCGGGGCCGCCGGCGCAGGTCGCTCCTCCCCGGCCGGTGCCTCCTGCATCCACATAGCGGCGATCACGGGGAGGTAGTAGCCGAGCGAGATCATCGAGCCGATCACGATCATCACGCCGAGCCACGTGTAACCGCCCGAGACGGTGGCGTCGATCAGGTAGAACTTGCCGATGAAGCCGGCGGTCGCCGGGATGCCGGCGAGCGCGAGCATCGAGATCGTCATCGGCCAGGCGAGCAGCGGCCGCGAGCGGCCGAGGCCGGAGAGCGCCCTGATGGAGTCCCCGAGCCCCGTCTCGCGCTCCCGCGCGACGATCACGGCGAACGCGGCCATGTTCATCGGCAGGTACACGGCGAGGTAGAAGATCATCGCCTGCGCTCCCAGACGGCTGGCGACGACGATGCCGGCGAGCATGTAGCCGGCCTGCGCAACCGACGAGTAGGCGAGCATCCGCTTCAGCGATGACTGACCAAGCGCGCCGACGTTGCCGACGAGGATCGTGATCGTCGCCAGCACCGCGAGCGCCGGAGCCCAGCTTGGCCGTGCGGCGATCAGCGCCACGTCGAACAGGCGCAGGAAGGCGCCGAGGGCGGCGACCTTAGTGGTGACGGCCATGAAGGCGGTCACCGCGGTCGGGGCGCCCTCGTAGACGTCGGGCGTCCACTGGTGAAAAGGCGCCACCGACGCCTTGAAGGACAGGCCGGCCACGCACAGCGCGATTCCCGTCAGCGTCAGCGGATCGCTCGCGAGGCCGTGGCGCCCCAGGCCGCCTGCGATCGCCGTGAAGTCCGTCGCTCCCGTCGCGCCGTAGATCATCGCCAGGCCATAGAGCAGCGTCGCCGACCCGACCGAACCGACGATCAGGTACTTCAATCCCGACTCCAGCGAATGCTCGCGTCTGAGTTCGGAGGCGCAGAGGACATACAGCGGGATCGATAGGAGCTCCAGGCCGACGAACAACGTCACCGTGTTCTGGGCGCTCACCAGCAGAGACATACCGCCGAGCGAGCTCAGCAACATCGCATGGAACTCGCCGTGGCCCGCGTCTCGCGCGGCGGCCGAGCGCCAGGCGAGTACCACTGCGCAGGCGCCTCCGGCGATCAGGATCACGCTCAGCACGAGCGCGAGGTCGTCGATCCGCAGTGCCCCCGAGACGATCGACTTCTGCGCGTTCCATTGCCAGATCGTCAGTCCCAGCGCCGTTGCGAGCGCCGCGAGGCTCAGCGTCGGCACCCCCTGGGCTCGTATCCAGCGTGATCCGAGCATGCCGACGACCAGCACCACCACGGCCCCCCCGAGCAGCGCGATCAGCGGCGAGAGCCCGGCGAAGTCGATGTGCGGACCCTTGAGGTGGGCAGTGGCGATGAGAGACGGGGTCACTTGATCACCTTGAACCCGCCCTGCAGGCGTGCGACGTCGGCCGGCTGGCTCGCGAAGATCGACAGACCCTGCCCCGACCGCTGGTAGGCCAGTTCGACCGACGCCTTCACCGACCTTTCGCTGCGGTGCAACGCGAACTGGGGATAGAACGCCAGGACGAGGATCACGGCGACGAGCGGAGCGAGCACAAGGCCGTCGCGCAGGCTGATCTCGCGCGACTGCACACGCGGCCCGACGCGGTTATGCATCGCCCGGATGAACAGCCGCAGCGCATACACGCTGGCCATCACGACGCCGGTGAAGGCGATGATCGCGATCACGAGCTTCGCTTTGAAGACGCCCAGCAGGATGAGGAACTCGCCGACGAAGTTCGACGAGCCGGGCATCGCCAGCGTGGCGAGCGCCACGATCAGAAACAACGCTGCGAGCACCGGTGCACGAAAGGCGATCCCGCCCATGTCGCGGAGATCCTCAGAGCCTCCCGCGCGGCGGGCGAGCAGGGCGATGATGAACAGGATCGGCGCGACCACCAGCCCATGGTTGACCATCTGCAGGAGCGCGCCCTGCGCGCCCTGCGGGTTCAGCGAGAAGACGCCCAGCGTGATGAAGCCGAGCTGAGCCATCGAGGAGTATCCGACGATCAGGCGCGTGTCGGTATGAGTGAACGCAAGTATCGACCCGTAGAGGATCGACGCCAGGGCGATCACGAGCATGAGCGTCTGGAAGTGGACGGCCGCCTGTGGATACAGGGGCAGCACGATCCGTAGAAAGCCGTAGGCGCCGACCTTTGCGAGCACGCCCGAGAAGACCATCAGGACCTCGATCGGCATCGCACGGTAGCCGTCCGGCATCCAGCCGTGCAATGGAAAGGCGGGCATCTTCACCAGGAAGGCGGCGGCGAAGAGCAGGAAGATCCACTCCTGGGAGCCCTTGCCGAGCGGGAGCGCCTGCAGCGTCGAGAGCACGAAGGTGATGTGTCCGCCGCCGCGCTGTGACGCGAGCACACCCGTCGCGATCGCCGCGGCCAGCATCAGCAGCGAGCCCACGAGGGTGTAGATGACGAGCTTGATCGTGGCTTTCACGCGGGCCGGCTCTCGACCCCACCCCCCGATCAGGAAGTAGAACGGGATCAGCATCAGGTCGAAGAAGGCCACGAAAAGGGCGAGGTCCTGAGCGACGAAGGCTCCGAGCACCGCGGACTCCGCAAGCATGAAATGGAAGTAGAAGAGGCCGGGACGCTCCGGCGGTCGGGCGTCCGATCGCAGGTTTACCGCGAGCACCGCTGCGGCGAACAACAGCGCCGTCAGTCCAACCAGGAAGACGTTCAGTCCATCGATCCCGAGCTTGTAATGGATCCCCAGCTCCGAGATCCACACGACGTCGGTCACGTCGCGAAGCCCACCGACCGACGGCGAGTAGTCGGCGATATAGGCGATCGCCAGGCCGAGCGCCCCGAGCGATCCCGCGAGCGCCACGATGCCGGCAGTACTCCATCTCGAGCCTTCGCCCGTGAAGCCACCCCGAGCGCCTGCACGCGATGACACGGCCGGGATGATCGCCCCGAGCAGTCCGCACGCCGCGGGCAGCCATACGAGGATCGAGAGCGGTGGCATATTCCTCAGGCGCTCATGACTGCAGCAGGAAGTAGAAGCCGACGCCGGCGACCCCGAGCACAAGCAGCGCCACGTAGTAGCGAACAAAGCCACTCTGCGCCGCTCGCACCGCGGCCGAGCCGGCGCGCACGAGGCCGGTCGTCCCGCCCACGAGAGTGTCGTCCACGACGAGGCGCTCGAACGCGTCCCTTGCGAAGGCGCCCGCGCGCGAAGCCGGGCGGACGACGAGCAGATCGATCAGCTCGTCGAAGTACCACTTGTTCACGAACAGCTCATAAAGCGGCTGCGCGCGTGCTCGCACGGCGGCGGCGGTCCCCGGCCGCGCCACCCACACACGGTAGGCGATCGCGATGCCGGCCAGCCCCAGCACGGTGCCGAGGATGAGCCCGAGCACGAGCAGCCCATTGCGTGTGTGCGTCGCGTAGAGCGACGAGTCGCCGAAGCTGGGTCGCAGGAAGTCGTCGACGACGAAGTCGACCTGGGGACTCTGCAGCAGTCCGGCGCCGGCCGACCCGAGTGCGAGAACCGACATCGCGACGCGCATCGGCACGGCCCGCTCGGCGATCGGGTGGTTTGGACCCGGGAACCCGACGTCGGTGTCCTCGGCCTCGCCCGTCGCCGGGTTGAAGGGCACCTCCACGTGGTGCTGATGGCCCTCCTCGAGCTCGCGGGCCTCGGTGACCGGCTCGCCGTGGAAGGCGCGGAAGATGATCCGGAAGGTGTAGACGGCCGTCAGCATCGCGGCCAGGTAGCCCGCCACGTAGAGCGCCCAGGGCCAGCCGCCCCGCTCGCCGGTCACGAGCAGGATCTCGTCCTTGGAGAAGAACCCCGAGAAGGGAGGTATGCCCGACAGCGCGAGGCCGCCGATCACAAAGCAGCCGTAGGTGAACGGGAGCGCCCGCCGAAAGCCGC
>JAOPZB010000100.1 GCA_025964355.1 Solirubrobacterales bacterium | reverse complement strand
CAGCGGCTTGCGAACGAACTGATGGATGCCCAGTCCCAGCAGGGCGGCGCCTACAAGCGCAAGGACGACATCTACCGCATGGCCCAGGCCAATAAGGCCTTCGCCCACTACCGCTGGTAAAAACCGGTCCGGTGGCCGGCGCTGGCCGATCGGTCGAGCGCATCTGATCGACGATCGGTCGGCGTCCTCAGTTGCTCGTGTGCAAAGCACACTTCGCTCCTTGCGTCCTTGGCCAGCTTGGCCACCGAACCGGTTTCGCTCGAAGGGGTGCCTCCTTGGCTGGCTTGATCCTCGATCCGCTTACTGACTAGGAGTCCAACCCGCGCAGGGAGCGCGTTCTCGCTGGTAGGGCGCTCCCGCCGGTCTATGAACGGTTGAGACGCCCCTTCGGGGCGTGCGGCGTGCGTCGTTTGAGATCGGCGCGCCGCTCGCAGCGGACGCGGGTATGAGATGCCGCTTGAGAAGACTTGACAGCAAAAGGTTTGGTACCTAACATTTCGGTACCGAATGTCCTCAGCGCCAACACAACCAGCCAACCTCGATCCGGCGGCCTCAGACCGCATAGAGCCGTACGTCTGGAAGATCGCCGGAGTCGTGATCCTCGGCATGATCATGTCGATCCTCGACACGACGATCGTCAACGTCGCGCTGCGGACGCTCGGACACGACCTGCACAGCTCGATCTCCCAGATCCAGTGGGTGGTGACGGGCTACCTGCTGTCGCTGGCGGCGGTCATCCCGATCACCGGCTGGGCCGCGCGGCGCTATGGCGCCAAGCGCGTCTACATGACCTCGCTGGTGCTGTTCACGGCCGGCTCGGCGCTGTGCGCTGTCGCCGCCTCGACGACGACGCTCGTGCTGTTCCGCGTGCTGCAGGGCATCGGCGGCGGCATGATCATGCCGGTCGGCCAGCTGATCATGGCCCAGGTCGCCGGTCCGAGGCGCATGGGACGGGTGATGGGCATCGTGTCGATGCCGGCGATGCTCGCGCCGATCCTCGGGCCGGTCGTCGGCGGGCTGATCCTGCAGAACCTGCACTGGTCGTGGATCTTCCTCGTCAACGTCCCGATCGGCGTGATCGCGTTCGTCGCCGGCTGGCGCACGCTCCCGGAGACCGAGTCGGGCGAGGCGGGCCGCCTGGACGTGGTCGGGCTGGCGCTGCTGTCGACGGCGTCAAGCGCGACCGTCTACGGGCTCAGCCAGCTCGGCACGCATTCAAGCCTCACGGCGCCGGCGGTCATCTGGCCGATCATCATCGGCGTGCTGCTGGCCGGCGCCTTCTGCCGGCACGCGCTGCGGGTGGAGCGCCCGCTGCTCGACGTCCGCCTCTATGCAAACCGCGTCTTCGGCGCCGCCTCGCTGACGACGTTCTGCCTCGGCGCGGCGCTGTTCGGGGCGATGATCCTGGTCCCGCTCTACTACCAGGAGGTGCGCCACGAGAGCGTGATCGTCACCGGGCTGCTCGTCGGCCCGCAGGGTCTCGGCATGCTGCTCGTGATGCCGCTCATGGGCCGCCTGACCGAGCGCTTCGGAGGTGGTCGCGTGGCGCTGTTCGGCGTCACGATCCTGTGCCTCGGCACGATCCCGCTCGCGTTCGTCGGGACGAGCACGTCGATCCTCTACATCTCGCTCGTGCTACTGGTGCGCGGCGTCGGCATCGGCTTCGCGTTCGTCCCGGCGATGACCGCGGCCTTCGCCGCGCTGCGTTCCGATCAGCTCTCCGATGCGACACCGCAGCTGAACGTCCTGCAGCGCATCGGCGGCGCGATCGGCACTGCAGTGCTGGCCGTCGTGCTGCAGCGGGCCAGCGGCATCGCGCCGAGCGCCACGAAGCTGGCGAGCGCGTTCGATCATGCCTACTGGTGGTCGCTCGGCATCGCGATGCTGTCGCTGATCCCCTGCCTGGTGCTGCTGCGGGCCGAGAATCCCAAGGCGAAACTGAGCCCGGCCGCCGCCAACGCCGAGTCAACCGCCGAGCCGCTCGGCGTCTAGGGTGGCGACCGTGAGCGATCCCACCAACGCCCCCGGCTCGGCGACCGTGCCCGAGGGCTGGAGCTCGGAGATGCTGGAGCTCGGATCGGCGTTCCGTCGCGTGGCGCGCGCGCTGAACCGCATGCGCGGGCGCGACACCCATCTGGGCGACTCAGAGCTCGGCTACGCCCAGTTCGAACTGCTCATCGAGCTGCACGACCGCGGTCCCCTGCCCGCCGGCGAGCTCGCCACCGCGGCCGGCCTGGCGCCGGGCACGGTCACCCAGATGCTCGACCACCTCGCCGCCTGCGGCCACGTCGAACGGGTCCGCTCGGAGACCGATCGCAGAGTCGTCGTGACGCGCGTGACGCGGTCGGGCCGGCGCAAGCTCGAGGCCAAGCGGGCGGCCTGGCGAGCTCGCTGGGAGGGGGCGCTGGGGGAGCTCGACGCCGATGAGATGCTGGCCGCCACGCGGGTGCTCGAGCGACTCGGCACGATGTTCGAGGAGGTCTCGAGCGAGAGCCGTCTGGAGGGGTCCGAGCAGCCCTCCGAGGACCCCGCGAAGGCCTCCGGCGGCTAGGACCCCTCTGATATAGTGGGCTTGCGTCGCGGGTGTACGCAGGGAGCAAGCCTGCCACCGCGAATAAGAACGAAGATGGAGATCTCGAGCAGATAACGACGCGAACCGGTCCGGACAAGACCAGCAGCGCGCGTGGGCCCGAGGGGCCCATTTTTTTGCCTCAAGCCAGCCTCCGCGAACCCCCTCACCCTCCTCTCAATGCCACGTAAGTTCTCACTTCACAACACCCGCAACATCGGGATCATGGCTCACATCGACGCCGGTAAGACGACGACGACCGAGCGCATCCTCTACTACACCGGTCGCACCTACAAGATCGGCGAGGTCCACGAGGGCGCGGCCGTGATGGACTGGATGGAGCAGGAGCAGGAGCGCGGCATCACGATCACCTCGGCGGCCACCACGGCGCAGTGGAAGGACCACCGCATCAACATCATCGACACGCCCGGCCACGTCGACTTCACCGTCGAGGTCGAGCGCTCGCTGCGCGTGCTCGACGGCGCGATCGCGCTGTTCGACTCGGTCGCCGGCGTCGAGCCCCAGTCGGAGACCGTCTGGCGCCAGGCCGACAAGTACCACGTGCCGCGCATCGCCTACATCAACAAGATGGACCGCATCGGCGCCGACTTCGACCAGGGCGTGAAGACGATGATCGACCGCCTCGGCGCCCACCCGGTTCCGATCCAGCTGCCGATCGGCTCGGAGGGCGACTTCCTCGGCATCGTGGACCTCGTGGCGATGAAGGCCGTCGTCTACAAAGACGAGCTGGGCAAGGAACAGGAAACCGGCGACATCCCCGAGCACCTCGCCGAAGCGGCGACCGCCGCGCGCGAACACCTGCTCGAGGAGGTCTCACACTACGACGACGCGTTGCTCGAGCTGATCCTCGAGGAAGCCGAGGTTCCCGAGGCCGTCCTCAAGAACGCGATCCGCAACGCCACGCTGTCGACCAAGCTGACGCCCGTGCTGTGCGGGTCCTCGTTCAAGAACAAGGGCGTGCAGCCGCTGCTGGACGCCGTCATCGACTACCTGCCCTCGCCGCTCGACGTGCCGCCCGTCACGGGCACCGAACTGATCAAGGGCGAGGAGCACGAGCGCGAGGTCGTGCGCAACGCCGATGACTCCGAGCCGTTCGCGGCGCTCGCATTCAAGATCGCCGCCGACCCCTACGTGGGCAAGCTCACCTACTTCCGCGTGTACTCCGGCCACCTGAGCGCCGGATCGCGCGTGCTGAACGTCTCCAGCGGCCGCACCGAGCGCGTCGGACGCATCCTGATGATGCACGCCAACGAGCGCGAGGAGGTCGAGCAGGTCTACGCCGGCGACATCGCCGCGGCGGTCGGGATCAAGCAGGTCATGACCGGCGACACGCTCGCGGCTCCGGACGCGCCCGTCCAGCTCGAGAAAATCGTGTTCCCCGAGCCCGTCATCAAGGTCGCGGTCGAGCCGAAGACGAAGGCCGACCAGGAGAAGATGTCGATCGCGCTCGGCCGGCTGGCCGAGGAGGACCCGACCTTCCAGGTGCGCACCAACGAAGAGACCGGCCAGACCGAGATCTCCGGCATGGGCGAGCTGCACCTCGAGGTGCTCGTCGACCGCATGAAGCGCGAGTTCGGCGTCGAGGCGAACGTCGGGCGCCCGCAGGTCTCCTACCGCGAGACGGTGCGCGCCACGGTCAACAAGATCGAAGGCAACTTAGTCCGCCAGACTGGCGGCTCGGGCCAGTTCGGCGTCGTCTACATCGACCTCGAGACAGCCCCAGGCGAGGGCTTCGAGTTCGTCAACAAGATCAAGGGCGGCTCGGTGCCCTCGGAATACATCCCGGCGGTGCAGAAGGGCGTCGAAGAGGCGCTCGAGACGGGCGTCAAGGCCGGCTACCCGATGGTGGACATGAAGGTCACGCTCGTGGACGGCAAGTACCACGACGTGGACTCCTCGGAGATCGCCTTCAAGGTCGCCGGATCGATCGCCTTCAAAGAGGCCGCCTAGCGGGCCAAGCCGGTGCTGCTGGAGCAGATCTTCGCCGTCGAGGTCGTCTCCCCCGAGGGCTTCCTCGGGCACG
>JAOPZB010000063.1 GCA_025964355.1 Solirubrobacterales bacterium | reverse complement strand
CTCCGACCGGCGAGCTGGCCGACGCGCCCGCCGCCCGCGAAGTTCGCGATGCACCCGCCGCCGGGGAGCTCCCCGACGCGCCAGCCACGATCGCTCCCGGATCGGCGTGATGAGCTGGCCGCTCGCATCATTCGCCATCGTCGGCCTGGTGCTGGGCTCCGGCTGGCTGGCATACGAGCGCAGGCGCCCTTCGGCGCGCATGGCGGCGGTTGTGGCGGTGATGGCCGCCCTGGCGGCGCTTGGGCGTGACGCGTTCGCAGCTCTGCCGGACGTGAAGCCGATCACCGCCATGACCCTCGTCGTGGGATACGCGCTCGGCCCGCTCCCGGGCTTCGCGGTAGGCGCGCTGGGGATGCTCGTTTCCAACTTCATGCTCGGACAGGGGCCCTACACGCCGTGGCAGATGGCGGCGTGGGGTATGGTCGGCCTCGTCGGCGCCCTGCTCGCTCGCCTCAGTGGACGCCGACTCGGGCGCGTGCCCCTCGCCCTCGCCTGCGGGCTGTCCGCGCTCGCGGCAAAGGAGATCATGAACGTCTACACGTGGACGCTCGGAGCGAGCCATACGCCCGCCGCATTCCTGGCGGTAGCCGGCCAGGCGCTCGCCTATGACGTCACCGACACGATCGCGAGCTTCTTCTTCGGGCTGGCATTCGCTCCCGAGCTGGCCCGCGTGCTCGGCAGGGTACGAGCGCGCATGGACGTCGTCTGGGTGCGACCGGCGACAGCGACCGCTCCCGGCCCGGATCGCGAGGGCGGGGCCGGCCGGCGCGCGTTCGGCGCTGCCGGATCGCTGCTGAGCGTCACGCTCGCGGCGACCCTGCTGCTGGGCGGCCCCCGCGCGCCGGGGGCCCGGGCAGACCGGGCTCAACGGCCCGACTCCGGCCATGGCGCCGTCGCCATCGCGCGCGATTCGCGGGTGGCCGCCGTCGACACGCGGCTGCAGATCTCACGCGAGCTCGGCTTCCTTTCAGCCGCCCAGAACCCGGACGGCGGATTCGGAGGGGCGCCCGGGCAGTCCAGCAGCGAGCTCTACTCCGCCTGGGTCGCGATCGGCCTCGCCGCGGCCGGGCGCGATCCGCTCAGCGTACGGCGAGGCGGCCACACGGTGCTCGACTTCCTTCGCGCCGAAGCATCGAGCCTGCATGGAGCCGGCGACCTCGAGCGGACAATCCTCGCGCTTCACGCCTGCGGTGTCTCGGCGCGTTCGCTGCCGGGCGGGGCGGGTGCGGATCCTGTGAGCCGGCTGCTCGGCTTCCGCGACAGCGATGGCTCGTTCGGCCATCTCAGCAATCTCACGGCGTTCGCCATCTTCGCGCTGCGCGCGGCCGGGTACCCCGCCGCGAGTCCCGCCGTGCGTGGCGCGGCGAGCTGGCTTGCCGGCCAGCAGGAACGCGACGGCGGCTTCGGGTTCGGCACGCGCGGTGCCGGCAGCGACGTCGATGACACGGCCGCCGTCGTGCAGGCCCTCGCGGACGCCGGAGCCCGAAGGCGCCCGGCGCTCGCACGGGCAAGCGCCTTCCTGGTTCGCGCCCAGGCTCCGGATGGCGGCTATCCGCAGCAGCCTGGCGGCGAATCAAACGCGCAGTCGACCGCCTGGGCGATCCAGGGGCTGACGGCGGCTGGCCGCAACGTCGCCGCGATCACGCGAGAAGGGAGCCGCTCGCCGCTCGGCTACCTGCAGAGCCTGCTGGCGCCCAATGGCAGCGTGCGCTACTCGCGCACGGGAGCGCAGACGCCGGTCTGGGTGACGGCGCAGGCGCTCACGGCGCTCGCGCAGAAGGCGTTTCCGATCTCGCCGCCGCGTAGAGCGCCGGCGCGGACAAGCGCGAGCGGGAGCACCGCGGCGCGCCTGGCGAGGATCGCGCCCCCGCATCCCCGCGCGCTGCGGGCGTCATCAGCGGCGACTGCGGCGCCGGGTGTGCAGAGCCGCAGCCTGGACGGGCTGGCAAAGGAGATGGGCGCGCTGCTCGGCACCGTCGTCGCACCGATGCTGCGCTGAGCGTTCAGCGGGGCTTTAGCGGCGGTCTTACCCTCTAAGGGACATGTCGACCAGCGCATACAGCACGCCGGCCATGCGCGGCGACGGCCAGGGCCGGTCCGGTGCGGCCAGGCCGCTGGGTATCGCCGGCCTTTGCCTGCTGGCGCTCGGCCTGATCTGGGTGATCGCCACGCACGTCCCGGCCGCCCATCTGCGCGATGCCCTGACGCTGCACGACTTCACGCTGCTCAGCCGTCCGCATGTCGACACGGCTGCAAGATTCATCATCCGCCTGCTCAACCCCGTCCTGTTCGTCATTTGGGGCGTCGCTCTGGTGGCCGTCGCGCTCGCGCGGGAACGGCCCCGCGTCGCCGTCGCGATCGTCGCCGTCATGTCGCTCGCTCCGCTCACCTCCGAGATCCTCAAGCCGCTGCTGGCCCATCCGCACCTCCAGGTCGGCGAGGCCCACGTCGGCCCGGCGTCGTGGCCGAGCGGCCACTCCACGGCCGCGCTTGCGCTGGCGCTCAGCGCCGTGCTCGTCTCTCCTGCGCGCATGCGCCCGGTGGTCGCGATCGTCGGCGCGGCGTTCGCGATCGCCGTCGGCTGCGCCCTGCTGATTCTTGCCGCCCACATGCCGAGCGACGTCCTCGGCGGCTACCTGGTCGCGATCCTATGGACGGCGCTCGCCGTAGCCGGCCTGCGGGCGGCCGAGCGGCGCTGGCCGACCGGTCGAGGCGACTAGGCCGGTCTGACCGGCCGCGCGGGCTGCACGGCGTGGCGTCGGCGTATCGCGGGCCGGTCTGCTCGTCGGGTGGCGGCTAGTGGGCGCCCGGCTCCCACAGCGGCTCAGCCGACGTGTCGCCGCTGCCGTGTGAGTTCACAGCGCGGCTGAGGATGAACAGCAGGTCCGATAAGCGGTTCAGGTAGCGGATGACCTCGGGGTTGGCGTCCTCGCCGACGGCGATCGTGCGCCTCTCCGCTCGTCGGCAGACCGTGCGGCAGACATGCAGGTGCGCACCCGCCGGCGTGCCGCCGGGGATCACGAACGCGCGCAGCGGCTCAAGCTTGGCGTTGACCTCGTCGCATGCTCGCTCCAGCCATTCGGTGTAGGCGGGACCGATACGCAGCCGCTCGCGGGAGGCCGCCTCCTCGGAGGCCTCGACGGCTCCCGGAACGGAGAGGTCGGCGCCGACGTCGAGCAGGTCGTTCTGCACGCGGCGCAGCCACGTCACGAACAGCTGCGGCAGCGGCTCCAGGAGCGCCAGTCCGATGGTCGCGTTCAGCTCGTCCACGGTGCCGTAAGCCTCGACCCGGGGATCGAGCTTCGACACTCTGCTCATGTCTCCCAGGTGCGTCTCGCCGCCGTCGCCGAGCTTGGTGTAGATGCGGGTCAGGTTCACCGTCATCGTGCTTCGAGTCTCGCACACCGGGGTGCCGCTCGTCCCCGGGATGGGATACGTTCTCGCACTTCATGCGGATCGGCGTACCGAAGGAGACTGCGGCTGGTGAGCATCGCGTGGCGCTCGTGCCGGAGGTCGTGAGCAAGCTCAAGAGCAAAGGCCTGGACGTAGTCGTGCAGTCCGGCGCCGGCGCCGACGCGTTGCTGACGGACGACGCGTTCACCGAGGCCGGCGCCCAGGTCAGCGCTGATTCGGCGGACATCTGGGGCTCCGATGTGGTGGTCACGATCGCCCCGCCGGATCCCCAGCAGATCCGAGGCCTCGGAAGCGGCTCGATCCTGATCGGCTTCCTCGCGCCGCTGACGAGCCCCCAGACGACCCGCGCGCTGATCGACGCCAAAGCGACAGCCTTCGCCATGGAGGCCATTCCGCGGATCTCGCGGGCGCAGTCGATGGATGCGCTCTCCTCGCAGAGCAACGTCGCCGGCTACAGGGCCGCGCTGCTCGGCGCCGAGGAGATCGGGCGCTTCTACCCGATGCTGATGACCGCCGCCGGCACGATTCCGCCCGCAAAGGTGCTGGTGCTCGGCGTCGGCGTCGCCGGGCTGCAGGCGCTGGCCACGGCCAAACGCCTGGGAGCCCGGACGACCGGATACGACGTGCGGCCCGAGGTGTCCGAGCAGGTCACGTCGCTCGGGGCCCAGTGGCTCGATCTCGGCGTGGAGGCAAGCGGCGAGGGCGGCTACGCACGCGAGCTCACCGACGACGAGCGCGCGCGCCAGCAGCAGGCCCTCACCGATGCGATCAAGGGCTTCGACGTCGTGATCACCACCGCGCTCGTCCCGGGGCGCCCGGCTCCGAAGCTCGTGACCGCCGAGGCCGTCGAAGGCATGAAGCCCGGCTCGGTGATCATCGACCTCGCCGGCGAGTCCGGCGGCAACTGCGAGCTGACCGAGCCGGGGCAGACGGTCATCCGCCACGACGTGAAGATCGTCTCACCTCTGAACCTCCCCGCCGGCATGGCCGAGCACTCCTCACAGCTGTTTGCGCGCAACGTGCTCGCGTTGCTCGAGCTCTTCGTGGGTGAGGACGGCGCCCTGACGCTCGACTTCGACGACGAGATCGTCAGCGGCTCCTGCGTGGTGCGCGACGGCGAGGTAGTCAATCCGGGGGCGAAGGCCGCACTGGAGGC
>JAOPZB010000062.1 GCA_025964355.1 Solirubrobacterales bacterium | reverse complement strand
TCGTCGAGATATCCACCGACAAGGTCGACCTCGAGCTCCCCTCTCCGGCCAGCGGGACGGTCAGCGAGATCCTCGTCGCCGAGGGCGACACCGTCACCGTCGGGCAGGTCATCGCCCGCATCGCCGTAGGCGCGGGCACGCCGGCCAGGCCACCCGCGGGCGAGGGCCCGGACAATGGCGCCGCCGCCGATGGGGACGCGGCCGATGACTCCCCAGCGAGAGCCTCGGCGGGCGCCCCCGAGGGGGCGAGCGTCTCGCCCGTGGCCGCACGTGCGGCTGCGGTCGAGGGCGTCAACCTCGCCGACGTCTCCGGCAGCGGGCCGGCAGGGAGGATCACCAAGTCCGACGTGCTCTCGGCGGCCGCCGGCGCCGGCACGCGTGGCGGCACTGCCGCCGTCACGAATGGAAAGCCGGCCGCCGCGGCGCCTGCGGGCGCGCGGCCGATGCGGGGAAGCGCAGCCGCGCTCGCCCGCTACATGGAGCAGTCACGCTCCATCCCGACCGCGACGAGCTTTCGCACGCTCACCGTCACCGTGCTCGACGCGCGCAGGCGGGAGCTGAAGGCCGCCGGGCGCAAGGTGTCGTTCACCCACCTGATCGCATACGCGATCGCGCGCGCGGCCGAAGACATGCCGGTGATGAGCCATCACTTCGAAGAGGTCGACGGCAAGCCATACCGGGTCGAAGACGGCGCGGTGAACCTCGGCCTGGCCGTCGACGTGGAGAAGAAGGACGGCTCGCGCACGCTCATGGTCCCGGTGATCCGCGACGCGGGGCGCATGCCGTTCGACCGCTTCCTCGAGGCGTATGACGCCATCGTCGAGAAGGCGCGAACGAACACGCTGTCCGCCGACGACCTCGTCGGAGCCAACATCAGCCTCACCAACCCCGGGGGCCTCGGCACCGTCGCCTCCGTGCCGCGTCTGATGACTGGCCAGGGGACCATCGTCGCGACCGGCTCGATCGCCTACCCAGTCGGTCTCGGCGGCGTCGGCGAGGCGATCGGCGCCGAGAAGGTCATGACGATGACCTCGACCTACGACCACCGGATCATTCAGGGAGCCGAGTCCGGCCGTTTCCTGGCGCGCATAGAGGACTACCTGCAGGGCGAGCGCGGCTTCTACGACGGCGTTTTCGCGTCCCTCGGATTGGAGCCGGCGGCGCCGTCTGCGGCCGCGGTGCCCGAGCCCGCCGCCGCCCGGGAGGTGCTGGGGGCAGCCGACGCGCAGCTGCTTCAGGCCGTCCATGCCGCGAGCCGGCTCGTCGGCCGCGTGCGAAGCCACGGTCACCTCGCGGCCCGCCTCGACCCGCTCGGCTCAGAACCAGAGGGCGACCCGGGACTGGACCCGGAGGCGATGGGTCTGACCCCCGAGCTCCAGGCCAGGCTGCCGGCCGAGATCTTTCAGATGTACGTGCCGGGATCCACGCTCGCCGACGCGCTGCCGCATCTGCTGGAGACCTACTGCGGCACGATCGCATACGAGATCGAGCACATCGCATCCCACCGCCAGCGCGTATGGCTGCGCGAGCACATCGAGTCGGGGGCGTTCCGTCAGCCGCTGACAACCGACGAGCGGCGCCAGCTGTTCAAGCGCCTCGTCGAGGTGGACGCGCTCGAGCGCTTCATGCACAAGGCGTACCTCGGCCAGCATCAGTTCTCGATCGAGGGCCTCGACATGACGGTGCCGATGCTCGACGAGCTGATCCAGCTGTCCGCCGCCTATGGAGGTCAGGAGGTCGTGATCGGCATGGCCCACCGCGGGCGGCTGAACGTGCTCGCGCACAACCTCGGGCGCGCCTACGACACCATCTTCGGAGAGTTCGAGGGTGCCTCCACGCTCGAGGCCGTCACCACCATCCCGCAGGGGGGCACCGGGGACGTCAAGTACCACCACGGCACCCAGGGCCTATACAAGCTGCCCGACGGCGACGCGATCCGCGTGAACCTGGAGTCGAATCCGAGCCACCTCGAGTACGTCTCGCCGGTCGTCGAGGGCGCCACGCGCGCGGCGCAGACCTCTCGCCAGGGCCCGCACGCCCACCAGGACACCAACGCGGCCGTGCCGATCGTGATCCACGGCGACGCGTCGTTCCCGGCGCAGGGAGTCGTCTCAGAGACGCTGAACCTGCAGGGGCTGGATGGATACAAGGTGGGCGGAACGATCCATCTCATCACAAATAACCAGATCGGCTTCACGACCGACCCCGACGACGCGCGCTCCACGCGCTGGGCATCCGATCTCGCGAAGGGCTTCGACGTGCCGATCATCCACGTCAACGCAGACGACGTCCCCGCCTGCATGAGCGCTGTGCGGCTTGCCTTCGCCTTCCGGCAGGAGTTCGGCCACGACGTCCTGATCGACCTCATCGGCTATCGCCGCTTCGGCCACAACGAGTCCGACGAGCCCGCCTACACGCAGCCGGAGATGTACGCCAAGATCAAGACCAAGAAGCGCGTCGCAGAGCTGTGGGCGGATCGCCTGCTCGAGGAGGGAGTCGTCACGCAGGACGAGGTCGATCGCCAGGCCCAGGAGGTGTGGGACAACCTCACGCTCCTGCACCAGCGACTGAAGACCAAGATCGCGGCGGCGAGCGAGCACGAGGCCGAGGAGCACGGCACGGGCGAGTACCAGCTCGACCGCTCGCCGAGCCCGGAGGTCGACACCGCGGTCCCGGCCGCCCACCTGCATGAGCTCGGAGAGCAGCTGCTGCGCGTGCCGGACGGCTTCACGGTCCACCCGAAGCTCGTCAAACAGCTCGATCGCAGGCGCGAGGCGCTGAGCAGCGAGGACCCGCGCGCGCCGACGATTGACTGGGCGCACGCCGAGGCCCTGGCGTTCGCGTCGCTGCTGACCGAGGGGACGCCTCTGCGCCTGACGGGCCAGGACACCGAGCGTGGCACCTTCAGCCAGCGCCATCTCGTGTTGCACGACGCGAAGACCGGCCAGACCGTCTGCCCGATCCAGAACATGCCCGAGGCGCTGGCGCCGCTGGAGCTGCACAACAGCCCGCTGTCGGAGCTGGCCTGTCTGGGGTTCGAGTACGGCTACAGCCAGGAGGCGCCCGAGACGCTCGTGCTGTGGGAGGCGCAGTTCGGCGACTTCGTCAACTCCGCCCAGGTGATCGTCGATCAGTTCATCGTCTCCGGGCTCGCCAAGTGGGGCCAGACCTCGCGGCTGACCCTGCTGCTGCCGCACGGCTACGAGGGCTCCGGCCCCGAGCACTCCTCCGCGCGGCTGGAGCGATTCCTCACGCTCGCCGCCGAGGGCAACATCCGCGTCGCCAGCCCGACGACGCCGGCACAGTACTTCCACCTCCTGCGCCGTCAGGCGCGCATCGCCAAGCAGCGTCCGCTCGTGGTGATGACGCCGAAGTCGCTGTTGCGCCTGGCGCAGGCGACCAGCTCGATCGCCGATATGGCAGAGAACACGCGCTTTTTACCGGTCCTAGCCGAGCCGGGCGTCCGCGACGAGCAGGTCACGCGCCTGGTGCTGTGCACCGGGAAGATCTACTACGACCTCGTCGGGCACCCCGACCGGCCGAGCCACCCGGGCCTCGCAGTGGCCCGCGTCGAGCTGCTGTATCCGTTCCCGGAGGGTCAGATACTCGAGCTGATGGGACGCTATCCAAACCTGCGCGAGGTGCTGTGGGTGCAGGAGGAGCCCCGCAACATGGGCGCACGCGCCCACATGTTCCCAAGGCTTATGCAGATCATGCCCCAGGGGATGCACTTCGGCTACATCGGGCGGCCCGAGCGCGCGAGCCCCGGCGAGGGCTATCCGGCGGCGCACGTCGACGAACAGAACCGCATCGTCACCACCGCCATCGACCTGCGCCAGCCGATCTCGCAATATCCGCGCAAGACGCCGGGCGAGCGCTGATGGCTGCGCTGTGGCGACGGTTCGTGCAGGTCTGGCGCCAGCGGCGCCGCAAGCGTCGCGGCTACTAGCGACCCTGCCAGATCGGATCGCGCTTCTCCTTGAAGGCTGCCGAGCCCTCCCTGGCGTCCTCGGAGGCGAACACGGGGCCGGAGATCGCGCCCTGCCTGTCCCACATCTCGGTGCTCGTCCAGTCGAACTGTTCCTGGAGGATCTGCTTGGTGGCGATCAGCGCGAGCGGGCCGTTCTTGGCGAGGCTCGCAGCCAGCTCGAGCGCCGTCTCGACCGCTGCGCCGGGCTCCACGAGACGGTTCACCAGACCGAGCTCTGAAAAGCGCTCGGCCGGCAGCGGATCCCCGGTCAGCGCAAGCTCCATGACCACGTGGTAGGGCATGCGTCGCGGCATCCGCAGCAACGCTCCCCCCGCCGCGACGAGTGAGCGTTTGACCTCGGGGATACCCAGCCTCGCCCCCCTGGCGGCGACGATCAGATCGCATGCCAGCGCGATCTCCATCCCGCCCGCGAGCGCAAAGCCCTCGATCGCTGCGATCAGGGGCTTGCGCGCCGCGCGCTGGGTTATGCCGGCGAAGCCGCGATCGCCGAACCAGGCGGACTCGCCCTTGACGAACGCCCCCAGGTCCATCCCGGCGCTGAAGAACCCGCCCGCGCCCGTGAGGACGCCGACCGACAGGCCCTCGTCGCCGTCCAGCTCATCCAGGGCGCCGGCAACGCCCGCCGCCAGCGCCGCGTTGACCGCGTTGCGCACCTCGGGACGATTGAGGGTGATCAACAGGACGCTCCCGCGCCGCTCGGTGATCACGGCCTCGGCGGTCGACACGGCAGTTTGCTCGGCGCTCATCTGGGCACTCCTTGCTCGGGGACAGGAGCGTACCCTCGTCGGAGAGCCGGGGCGCGGCTGAGCGGGTCGCCGTCGACACGAAGCTAAGGTTGAAACCGCAGAGACGACAATCGCTTTTGACAAAGGAGACCCATGTCCAGCTTCGCCACCGTGAACCTGCTGGAACTCGAGGACTCGGTCGGAGACCGGGCTCCGGGGATCGAGGGGCGGTTCGGCCGCAAGCAGCTGGACTCGCGTGACCTCGGGATCAGTCATTTCCGCTACGCGGCAAACCTGCGCAGCCCGATGGCCCACAGCCACCGCGAGCAGGAGGAGGCCTACGTGGTCGTGGCCGGCTCAGGGCGCGTCCTGCTCGACGGCGAGGTCCATGATCTTCGCCAGTGGGACGTGGTCCGTGTCGCGCCGGAGGTCGTGCGGGCCTTCGAGGCGGGCCCGGAGGGACTCGACGTCATCGCAGTAGGTGGACCGAAGCCTCCCGACGGCGATGGCGTTCCCGGCGCCGCAACCTGGCCTGACGCCGCCTAGCGCGCGTCCCTAGGAGATCTCGGGCGGAAGCCGCGCCTGGCGCAGCTCGACGCGGTCGCCGCGCATCGGCACTCCCTCCTTCAGCAGGAGCTCACGTTGCCGTTCCCCCATCGGGATGCTGCCGTCCGAGCGCACGACCCGCTGCCAAGGCAGGTCATCGGTGGTCGTCGAGAGCACCTGCCCCACGAGCCGCGGCGCGGCGGCGTCGATGTCGCCGTACGTTCGCACGAATCCCTCGGGGATCGAGCGCACGAGCGCGACGATGCGGGCCCTGCGCCGTTGGCGATCGTCACCGCGGGAGCTTGCCCCGAAGGGGCGCGCCCCCGCCGTCTGGCGCGAGCCTTGCATCACGGGGCATCATCGCACCGCGGCCAGGAGCGGCTGCGCTGGACCGATCGAGTGTCGTCTAGGACCCGTCGGGGAACGCGCGTTCTGCCTCCGCTTCAAGGCGCTGAGCGTGGCGGCGGACAAAGCGGACGACGGCCACGACGGCCAGGAGCGCCAGCAGGACGAGAGCGACGTCGAGCGGCGTGCTCAGGCTCTGGAAGGCGCTCTGGCCGTAATAGGCAGCGAGCCCGAAGGCCAGTGACCAGATGATGCCCCCGCAGGCGTTGAAGAGGAAGAAGCGGCGCCAGCGCATGCGGCTCGTGCCGGCGAAGAAGGCCGCGTAGGTGCGCAGGATCGAGACGAAGCGCCCGAAGAAAACGACCCTCCCGCCGTATTTGGAGAACAGGTAGCGCGCGAGCCTGAGGCGGCGTTCGTCGAGCCGGATGTATCTGCCGAAGCGCCGCAGGAACGGCACCCCGCCCTCGTACCCGGCCAGGTAGCCGATGTTGTCGCCGATGATCGCGCCGGCGCTCGACGCGCCGATCACTCCTGCGATCGACAGGTTGTGCGTCGTGCCGGCGTAGATCCCAGCCGTGATCAGCATCGTCTCGCCGGGCAGCGGAATCCCGAGGCTCTCCACGCCCACGAGCGCGAACACCGCGAGGTACCCGAAGCTGCTGAGCAGGCTGTCGAAGATCCCCGCGGCTACCACTGCCATCACCCCTGTCCACCCGAGGTCGGGCCGGGCTCAGGCGGCGAACAGCCTGAGGTCGGGCTCCCGCTCGCCGCGAAGCACCTCCAGGTCGACTTCGACGCACTCGATTCCCCGCGCCTGCGCGAGCACGCGGGCCTGCGGCTTGACCACCTGGGCCGCGAGCACGCCGCGGCAGGACGCGAGCGCCGGATCGAGCCGGATCCGCGCGAGGTAGCGCGTCAGCTGCTCGACCGCGTCGATCGTGGCGATCCGCTTGATCTCCACCGCGATCCAGTCGTCGGCGCCATCCCTGCACATCAAATCCACCGGTCCGATGTCCGTCGGCCACTCGCGCCGCACCAGCCGCAGGCCCTCGCCACACCACTGCGGGGCCGCGGCCAGCAGGACCTGGAGCTCCTGCTCGAGCCCCTCCTTCTCGAGCGAGGCCTGCGCGTCGAGCTGGTGCTCCACCTCCGAGAGGACCTCCGACACGGTGATCTCCAGTCGGTCCTCGAGTCGACGCTTACGCACGACCAGGCGCTGCAGACGACCGTCCTCTCCTACCTGCTCGTCGACCACCGTGGGCGGTGTCATCCAGTTCAGCGGCTTGACGTTCGGACCGCCCCCGTCGGCCCACACCATGAACGTGCCGTCGGCCTTCAGCATCAGCAGCCGCACGGCCTCAGGCAGGCTGGTCGTCAGGCGACCGACGTAGGAGACCTCACAGCGGGCGACGATCAGGCGCATCTCCCGACCGTACCGGCTGCGCCGGATCAATCGTGGCGGCGCCGACCGTCTGACCATCGGATGCCGGACGGGAGGCAGGCGCCGGCTCAGGCACCGGGGCGGCCACCGGCTCGTGCCCGGTCGCAGCTTGGCCTGGGGCGAGCTCCTCGTCGACCTCTGAATCGGCCTCGATGACGTGGTCCGGGGGCGAGCCCTGCTGGCCGATGGCCTCCCGGAACTCGCGCACGCCACGGCCGACCGCGCGTGTCAGTTCGGGCAGGCGCCGCGGACCGAGCACGATCAGCGCCACGATCGCGATGAACAGGAGATGAACCGGATTCTCGATCCCCATTGGGCTTCAGGCTAGCGCGGCCGTGGTCGTTGGTGCCCCGGCGCGGCAGTCAGCGCATACCCTGTTTGACGTGGCGGACGCGGAAATCCCAGCAGCGCGCGAAGGCGTCTATCCGCCACCGCCGGCGCCGGAACCGTTCTGGCCGGTGTGGATGACGTTGCTGGGCGCGATCGCGCTGCAGCTGACCCTCCCCGAGCGGCTGACCGTCGGGCCCACCTGGCTCATTCCCGCGCTCGAGGGTGCGCTGTTGATCGGCCTTGCCCTTTCGTCACCCAAAGAGCTCGAGGGCATGCACCCCGTCCGGCGCGGCGTGGCCATCGGCCTGGTCGGGCTCGTCAGCGTCGCGAACATCTTCTCGCTCGTGGCCCTGAGCAAATTCCTGCTGCACCACCATCCCGCAAATGGCCGCGAGCTGATCATCTCGGGCATGCTGATCTGGCTGACCAACTTCCTGATCTTCGCGCTCTGGTACTGGGAGCTCGACCGCGGCGGACCTGGGCGCCGAGCGGCGGGGCGCGACGGTCCACCGGACTTCCTCTTCCCGCAGATGTCCGACGACAGGATCGAGCCGCGCGACTGGCGGCCCCATTTCATCGACTACCTGTACGTCTCGCTTACGAACGCCACCGCATTCTCGCCGACGGACACGATGCCGCTGACGCCGATGGTGAAGGTGCTGATTGGCGTCCAGTCGGTCGTCTCGCTGGTGACCCTCGGCCTGATCGTGTCACGGGCGGTCAACGTGCTCTGAGCCGTCCTGCGCCGCTCGTGCCCGCGCAGCGCCGGACTACCCCGCGACGCTCGGCTCGAGCGCGAGAGCTTGAGCGACGAGTTCTCGGGCCTCATCGCCGGCCCCGAGGGCCAGCGCGCGCCGAAGGGCCCCGAGCGCTCCCTCGCGGTCCATCAGACGCAGTCTCAGGCGCCCCAGCCGCTCCCACGCTCCGGCGTCGGAGGGCCCGCGTCGCGCGGCGCGCTCGGCCGCCTCCTCGGCGAGGTCGACGGCGCCCATGTCTTCATAGATCCTCGCGGCGAAGCGATGTGCGGCCGGCCGGTTGCCGTCGACGCGCGCCCAGTCGCGCACGGCCCGGGCGGCCTCGTCCAGCTTGCCCGCCTGCCAGAAGGCGAGCGTCATCAGCCGGAGCACTGCCACGTTGCGCGGTTCGGCGTCGCGCGCGTAGATCAGCCGCTGGGCGGCGGTCGTGAAGTCTCCCTCCGCCATCGCGCGCTGTGCGGCGAGCATGAAGCGCTCGACGCGCTCCTCGGCCGGGTCGGGTTTGGAGAAGTCGACGAAGCGAAGGCTCCCCGCGGGAACGGTCCGCACGCCGTGGCTGAAGCGCACCCGCGCCCACTGCAGGACCTCCTCGCCGTCGCGGTCGGGATTGTCGGTGAAGTAGATGCCGGTGACCGTTCCGACGCCCCACTCCGGATAGGAGACGCAGCGCGCATAGCGGTGCACGACCGAGTGGTCGGGGACCCTGCTGGCGAACGGGTCATGCACCGCGCGCTCCTTGGCCTGGGCGCGGGCACGCTGCTCGGCCTCGTAGGCGCGCCTGCCGGCCTCCTCGCGCTCTCGGCGAGCCGCCGCGGCGCTGACTTTCACCGCGTTACGCGAGACGCTTCCACCCCGGGAGCCCTCGGCGAGGCGCTCGAGCTGGTCGGCCGCCTCGTTGATCGCCTTCAGATGGCGCTCGTGCTCGAACTGCCGCCCGGCCGGCGCCACGTCGGGGTGCCAGCGCTTGGCCATCCTGCGGCGGGCGAGCTGTACGTCGCGCTTGTCGAACGGCGCCTCGAGCTCCAGAAGGAGCAGGTGCTGCTCTATATCCAGGACCGTTACGGGCATGACCCGACAACGTTAGCGAGGGCGGACGCCTTTGGGATCCTCTCTATCCTGCTTGCGAATGTCCTCTCAATACATCTTCACGATGCACCGGCTGTCCAAGGTTCACCCGCCCGACAAAAAGGTGCTCGACGACGTCACGCTGGCCTTCTATCCGGGCGCCAAGATCGGCGTTCTCGGCTACAACGGCGCCGGCAAGTCCTCGCTGCTGCGGATCATGGCCGGCGTCGATCAGGAGTACCGGGGGGAGGCGGCGCTCGCACCCGGCGCGACCGTGGGGATGCTCGAGCAGGAGCCCCAGCTTGACGAGAGCAAGGACGTCAGGGGCAACGTCGAGGACGCAGTCGCAGAGACCAAGGCGCTGCTGGACCGCTTCAACGAGCTGGCCGCCAACTACTCCGACGAGACGGCCGAGGAGTTCGGCCGCATCCAGGCAAAGATCGAAGCGGCCGACGCCTGGAACCTGGACACCCAGCTGGAGTACGCGATGGACGCGCTGCGGCTGCCGCCGCCCGACGCGGACGTGAGCATGCTGTCCGGTGGCGAGCGTCGCCGCGTGGCGCTCTGCCGGCTGCTGCTGCGCGCGCCGGACCTACTGCTGCTGGACGAGCCCACGAACCATCTCGACGCCGAGTCGGTGGCGTGGCTCGAGCAGCACCTCGCCGAGTACAAGGGCGCCATCGTGGCCGTGACGCACGACCGCTACTTCCTGGACAACGTGGCCGGCTGGATCCTCGAGCTCGACCGCGGCAAGGGGATCCCCTATCAGGGCAACTACTCCAGCTGGCTCGAGCAGAAGCAGAAGCGCCTCGCGCAGGAAGAGCGCTCGGAGAAGGGTCGCGAGCGCACGATCGCCGCCGAGCTCGAATGGGTGAGAACCAACCCGAAGGGCAAACGGACCAAGTCCAAGGCGCGCCTGGCCCGCTACGAGGAGATGATCGCCGAAGAGCGCAACGTCAAGCTCGACGAGGTCCAGATCCACATCCCGCCCGGGCCGCGGCTGGGCGACAAGGTCCTCACCGTCACATCCGTGTCGAAGGGCTTCGCCGATCGGCTGCTGATCGAGGACCTGTCGTTCGACCTTCCCCGCTCGGGGATCGTCGGCGTGATCGGAGCCAACGGCGCGGGCAAGACGACGCTGTTCCGGATGATCACCGGACAGGAGCAGCCCGACAACGGCACGCTCGAGCTCGGCGAGACGGTCGAGCTCGCCTACGTCGACCAGTCGCGCGACTCGCTGAACCCGGAGAAGACCGTCTGGGAGGAGATCTCCCAAGGCTTCGAGCACATCAAGGTCGGCGATCGCGAGGTCAACTCGCGCCAGTACACGGCCGGCTTCAACTTCAAGGGCTCCTCGCAGCAGGCTCGCATCGGCAAGCTCTCGGGCGGCGAGCGCAACCGCGTCCATCTGGCCAAGCTGCTGCGCAGCGGCGGCAACCTGCTGCTGCTCGACGAGCCCACCAACGATCTGGACGTCGACACGCTGCGGGCGCTGGAGGACGCGCTCCTCGGGTTCCCGGGGTGCGCGATCGTGATCTCCCACGACCGCTGGTTCCTGGACCGCGTCGCGACGCACGTGCTCGCCTTCGAGGGCGACTCGCAGGTGACTTGGTTCGAGGGCAACTTCGAGGCCTACGAGGAGCACCGGCACGCGCAGCTCGGCGCTGCGGCCGACCGTCCCCACCGCATCACCTACAAGCGACTCGTGCGTGGCTGACCCAGACGCGCCGGCGCTCGGCGTGTTCGACCGCGACACTGCCGTGCGCAGCGTCGGTGGCTCGCCGTCGGAAATGGTCTTCGCCGCCGAGGTCTCACCGGACTGGCGGGCCGGGCGCGGCCCTCACGGCGGCTACCTCGCGGCGATGCTGCTGCGGGCGCTCACCGAGACGGTCGCCGACCCCGTGCGCGCGCCGCGCTCGCTCACGATCCATTATGCCCGGGCGCCGGAGCCCGGACCGGTGATGATCCGCACGGTGACCGAGCGCGCTGGACGCTCGCTCACGACCCTGTCGGCGCGGATGGAGCGCGACGGCTCGCCGATCGCGCTCGCGCTCGCGGCCTTCTCGGTGCCGTGGAGCGCGCCGGAGATCTCCGACCTGCTTGCGCCGGACGTCGCGCCGGCGGACCCGGTGCGCCGGTCCGGCGAGCTGCTGCACCCCTCGGCCCCTCATTTCACGCGCCATCTCGTGCTGCAGCCGCGCATCGGCGCGGCCCCCTTCTCAGGCTCGACGCAGCCGATGGACTTCGGCGCCTGGGTCGGCCTGGCGCAACCGCGAGCGATCGATGCCATGTCGCTGGCGTTCTTCAGCGACGCGCTGCTGCCGGCGCTGTTCTCGCGCCTGACCGAGCCATCGGTCGTCCCGACCGTCGACCTCACCGTCCACTTCCGCGCGTCGATGCCGCGCTCGCCCGAGCCGGACCCGGAGGAGCTGTGCCTGGCCCGAATGAGCACGCGCGTCGTCCACGACGGCTTCTTCGAGGAGGACGGCGTGATCTGGGCGGCGGATGGCACGGTGCTCGCGCAGTCGCGTCAGCTCGGGATCGTGCTGCCGCCACCGAGCGGTTAGCATGGCGCGCGATGGCTGACTACACGGCGAAGAAGATCGGGGACATGGAGGCGGGCTTCGGCGGGGGCTTCGTCAAGGCGAGGGCAGAGCTCGGCGTCTCCGCATTCGGCTTCCAGGTGATCCAGCTTCCCCCGAGCTTCAGTGACTATCCCGAACACGACCACGCCGACAGCGGACAGGAGGAGGTCTTCGTCGCGCTCAGCGGGTCGGGATGGATCGACATCGAAGGCGAGCGCGTGGACCTCGACGGCGAGACGCTCGTGCGCGTCGGGCCGGAGACCAAGCGCAAGGTGCACTCTGGGCCGGAGGGCCTTCGCCTGCTCGCGATCGGCGGGGCGCCGGGCTGGCCGTACAAGATCGCGCCGATGAGCGAGCTCGGCGCATCCACCTGAACGCGCGTTCGGTGGCGCGCCTCAGGGCGCGAGCGCCGTGTCGGGCTCCAGTCGCAGCGCCGCCGCCGCGATCAGGCGCGCACACGCGTGGACGTCCTCGAGCTGTACGAGCTCGACGGGCGAATGCATGTAGCGGATGGGGATCGAGACGAGTCCCGTCGGCACGCCGTCGCGGCTGAGGTGAACGGCGTCGGCGTCGGTGCCTGTCGCGCGTGCCGAGGCCTCGACGGTGAACGGGATTCCCTCGGACTCGGCCGTCTCGCGCAGCAGGTCGAACAGGCGATGGTTGAGAGTTGACCCGCGGGTGATCACCGGGCCCGAGCCGAGCTCGTGCTTGCCGGCCTCCTTGACGTCGATTCCCGGCGCATCGGTTGCGTGCGTAACGTCGACGACTATCGCGGCATCGGGCTCGAGCGCGAAGGCGCTCGTGCGAGAGCCGCCGAAGTTGGTCTCCTCCTGTGTGGCCGCGACGGCCGCCAGCTCCCACTGCGCGCCGCCGGCCTCGGCGACCAGCCGGGCGGCCTCGAGCGCGACGAATGAGCCGAGGCGATTGTCCAACGCGCGCGAGGTGAGCCGGCCATTGGGGAGCTCGATGGGCTGCGAGTCGATCACCGCGACGTCGCCGATCCGGACGCGGCCGCGGGCCTCCTCGCCGTCGCTGGCGCCGAGGTCGATGTGCAGGTCGCGGATCTCGGCGACCTTCTTTCGCTCCTCGTCGCGCAGCAGATGGATCGGCTTCTTGCCGATCACGCCGGGGACGGGACCGCCGTCGCTGTCGAGGACAACGCGCTGGCCGACGAGGATCTGTGCGTCCCAGCCGCCGACCGCTCGAAACCACAGGTATCCATCGTCGTCGATGTGGGTGACGATCAGGCCGATCTCGTCGATGTGCCCCATCACGAGCAGCCGGCGGGCCACCGCCTGATCGCCGTGCTTGGCGGCGACGAGCGCGCGAGGCGTGCCGACCACGTCGGTGCTGGCCTCGGCGAACTTGCCGGCGGCCTCCCGCCACACGTGAGCCGGCGCGCTCTCATAGCCGGACGGTCCGCGAGCGGCGAGCAGGTCGAGCAGCAGCTGCGGCACGCCTGCGCCGCGGGGCTGTTTCGGCGCTCGCGATCCTTTCTGTGTGGCGCGCGGGCTCATCGGGCCAGCAGCGCTCGCAGCACGTACTGCAGGATGCCGCCGTGGCGGAAGTACTCGGCCTCGCGGGGAGTGTCGATGCGCACCGGGGCATCGAAGCGCACCGCGTCACCGCCATCGCGCTGCGCGCTGACCGCCACCTCGCTCGGCGGGGCGCCACCGTGGGCCATCGCCTCGGCCAGACCGCTGATCGAGAAGACCTCCTCGCCGGTCAGCCCGAGCGAGCGAGCGCTCTCCCCGTCGGGGAACTGCAGCGGCAACACGCCCATTCCGACGAGGTTTGCGCGATGGATGCGCTCGAAGCTCTGCGCGATCACCGCTCTTACGCCGAGCAGCTTGGTGCCCTTGGCCGCCCAGTCGCGCGAGGATCCGGACCCGTACTCGCGGCCGGCGAGCACGACGAGGTCGATGCCCTCGCCGATGTAGCGCATGGCGGCGTCGTAGATCGACATCTGCTCGCGGGCCGCGTCGCCTCCGGCGAGATAGCGCGTGTAGCCTCCTTCGGGAAGAGACTCGGTCGCTGCCCCGCCTCCAATCAGGTTG
>JAOPZB010000039.1 GCA_025964355.1 Solirubrobacterales bacterium | reverse complement strand
CGCCGAGCCTCGGGCTGCTGACGATCAACGCGCTGACGGCCGCCGACAAGGTGATCGTCCCCGTCCAGTGCGAGTATCTATCGATGCGTGGCCTCATCCAGCTGCAGAACACCCTCGCGATGATCCGCGAGAACCTCAATCCCGGTGTCGATATCGAGGGTATCCTGCCGACATTGGTGGATTCACGGACGATCCATGCGAAGGAGGCGATCGAGATCCTCGAGGAAAACTTCGGCGACCGCGTCTTCGCATCGCGTATCCGCAAGACCGTGCGTTTCGCCGAGGCACCGGTGAAGGGCATGTCCGTGCTGAAGTATGAGCCGGACGGGGTTGCGGCCCAGTCCTACCGACAACTCGCGCAGGAGGTTCTCACCAATGGCCAACGCTAAACGCGCGAGCATGCGCGAAGGGCCTCTCGCCGCGCTGTTCCGCAAGACCGAGGAGTCCGAGCAGTCGGACGAGCCGCCCGGCGCATCGTCCCCGCCGCCGGCCCGCGAGCCCGCGGCCCCTCCCGAGCGCCATCCCCGCGAGAGCGGACTTCCCCATCCCGCACTCGGCGCCTCGCCTCAGGACTTGCCGGAGGAAGAGGTGCACGTCCCCAGCCCGCGCGAGCGCCTGCGACAGGCATTCTCGTCCGACATCCCCGAGAACGTGATGGAGCGCCCCGCGACCCGTCCGGTCATGGACGAGTATCCGCGCGAGCACACCAGCGCAGGTCCCGTCGGACAGCCCGTGATCCGCGTTCTCGGCGTCGGCGGTGGCGGGGTCAACGCCGTCAACCGCATGGTCGAGGCCGAGGTCGAGGGCATCGAGTTCCTCGCCATCAACACCGACATGCAGTCGCTTCAGCAGTCGACGGCCGACATCACGCTGCACATCGGCGCCGAGCTCACCAAAGGACTCGGGTCGGGGTCCGATGCGAACGTCGGCCGCCAGGCTGCGATGGAGGACTACGACCGCATCAAGGCACTGCTCAAGGGCTCCGACATGATCTTCATCACAGCCGGCGCCGGTGGCGGCACCGGCACGGGCGCGGCGCCCGTGATCGCGCGGATCTCGCGCGAAGTCGGGGCGCTGACGGTCGCGATCGTCACCAAGCCGTTCGGCTTCGAGGGTTCGCGTCGCGGCGAGCAGGCCGAGCGCGGCGTCAGCGCGCTCGCCGACGAGGTCGACACCCTGATCGTCGTTCCCAACAACAGGCTGCTGGCGGTGCTCGACAAGCAGACCGCCATGGTCGAGGCCTTCCGCGTGGCCGACGACGTCCTGCGCCAGGGCGTCCAGGGAATATCGGACCTGGTGACGCTCCCGGGTCTGATCAACCTCGATTTCGCCGACGTCCGCACGATCATGAAGGAGGCCGGCAGCGCACTGCTCGGCATCGGCATGGGGGTCGGCGAGAACCGGGCTGTGGACGCGGCCGTGCAGGCCGCCTCCTCGCCGCTGCTGGAAACATCGATGGAGGGGGCCCGCTCCATCCTGCTGTCGATCACAGGCGGGGCCAATCTCTCGCTGTGGGAGGTCAACGAGGCTGCCAAGTCCGTCTCGGAGGCGGCGCATCCCGACGCGAACATCATCTTCGGGGCGATGGTCGACGAGAAGCTCGACGACCAGGTCTGGGTCACCGTCGTGGCGACCGGCTACGGCGATGAGGGAAGACGCAGGAGCGTCGCCCGCTTCAACGAGCCCGCGAGCGGCGAGGTGCGCCTGCAGCGTGCCGGCGAGCCGCGCTCCAGCCGGCGCGACCGCGATGTCGGCCGGCGGCGCTCGCAAGGGGATGACCTCGACATCCCCGAGTTCATCATCCCGAACGCTTGACCTGATCTCGCGCCAGCGCTTGGCATCTGTAGGCGCCGGCTGTGGTATCGCTCTGTAAATGGCCGTAGCCGAGAAGGGTGTCGTCGCAGCAGGGCATCCGCTCACGGCGGAGGCGGGGGCGCGGGTCCTTCGCGAGGGCGGCAACGCGATCGATGCGGCCGTGGGGGCGATGCTCGTGTCCTTCGCGACCGAGCCGCTGCTGACCGGGCTGGGCGCAGGCGGCTACATGCTCGTGGCGGGCGGTGGGCGCGAGCCGACGCTGCTGGACTTCTTCGTGCAGGCTCCGACTCGAACGGGCGACGGCTCCGAGGTCGAGTTGCACGGCATCGACGTCTCCTTCGGCGATGCCGCCCAGGTCTTCCATATCGGAGCGGCCTCCTGCGGCGTCTACGGAACCCCAGCCGGCGTCTGCGAGGCGGTGCGGCGCTGGGGCACCATGGGGCTGGACGATCTCGCGGCACCCGCCGCCCGGCTGGCCCGTGACGGTGTCCTGCTCAACGCCGGCCAGGCATACGTGGCAAAGATCCTCGCCGACCTGCTGACGTCCACGCCGGAGTGCGCCGCGCTGTGGGCACCCGACGGTCACATCCTGCGCGAGGGGGAGATGCTGCGCAATCCCGATCTCTCAGATGCCCTGGCGCGGCTCGCCGCAGACGGACCGGACCCCTTCTATCGCGGCGACATCGCCGCGGCCGTATGCGCGTGGCTGCGGGCGCGCGGCGGCTCGCTGACGAGCGCCGACCTCGCCGGTTACCGCGCGATCGAACGCGCGCCCGTCCAGATCGGCTACCGCGATCGTGAGATCCTCACGAACCCGCCGCCGTCGGCGGGTGGCACGCTGCTGGCCTACTCGCTCGCGCTGCTGGACCGGGGCCCATCCCCGCCGACGCTCGGCGGCGTGGTGAAGGCCATGGCGGCCGCGCAGTCGGAGCGCACGCCCGAGTTCGTCGAAGGGCTGGACCAGGACGGCTTCCTCGAGCGCTTCCTCGCGACGCGTCTCGGCTCCACCACGCACATCTCGGTGATCGACGCCGACGGCTGCGCGTGCAGTGCGACCTGCACCAACGGCGAGGGTTCCGGCGTCGTCGTCCCCGGGACCGGGATCCATCTGAACAACGTGATGGGCGAGGAGGATCTCAACCCGCTCGGCTTCCACCGCCATCCGCCTGGGCGGCGGATGCCCAGCATGATGGCCCCCTCGGTCGTGATGCGCGACGGCGCGGTCGAGCTGGTGCTGGGGAGCGCCGGCTCAAACCGGATACGCTCGGCTCTGCTGCAGACGATCGTCGCCGTCGTCGACCACGGAATGGGCGTTCGCGACGCGGTGTATGCACCGCGAGTGCATTTCGAGAACGGGGTTCTCTTCGCAGAGCCGGGGGTCGACCTGACCGGCCTCGACCCAGACACCCGGATAGTGCGCTTCGGCGAGCGAAACCTGTTCTTCGGCGGCGTCCAGGCCGCGCAGCGGCGCGGGAGCGTCCCCTCGGGAGCAGGCGATCCGCGACGTGGCGGGGTCGCGGTGAGCGTATGAGAGCGGCGATCGCGCTATGCGCGCTGGCCGCAGCGCTCGCGAGCGCCGGATGCGGCGGCGTCAGGGCCGCCGATCTGTTCATCGTCCAGCGAAGCGGCTCGACGCCGCAAGCCCGGCTGACGCTGCTCGTCAACGAAGAAGGCGTCGTGCGCTGCAACGGCGGACCGCCGCTGCGGCTGAGCGACCCCGAAATCGTCAGGGCACGCGACATCCAGGAAGAACTCCATGACCCCGCGTCCAAGCACCTCTCGCTGCCGGCGCTACCCGGCTCGGTGTTGAGCTACTACGTGCGCGACGTCGACGGGACCACTCGCTTCAGCGACAACTCGCCGCGGCAGCCGGCGGTGCTCCACCAGCTCGCGCTGTTCGTGTTGCAGACCTCCCAGCAGCTCTGCCACCTGCCGCAGTAGGACCGCGACCCGCGCGAGACGACTCCGCCATTGGCCGCAATGGCGTTCCGGCCGCGCGGGACGGCTTGCTAGCCGAATCGCACCTTGCCGTTTGAGCGGGCGCGAGCCTGGGCGCGCTCGACGAGGTCGAGGCGCTCCAGCGCTTCGCGCAGCAGTGTCGCGAGCAGGCGCAGGCGGGCGTTCTCGGAACGCAGCTCGAGCAGCTGCTGCTTGGCGTCAGGCGTGAACTCAACGGTCGCGGCCATCCGGTAGGCGTCCATCTCGCCGAGCTCGCTGTCCTCGAGCGTCCTGTCGGTCGCCTGCCTGACGAGCTCCTGATAGACGACGTGGGCCGCCGCCGCCGCTTCGCCGTCGAGCTCCTCATCGTCGTCGCTCAGGAACTCGACGACGCCGGCCGGGAACGGGAGATCGTCCTGGCGCTCGAGCAGGCGGAACGGGCGCGTACCCCGCGTGAGGATGTTCAGGCGACCGTCTTCCATGCGTTCGAGCACCGTCTCGAGTTCGCAGGCGCAGCCGACCTGCTTGAGCTCCTCGTCGGACAGCCACACGATGCCGAACTGCCGCCCGAGCGTGCCCTGGTCGGCGAGCAGGCACTGCTCGATCATCCGCCGGTAGCGGTCCTCGAATATGTGCAGCGGCAGGCTCTCGCTTGGCAATGCCACCATCCCCAGCGGGAACAGCGGAAACCCCATTGCGGGTGGCTCGGGCATCCTGCTGAGTTTAGGTGGGCCTGCGCAGCGCCTTGCCGGAGAAAGCGCGCGACGCTAGGGGGCCGCGCGCTTGCGCGCGCTGAGCAGCAGGTTGTAGAAGATCGCCGCCGGGAGGCGATGCTCGAGCAGCCGGCGGTCGACGTCCTGCAGCAGCAGATATCCGCGGTAGGCATACAGGCGCCACCCAAATGGGACGTCGTCGGGATCGGCGCTCGCCTCCAACGTCCGGTTGGTCCAGCCGAACCAGTTGGCCAGCAGCTCCTCGCCGCTGAGACGCACGTCCAGAAAGCCGGCCGCGGTGGCGGTGCGCGAGAGCTCGGCGGGGGAGAAGGCATGGACGTCGACGACTCCCTCGAGCGCCGCATGGCGCTCGCCGCCCTGGGCAAGCGTGGCGCGCCCGGCGCCGATCGCGCGACGCCACAGCGGGGCGGCTGCCGACGCGAGACGCTTGGGCACCTGCGCGAGCCGGTCGCCGTAGCGGGACGGCTCGCCGGCGAAGATGATCGTGCCGCCCGGCGCGAGCACCCGCTCGAACTCCGCGAACGCGCGTGCGAGGTCCGGGATGTGGTGCAGGACAGCATGGCCAAGGACGAGATCGAAGCTGTCGTCGCCGAACGGCAGGCGCTCGGCGTCGGCCCGCTCGGCCCTGACCTTCAGCCCGAGGCTCTGCGCATTGGACTGCAGGGTTTGGAGCATCCCCGGCGAGATGTCGCTGCACGTCGCATCCGAGATCAGCCCGGCACGCAGGAGGTTCAGCGTGAAGTATCCCGTTCCCGCTCCGATCTCAAGCGAGCGCGCATAGTGACCGGGCTCTCGCCCGAGGGCCTTGCGCATCTTGCTCTGGACCTGCCGGCAGCCGAGCTCGCTGAAGTCGATGCCCCACTTGGAGTCGTAGTGGTCGGCGGCCACGTCGTGGTAACGCGTGTTGGCATCCCGGATCTGCGTGGCGCTGAGGCTCGACGGCACGGGCGGGGACCATATACTCGCGCGCCCCGGCGGCGCCGCGCCCCTGCATTTGAGTAGTCGGGACGACGGTATCTCTTGACATCCATCACCTACGTTCAGCGAGACCAGCCTGATGGCGTCCCCCCGCTCTCCCTGACGGGCGAGCGGACGCTCCCCGACGTGCCCGAGGAGAACTACTGGTTTCGCCGTCACCTCGTCGTCTACGAGTGGATCGCCGCGCGGGTGGCGGGTATGCGCGTGATCGACATGGCCTGCGGCGAGGGCTACGGCGCCGACGTGCTGGCCCGAGTCGCCGACAGCGTCACGGGCGTGGACGCGAACCCGGAGGCACACGAGCACGCTCGGCTGCGCTATCGGCGCTCGAACCTGCGCTTCGTGCGTGAGCTCGTGGACACCTTCTCCGAGCCGGCCGACGCAGTCGTCTTCCTGCAGACGATCGAGCATGTCGAGCAGCCCGGAGATGTGCTCGAGCACTTTCGCTCGCTCGTCTCCGGTGCGCCGGGAGGGCAGGGCCCCGGTACCGTGTTCGTGTCGACCCCCAACGTCTCCACCCTCGCGCCAAAGGGGGAGACGCGCTCGGGCAACCCCTGGCACGTGCACGAGTACCGCGCGGACGAGTTCGAGCGGCTGTGCCGCGACCGCTTCTCGACGGTCGAGCTCTACGGCCTCTTCCACGCCCGCAAGCTGCGCGCTCACGAGCTGGCGCTGGGCCTCGGCTGGGATCGTGTGCATCGGCAGATCGGCGTCACGCGCCGCTTCTACGGCTGGTTCACGCCGGCGATCTCCACGTCGGACTTCGCGCTGCGCCCCGCCGGCGACGCCGACATGGAGCGGGCACTCGACTTCCTCGCCGTCTGCACAGCGTGAGCGCGACCGTTGGAAGATCGGCCGAGGACCGCGGCGCGCTGGCGATCGTTCTGCACACCCACATGCCCTACGTCGAGGGCTTCGGGACGTGGCCGTTCGGGGAGGAGTGGCTGTGGGAGGCGATGGCCGGCTGCTATCTGCCGCTGCTCGACATCCTCGACCGCGGCGCGCCGTTGACGCTGTCGCTCACGCCGGTGCTCTGCGACCAGCTGGAAGCGCCCGGCCTACCACGGCGCTTTGCGACCTTCGTCGAGGAGGTCCGTCGCCACACGCACGAGGAGGACGCCGCCGGCATGCGCGCAGGCGGCCACGAGCAGCTTGCGCTCG
The DNA here is from genome assembly GCA_025964355.1 of Solirubrobacterales bacterium. Lineage (GTDB taxonomy): Bacteria > Actinomycetota > Thermoleophilia > Solirubrobacterales > Solirubrobacteraceae > Palsa-744. The sequence continues at coordinate 9,988 of JAOPZB010000039.1, read as the reverse complement.
AGCTCGAGCGCTCCTGGGGTGACTACGCAGGCGCGCTCGAGGGTCTCGAGCGCCGGGGCGGCGACCTGATCGGGGCATTTGCGCCGCACGCGCAGTGGACGTCCTCGGCGACGCATGCGGTGCTGCCGCTGCTCGCGACCGATGCCGGCGTACGTCTGCAGGTGCAGACGGGCGTGACGGCGCACCGCCGTCGCTTCGGCGACTGGGGCGGCGGCTTCTGGCTGCCCGAGTGCGCCTACGCACCGGTGCTCGAGAGCGTCCTCGCCCAGGCGGGCGCGAGCGCCGCCTGCGTGGAGCTGACCGGCTGCTTCGGGCTCGGGTCAAACGAGCACCTCGCGCCGCTTGCCAGCGACTCCGGCCTAACGCTCGTGCCGATCGACCGTCGCACGATCTCGCTGGTCTGGAGCGACGACGGCTATCCGGCGAGCCCCGTCTACCGCGACTACCACCACCACACCGTTCACCACCACAATCCGTGGGACAACGGCGGTGGCGCCTACGACCATCCCCGCGCGCTGGCGCAGGCGCGGGCGCACGCCGCCGACTTCGTCGCGCGGACGATCGGCCGCCTGCGGGGCGCGCACGAGTCCACAGGGACCGCTCTGCCGGGAGGCGGGCTGGTCGTATGCGCCCTGGACACCGAGCTGCTCGGGCACTGGTGGTATGAGGGTCTCGCCTGGCTGGAGGCGGTCGTCGAGGAGTGCTCCCGGCAGGGGCTCGAGCTGCTGCGCCTGGACGACGCGCTGGCTCGCGGCCAGCCGGTCGCGGCAGCCGACCGCGCCGATCTGCCGATGGAGGCGTCGAGCTGGGGGCGGGGCGGCGATCTGTCGACATGGTCGGGCCCGGCGGTGTCCGACATGGCATTCGCCGCGCGCGCCGCCGAGCTTCGGGTCCTCGCCGCCGAGGATGCCGGCGAGGCCGCCGTGCGCCAGCTGCTGGCGATGCAGGCCAGCGACTGGCCGTTCATGGTCTCAAGGGGCCTGACGGTCCCCTATGCCCACGAGCGCTTCGAGGCGCACAGGGGAGCACTGGACCGGGCGCTCGACGACCGCGAGCATGCCGATCTGGGCGCCCTGCGCAACCTCGCCGTCGACGCCGACCCTGCGTCGCTGGCGCTGGCTCCGTAACGCCGGCGCCGCTACTCGAAGCGCATCGACCGCGGCGCGTCGCGCATGCGGATCAAACGCGCCGGGATCCCTCCCAGCACGGAGTTCGCGGCGAAGTCCTTCGTCACCACGGCGCCCGTGCCGACGATGCTGTTCTCGCCGATCGTCACCCCGCGAAGCACGCAGGCTCCATATCCCATCCAGACGTTGTGACCAAGGCACACGTCTCGCTTGTAGATGCCCTGCAGGCGGATCGGCCGCTCGACCTCCGTGACGCCGTGGTCGAAGTCGATCAGCATCACGCGGTCGGCCAGAATGCACTCGCGTCCGATCGAGACGCGCTGAAAAGCCGAGATCGTGCACTCCTGCCCGATCACCGTCTTGGCGCCTATGTCGACCTCGCCCTCGTGCACGCGGATCTTGCTGCCGTGCCCGATCCATGCCCAGCGCCCGATTCGCAGCGTGGCGTCGCGCCCGATCTCGAGCTTGACGCCCGGGCAGATGAAGCAGATGCCATCGGTCTGCAGCCGTCTGCCAAAGCGGAGCTTCAGCATCAGATAGCGGAACAGCAGAAGCCCGTAGCCCGGCGTGACCATGTGGTTGGCGCGCAGGAACCGCGCCAATGTCAGCAGGCCGCCGTGCGGCGGCTCGGGCGCGCGACGGACCGTGGCGGCGATCGCCTCGGTGCCCGGCTCGGCTGAGGGGTCGGCGAGAAGCTCCATCGCCGGCGAATCGTAAGGGACTCTGGCGCGGAGCCGGCCCCTGCGATGATTGCGCCGCGATGACCGACCCCACGCTCGCCCAGCGTCTCCTCGACGGCGACCGTCGCGCACTCGCGCGCGCCATCACGCTCGTCGAGGACGACCGGCCGGAGGGATGGGAGCTCGTCAAGCAGGTCTATCCGCACACCGGCTCGGCGGCCGTCGTCGGCTTCACCGGACCACCGGGTGTCGGCAAGTCGACGCTGATCGGCGCGGTCACGAAGGCAAGGCGCGAAGCCGGACGAACGGTCGGCGTTCTGTCGATCGATCCCTCCTCCCCCTTTACCCACGGAGCCCTGCTGGGCGACAGGATCCGCCTGTCCGAGCATTTCCTCGATCCGGGCGTCTTCATCCGCTCGATGGCAAACCGGGGCGCGCTCGGCGGCCTCTCCGAGGCGGCGCTGCAGGCCGCGCTGCTGCTCGACGCCGCCGGACGACAGGACGTATTCGTCGAGACCGTCGGCGTCGGTCAGGCGGAGATCGACATCATCGACCACGCCGACACGATCGTGCTCGTGCTGATGCCCGGGTCGGGCGACTCGATCCAGGCGCTGAAGGCCGGCGTGATGGAGATCCCGGACGTGATCGTGATCAACAAGGCCGACCATCCCCTGACCGACACGATGGTTCGAGAGATCCGTGGCGTGCTGTCGCTCGCGAACCTCGACCGCTCGGCTGAGGAGAGGGTCGGTGGCTGGCGCGTGCCCATCATCAAGACCGAGGCGGGCAGGGGGGAGGGGGTCCCCGAGCTAGTCGAGAGCCTCGAGGCGCACCGCGCCCACATCCTCGCGGGCGGAGCGCTGGACGAGCGGCGCAGGCGCAACCTCCGTAACGAGGTCCTCGCGATCGCGACCGCCCGCATGCGGCGACGCCTGGAGGAGGACCTCGGCGAGGATGAGGAGTTCAAGCGCCTGCTCGAGGAGGTCGTCAAGCGCCGGCTCGACCCCGCCAGCGCGGCGACGGTGCTGCTCGAGCGCGCCCCCGGGATGCAGCGGGCGATCGAGTAGGGTCGGCAGGCGATGGACTACCTGAACCTGGCAGATCGCAGCTGGCCGGTGCTCAGGCGCGTGATGGGCGGCCACGCCGCCGTCTATCGCGCCACGAACGGTCGCATCGGACACCGCTTCCCCGGCTCGCCGCCGATGCTGCTGCTCGATCACGTCGGCGCCAGGAGCGCCAGCAGGCGCACCAGCCCGCTCGTCTATGCGCGCGACGGGGACAACTTCGTGCTGGTCGCCTCCAAGGGCGGCTATCCGAAGAACCCCGCCTGGTTTCACAACCTCCTCGCGAACCCTGACACGACGGTCCAGGTGGGCTCGAGTCACCTCGACGTGCACGCCCGCGTCGCCGACCCCGAGGAGCGCAAGCGTCTGTGGCCGGTCGTCGTCGGCGTCTACAGCGGCTACGACGACTATCAGCGGCGCACAGACCGGGAGATCCCGCTCGTGATCCTCGAGCCGCGCCCGCACAGCGGTTCCTGAGGAGCGCTCGCGCGGCGGCCTGCCGTGTCAGCCGTGCAGCGAGCGCGCCGTCGCCGAGCGCGGCACCGAGCGCTGATCCGGCAGGGTGCCGATCACGCGATCGCCGATCGTCGACGTGACCCCGAACCAGTAGCGCTCGTTCTTGAAGTGATGCAGGCGATGGTTGCGCCAGATCGCCTTGAAGTAGCGACCTCGCGGCTTGTAGGGGGCGTGGATCAGGAAGTGCGTCCACTCATACGCCGCGAGGATCGCGAAGCTGACGAGCACTCCGGTCGTCGCGTACGCGAGGCGTGGACCGCCGAGCACGAGCTCGATTCCGAACGCCAGCAGCCAGTTCACGACAGCGATCATCGCCAGGAAGATGACCACGCCGTAGACCGGCAGCAGGACGCCGTTGAGGACACCCGGCGCCTCGTGATGGGCACGATGCTCGCGCGCCGTGAGCATCTCCACCTCTCGCCCGCGGAAGTTGATCGGCCCGGCGTGCAGCAGATAGACATGGATCATCCACTCCACGAACGGCGTGGCTGCGACAAGACCGACCGCGACCACCGCGTCGCGCCAGCTCCAGTCCCCCTGCGCGAGTCGCAGTGCCAGCGCGATCGCGACGGCTCCGAGCAGATAGGGCGGGGATGGCTGGCGCAGGAACTCCCGCAGGCAGTCCGCCAGCGTGGCCTGCCCGTTGCCGCCGCGCCTGCGCACCGCCTCCGGCGGCGCCGTGTAGCGCTCCATCGCAGGCGCGTCGGCCATCTTGACTATGCCTATGCCCCGAGAGCGCGGGCGATAACCATCTGCTGCACCTCGTCGGTGCCCTCGCCGATCGTGAGGATCTTCGCGTCACGATAGAAGCGGCACACGGGATACTCCTCGATGAAGCCGTAGCCGCCGTGGATCTGGACGGCCTCCTCGGCACAGCGCACCGCCAGGCGCCCGGTCTTGAGCTTCGCCTGCGCCGCGGTCAGGGTGAAGTTGCGTTTCGCATCCTTCTCCCGCGCGGCCTTGTAGACGAGCAGGCGCGCCGCCTCGATCTCGGTGCTCATGTCGGCGAGCTTGGTCTGGATCGCCTGGAACTTCGAGATCGGCCTGCCGAACGCCCGGCGCTGCTTGGCGTAGGCCAGCGCCTGGTCGAGAGCTCCCTGGGCCAGCCCGACGCCCATCGCGGCGACACCGATCCGGCCGATGTCGAGAATGTGCAGGAACTGCTTGAAGCCCGCGCCGCGAGGACCCAGGAGGTTGCCCTCGGGAACCCTGCAGTCGCTGAACGTCAGGGGGCGGGTGTCAGACGCGTTCCAGCCCATCTTCCGGTAGGGCGCGCCCTGCTCGTAGCCCTTCGTCCCGTTCGCGACGATGATGTTCGAGATCTCCTTGGGGTGGGAGGGATCGGCTCCATCCTCACCGGTGACCGCCGTGATGCAGACCATCCCCGAGATCTCTGTGCCCGCGTTGGTGATGAACTGCTTGGCTCCGTCGATCACCCACTCGCCGTCCTGCGCACGCGCCCGCGTGCGCGTGTTGCCGGCGTCAGAGCCGGCCTCCGGCTCGGTCAGGCCGAACGCGCCGAGCCGCTCGCCCGAGCACAGGCGCGGCAACCACTCGCGCTTCTGCTCCTCGTCGCCGAACAGGTACACCGGCTGGGTGCCGAGCGAGGTGTGCGCGCAGAGCGTGATCGCCACCGAGGAGTCGACCCGCGTGAGCTCCTCGACGGCGAGCACGTACGCGAGCGTGTCGCCGCCCCCGCCGCCGTACTCCTGCGGGAACGGGATGCCCATCAGGTTGAGCTCGCCCAGTTTCTCGACGATCGCGTACGGGAACGACTTTGTCCGGTCGAGCTCCTCGGCCAGCGGCGCGACCTCGCCCTCGGCGAATTCCCTGACCGTGCGCCGTATCAGCTCGTGGTCGGCTGACAGGTCGAAGTCCATGCTCGCGTCGGCCGCTTAGCTGATGTAGGACTTCGCGAGCTCGACGAGCAGCCGCACGCCGTAGCCGGATGCGCCCTTGCCGACGTAGGCACGGTTGAGGTCCCAGGCGGAGCCCGCGATGTCGAGATGGGCCCACGGGACATCGCCGACGAAGTTCGACAGAAACGCGGCACCGACGATCGTCCCCGCCTTGCGAGCTTCGGGGGCGTTGTCGAGGTCGCCGTAGGTGCCCTTCACAAGTTCGTCGTACTCCTCGTGCAGCGGTAGGCGCCAGACGGTCTCACCCGTGCGCTCGCCCGCTGCTGTGATGCGCCGCGCGAGCTCCTCGTCGTTGCTCATGAGCCCCGCGTAGGTGGATCCCAGCGCGACGATCACGGCTCCCGTCAGCGTCGCCAGGTCGACCAGCTGCTCAGCTCCCTCTTCGCGAGCGTGCCACAGGCAGTCGGCCAGCACCAGGCGTCCCTCGGCGTCCGTGTTGTTCACCTCGATCGTCTTTCCGTTGGCCGCCGTCACGATGTCGCCCGGCTTGATCGAATGGCCACTCGGCAGGTTCTCGGTGGCGCCGACCACCGCCACGAGGTTGACCGGCAATTGCATGCGGGCGATCGTCGCAACGGCCTCGATCACGGCGGCCCCGCCCGACATATCGAACTTCATCTCCGACATTTTGGCCCCCGGCTTCAGCGAGATGCCGCCGCTGTCAAACGTCACCGCCTTGCCGACGAGGCCGAGCGTCGGGGCGGACGGACCTTGACGCCCAGCTGTCGACGCTCCCTGATATCTCATCGTGATCAGGGCAGGCTCCTGGTGGGAGCCCTGCGCTACCGCGGCGAACGCGCCCATCCCTCGGGCGACGATGCCCTCGCGCCCCTCGACCTGCACCGACAGGCCCTCGATCTGCTCGCCGAGCGCGGCCGCATAGTCGCCCAATGCCGTCGGCGTGAGGTCGTTGCCCGGGCGGTTCTGCAGGTCGCGCGCCCGGTTGACTGCCTCGCCGAGCGCCGCCGCCTCGGCGGTCGGCCCCTGCAGCGAGGCCGGGCCCGAGACGATCAGGCGCTCGAGCCGCTTCGGGGCGTCGTCGCCGTCCTCGGCGTCGGCGGGAGCGGACTTGTGGCGCTCGAAGCGGTAGTCGGCGAGGATCGTGCCCTCCACGAGCGCTGCCGCGAGGGCCGGATCGTCGCCGGGCGCCGCCCAGCAGAGCGCTCGCGTCGAGAGCTCGCTCGCCCGCCCGGCCACGATCGCGGCGGCGACGCGCGCGCGCTCGGGCGTCAAGTCCTTGCGGGCTCCGAAGCCGACCAGCAGCCAGCGCCTTCCGTCGACGTGCGTCAGCGCCAGCCTCTTGAAGGAGCGCCTGGCCTCCCCGGCGGCGAGCAGGGCGCCGAGCTCCTCGGGGGCGTCGGCGGGGAGCTCCTCGTCCTCGAAGACCCCGATCGCGATCGTGTCGGCGTCGCTGTCGGTCGTGGGTTGGGAGATCGCGGAGACCTGCATGCACCGCCACGATATCCGCCCGCCAGCCCGATCGCCCTGCTGAGCTTCGTCGGCCGACGATCGCGCCGCCGGCTCGGAGGACGGCTCGGGTGATCGCGGGGGGTTGCACTACCATTCTCGATCTCCGTCCCTCTGACGACCGCTGGGAGAGACCGCCTCCAATGCCCAAGACCGTGATCCTCGGCGCCGCGCGCACGCCCATCGGCAAGATGGGCGGCGGACTGTCCTCGCTGGACGCCACCGAGCTGGGCGGGCTGGCGATCGCCGCCGCCCTCGAGCGCTCCGGCGTCGAGCCCGAGCAGGTCGAGCATGTCGTCATGGGGCAGGTGCTGCAGGCCGGCCAGGGGCAGATCCCCTCGCGCCAGGCCCAGATCAAGGCCGGCGTCCCCAAGGAGGTCTCCTCAGAGACCATCAACAAGGTCTGCGCGTCTGGGCTACGAGCCTCGGTGATCATCGACCAGGCGATTCGCGCCGGCGACATGCACGTCGGCGTCGGCGGTGGGATGGAGTCGATGTCCGGCGCTCCCTACCTGCTCCCGCAGGCACGTTTCGGCTACCGCATGGGCGACGCGAAGATGCTCGACTCGATGGTCCACGACGGGCTCACGAACCCGTTCTCGGGCAAGCAGATGTTCGTCGAGGCCACCGAAGTGGGCGACGAGCTCGAGATGACCCGCGCTGATCTCGACCGCTGGGCGCTGCGCTCGCACGAGCTCGCGCTGAAGGCCACCGACGAGGGCCGCCTTGCCGAAGAGATCGTCTCGGTGACGGTCAAGGGCCGTAAGGGCGACACCGTGGTCGAGGTCGACGAGGGTCCGCGCCGTGACACCTCGCTGGAGAAGCTCGCGTCGCTGCCCGGGCTCGTCGCCAAGGAGGGCTCGCACACCGCCGGCAACTCGCCGGGCGTCAACGACGGCGGCGGCGCGCTGGTGCTGGCCTCCGACGAGTGGGCGCGCGCCAACGGCCGGGAGGCCCTCGCCGAGATCTTGGCCCACGCACAGACCGCCAACGACTTCGCCTACCTCGCGACGACGCCGGCGAGCGCCGCCAAGAAGGCACTCGAGAAGGCCGGGCTGCAGCCGGGCGACATCGACGTGTGGGAGATCAACGAGGCGTTCGCCTCGGTCACGCTGAACTCGATCCGGATGCTTGGCATCGACGAGGACAGGGTCAACGTGAACGGCGGCGCCGTCGCCCTCGGCCATCCGATCGGAGCTTCCGGCGCCCGCATCCTGGGCAGCCTCGTGCTGGAGCTGCGGCGCCGTGGCGGTGGCCTCGGCTGTGCGGCGATCTGCTCCGGTGGCGGCCAGGGCGACGCGGTGATCCTCAAGGTCTAGTGGCCGGGGACGGACACGGCGCCGGCGGTTCTCCGAACGGCAAGCCGCGCACCGCAGCATTCTTCGACCTCGACAAGACCCTGATGGCGGGGTCCTCCGGGATCTTCTTCGCGCGGGCGGCGTACGAGACCGGGATGATCACACGCGCCCGCCTTGCGCGTGACGTGTACGAGAACCTTCGCTTCCGCCTGCGCGGGTCGACCGACGACCGCGCCGACGACGTGCGCAAGCGCGTCGGCAGGATGATCGCCGGCGTACGCGTCCGCGACCTCGAGCGCCTCTCGCCGCGGGTGCTCGCGGGGGTGCTTCCGCGCCTGTATCCCGAGATGCTCGCCCGCGCCTACGCGCACCAGGATGCCGGTGAGCTCGTCTACATACTCACCGCGGCCTCGCAGGAGATGGCCGATCTGCTTGCACACGTGCTTGCCTTCGACGGAGGGCTCGGCTCGCGCTCGGAGATCGTCGACGGCCGCTACACCGGGCGGCCGGCCGGGCCGTTCAACTATCGCGAGGGCAAGGTCCTGTCGATGCGCGAGATCGCCGAGCGCGAGGACATCGACCTGGACGCCTCATACGCGTACTCCGACTCGGAGTCCGACCTGCCGATGCTGCGCGCCGTACGGCATGCCGTGGTCGTCAACCCCGACCCGCACCTGCGGCGGATCGCCGGCGAGGAAGGCTGGGAGGTCCTGCACCTGGACCGTCTCGGCCGCCGCCTGAAGATGCTTGCCGCGCTCGGCGCTGGGACCGCGCTCGCATCGCTCGGGCGGGTCGTGCGCGAACACAGCGACGGGGCTCGCGCGGACAACGGTCGTGCGGCGCGCGGCGGCTCGCGCGGGCTGCAGTCGCGCTCATACGGCCGCCGCGCGGCCTCGCGCCGGGCACGCGACCGTCGCGGCCGCTGACACCGGAGCCCGTGGCGGCCTGGAGTCGCGCCGGGCGGCGCGGGGCTTGCCCGGACGCATAATGTATGGCGCCATGCCGCCCGCGACCTCGCCCACCCAGAGCAAGATCAGGGTCGTGGTGGCCAAGCCCGGACTGGACGGGCATGACCGCGGCGCGAAGATCATCGCCCGCGCGCTGCGCGACGCCGGCATGGAGGTGATCTACACCGGACTGCACCAGACGCCCGAGCAGATCGTGGAGACGGTGATCCAGGAGGACGCCGACGCGGTCGGCCTATCGATCCTCTCCGGAGCGCACATGACGCTGGTGCCGCGCGTCGTGGAGCTGCTTCGCGAGCAGGGCATCGACGACGTCGTGATCACCGTCGGTGGCACCATTCCGGCAGAGGACATCCCGGAGCTCAAGGGGCTCGGCGTGGCCGAGGTGTTCACGCCGGGCGCTCCGACCCAGGCGATCGTCGATTTCATCCGCGGCGCCACCGCCGGTGGGCGGACATCTCATCGCTGATTGACTCGTCAGTCAACCGCCGGACCAGGTAGGATCTGACTCAACAGAACCCAAGGAGATGCCCTGAGTATGAAGATATGCGTCCTGGTGAAGGAGGTTCCTGACGCCGCCGTCGAGAAGCGGATCGACCCATCGACGGGGCGCATGGACCGCAGCGGCGAGAAGAACCTGAACCCCTATGACACGCACGCCATCGAGGCGGCGATGCAGATCAGGGAGGGTGGCGCGATCCCGGTCGAGGAGATCGTCGCCGTGACGATGGGCCCGGAAAGCGCGGTGCGCGCGCTGCATAAGGCCGTCTCCCTCGGGGCCGACCGTTCGGTGCACCTGAGCGATCAGGTGGTCGCCGGCTCGGACGTCGCGGCGACCGGCTACGCGCTCGCCAAGACGCTCGAGCGCGAGAGCCCCGACCTGGTGCTGCTGGGCCAACAGTCCGACGACGGAGAGTGCTACACGATCGGCGCCGTCGTGGCCGAGCACCTC
>JAOPZB010000222.1 GCA_025964355.1 Solirubrobacterales bacterium | reverse complement strand
AGCGCCGAGATGACCTACCGCCCGACGAGCGTCGTGCCCGTGGACGAGGCGCACGCCGGCCGCCTTATGAGCCTGATCGAGAAGCTGGAAGACAACGACGACGTGAGCGCGGTCCACGCCAACTTCGATGTGGCCGCCGACGTGCTCGAACGTGTCGCGGGCTAGGCGTTGACGCGCCCCCCGGTCGTGATCCTCTGCGGAGGCCGCGGGACGCGGCTGCAGGAGCGCACGCAGGAGCTGCCGAAGCCGCTCGTGGAGATCGGCGGGATGCCGATCGTCTGGCACGTCATCCAGCTGTACGCCGTGCAGGGCTTCCGTCGCTTCCTGCTGGCGACCGGGTACAAGGGCGAGCTGATCGAGCGCTTCGTCTCGGCCCACAGCTGGCCCGACGGCGTCGACGTGCAGTGCGTCGACACCGGCCAGGAGACGCAGACCGGCGGGCGCATCAAGAGGCTCGAGCCGAGCCTGGCCGGCGAGGAGCTCTTCTGCGCCACCTATGCCGACGGCGTCGCCGACATCGACCTCGACGCACTGCTCGCCTTTCATCGCGGCCATGGCGCCCTCGCGACGATGACGGTCGTGCGCCCCGAGCTGCAGTTCGGCGTCACAGAGCTCGCGCCCGACGGCAGGGTGAGGGGCTTCCGCGAGAAGCCGCGATCCGAGCACTGGATCAACGGCGGCTTCTTCTGCTTCGCCGCGCCCGTGCTCGACTACATCGACGCCGACAGCGTTCTCGAGCGCGAGCCGCTGGAGCGCCTGGCGTCGGCCGATGAGTTGCGCGCGCATCGGCATGACGGGTTCTGGGAGTGCATGGACACCTACAAGGATGCGGTGCAGCTGAACGATCTGTGGGCCTCCGGGGACGCACCCTGGCGGCTGTGGGAGCCAGCCGGCGAGGCCCAGCGTCGTCCGGACGCTGCAGCGCCGGCGCTGCAGCGCGGATCCGTGGCCTAGGCGTTCGCGCGGCTCAGGCGTCCAGGCGCCGGGCGCGGAACAGCGCCACGGGGTCGCGAATCCCGCGCAGGCGCCTTTCGCCGGCATAGGACCAGCGGTAGCGCTCCGATACCGACTCGCGCACCTCGCGCGCCGCCAGCAGGCTGCCGGGGCGGGCGACCGAAGTGATCCGGCTGGCGAGGTTCACCGGGCGTCCGTACCAGTCGCCGGCGCGGGGCAGCGCCGTGCCCACGGCTGTCCCGGCGCGCAGCTGGGGGAAGTCTTCTCCCTCGGCGTCCGCGGCGTCGATGAGGCCGAGCGCCGCGTCGAGGAGCGGCTCGGGCTCCGGCGAGGCGAGCATGGCCGCGTCGCCGATGGTCTTGACGAGCCTCACCGGCGGGTCCGCGACCTCGCTGGCAAGCGCTTCCAGGCGCACCGCCAGGCGGCCGAGCTCGTCGGGCGCGACTTCCTCGCCGAGGCGTGTGAAGCCGACAAGGTCCGCGAAGCAGATGGCGACCTCGCGCGAGCCCGGCAGCTGTCCGCCGCTGCGCTCCAGGGCGCTGATCACCTCGCTCTGCGCGGTGTGCCTGAGGTGCAGCGCCAGCACGTTGCTGATGAGCGGATCGACCATGGGGTAGAGCGCTGCGACGGCCTCGGCGTAGCGGCCCGCGAGCTCGCGTTCGCTCAACCCGGGCTCCAGGACGAGTTTCAGCGGCAGCAGCCGCAGGCTCTCGGCGGCCTGCGAGAGGCCGCGTCCAAGGACACGCAGCAGATCGAGGATCTCCTCGTCGGAGATGCCGGCTTCGCGCGCCAGCACCGTCCTGGCGGCCGACTCGACCTCAGCCTCGGTATAGACGGGGTCCTGAGGCTCTGGAACCGGAAGCCCCATCGCGCGGCGTGCGGCGACCAGGAAGTCCAACTCGACTCCGCTGCGCTCGGAGACTTCTGCGGCGGTGTAGCGCTCGCTGCCGACGATGACGCGGTCGGCCGGCAGGAAGATGATCGTCCCCGATGCTGTCGTGCGGCGCAGTTCTGACAGCGGCACGCCTTCGCCCGCCAGCTGTTCCAGCAGCGCCCGGCGGTCCGACCGTGCGTCGCCCTGGAGTCCGTCGAGCAGCCCCTCGGCCTCGAAGTCGATCGGCTCGCCGGGCATACCGCCGGAGGGTAAGGCACCCCGGCGGGCGCGGGCACCCTGATCGATGGCCAGCCCGACGGCACGGGCGTCCCAGGAGGGGACCTGGCAGCCGGACGGCACACCCCTTCGGGTCGCAGGCAGGCAGGCAGGCGTCCGATGATGGGCGCAGAATCACAGGCCGTGATCGTCCTCGGAATCGATCCCGGTCTGGCAAACACGGGCTATGGCGTCGTGGCGCGCCGTGGCGGGCGGCTGCTCGCACTCGACGGCGGCGTCATCCAGACGCCCGCCCATGCGCCGCCGGAGCTGCGCCTCGCCGAGATCCATGCCGCGGTCGACGCCCTGCTCTGCGCGCACGAGCCCGATGCGATGGCGCTGGAGGAGCTGTACTTCGGCCAGAACGTGCGCACGGCCTTCGCCGTGGGGCAGGCGCGGGGAGCGGTCATGCTCGCGGCCGGTCAGCACGGCGTTCCGTGCAGCGGCTACACCCCTCAGCAGGTCAAGGGCGCCGTCTGCGGGAGCGGGCGGGCGGCCAAGGACCAGGTGGGGCGCATGGTCCAGGCTCTGCTCGCCCTGGAGGACGAGCCGACGCCGGACCACGCCGCAGACGCGCTCGCCGTCGCGATCTGCCACGCCAACTGCGCGCCGCTGGCCAGCGCGCTGGCTCAGGCGAGCGCATGATCGCGCTGCTGCGCGGCGAGGTCGCGGTGCGGCGCACCGACCACGTCGTGATCATCTGCGGCGCGGTCGGCTATCGCGCCGGCGTCTCGGCCGAGACGCTGCGTCACGTGCCAGCCGTCGGCGAGCCCGTCACGCTTCACACCCATCTGATTGTGCGCGACGACGCGCTCGCGCTGTACGGGTTTCACACCGAGCAGGAGCGCGACCTCTTCCTGATGCTGCTGTCCGTCCAGGCGGTTGGCCCGAAGGTCGCGCTCGCGGTGCTCTCGGGGGGTCCGCCGCGCGAGCTGATCGGCGCGCTCGCCGCCGGCGACGCCGCGCGCTTTCAGGCCGTGCCAGGCATCGGCAAGCGCACGGCCGAGCGCATCATCGTCGAGCTGCGCGAGAAGGTGGGTGTCGACAGCGGGTCCGCGGCCGGCTCGCGTGCGCCGATAGTCGCCAGGCGCGGCGACGGACACAATCCGCGGATGCTCGCGCGCGAAGGCCTGCTCGAGCTGGGCTACGCGCCCGGTGAGGCCGACGAGCTGCTGCGCGACGTGGACGGGAACAGCGCCGAGGAGCTCATCGCCGAGGCGCTGCGCCTGGCGCGGGCCGGCTCGTGAGCCGATGACCGAGACCGCTCCCCGCATCCAGACGCCCTACCTGGTCGCAGATGACGAGCTCGACCGCTCGCTGCGGCCCCGGCGCCTGGAGGAGTTCGTCGGACAGGAGGGGCTGCGCGAGCAGCTCGCGGTGGCGATCGAGGCATGCAGCGCTCGCGGCGACGCGCTCGATCATCTGCTGCTCGCCGGACCGCCGGGGCTCGGCAAGACCTCGCTCGCGCAGATCGTCGCGGCCGAGCTCGACGTGCCGTTCGTGCAGACGGCCGGGCCCGCCCTGGAGCGCAAGGGGGACATCGCGGCGTTCCTCACGGCGCTGGAGCCGCGGAGCGTCTTCTTCGTCGACGAGATCCACCGTCTCGCCCGGACGCTCGAGGAGACGTTCTACCCGGCGATGGAGGATCACCGGCTGCCGATCACCGTCGGACAGGGCGCCGGGGCACGGGTCGTGACGCTCGACCTGCCGCCCTTCACACTCGTCGGCGCCACCACGCGCACCGGCCTGCTGAGCACCCCGCTGCGCGACCGCTTCGGCATCCAGGCCCGGCTCGAGCCCTATTCGGCGCAGGAGCTCGCGGTCATCGTGCGCCGCTCGGCACGGATCCTTCAGATCGAGCTCGAGGACGACGGCGCCGATGCGATCGCCGCGCGCAGCAGGGGCACGCCACGCGTCGCGAACCGCCTGCTCAAGCGGGTGCGCGACTTCGCCGAGGTTCGCATGGAGGGCGTCGTGACGGCACAGGCGGCGCAGGCGGCGCTGGAGATGCTCGAGGTCGACGACCGCGGACTGGATCGCCTCGACCGCGACATCCTGCGCGCCATCTGCGTCAAGTTCGCCGGCGGGCCCGTCGGTCTCTCGACGCTGGCCGTGGCCGTCGGCGAGGAGCAGGACACGATCGAGGACGTCTACGAGCCCTACCTCCTGCAGGAGGGGCTGATCAAGCGCACTCCGAGGGGGCGGGCGGCGACCGCCGCCGCTTTTTCGCACCTCGGGCTCGAGACCCCTGAGCCGGTGGGTCCGTCGCTATTCTGAAGGCCACGGCGCCTGCATCGAGGCTCGAATGGAGTCGGGGGGCTTCACAGCCAAGCTTGCGTAGTCTGTGGAGAGCCATGACCCACCCGTTCATCTGCCCCAACTGCGGTCACCGCACCAGCGAGCTCGATCGCAACCTCGGCTTCACTCGCCAGCGCAAGGGCTGCTCGAAGTGCGGGTTCGCATTCCTGTTCGAACTCCTCGACGACTACTACCCCGCGCCGGATGCGGCGTTCTTCGTCTGCGACGGCGAGGGTCGCGTGGTCGGCTGCGGCAAGAACTCCTTCGCCTTCACGGGGCTGGAGGAGGAGGACGTCATCGGCCAGCACGTCGCGCAGGTGCTCGGGCTCAGCTTCTCCAACGGCGACGATCCGGTCGCCACCGTCCTCGAGTGGGGAGTGCGGGCCCTGGAGGTGCCGGTCACGGTCAGCGGCGAACGCGACGTCGAGGCGAGCGCCAAGGCAGACATGTTTCCGGCCTACGATGACGACGGCGGCCTGCTGCTCGTGCTGACACCCGATAAGTAGTCTGGTCAAGGCCATGACCGACCGCCGTCGAAACGCCCTGATCCTCCTGATCGTCGCCGGCCTGATCGCGGCATCGGCCGCGGTGGTGGCAACGAAAAAGACGCGCCTGGGGCTCGACCTCAAGGGCGGCGTGCAGCTCGTTTACGAAGCAAAGCCGACCGCCCAATCAAAGGTGAACACCGAATCGCTCGACCGCGCCATCAACATCATGCGCAAGCGCGTCGACCAGCTCGGGGTCGCGCAGCCGGAAATCCAGCGCTCCGGCGAAAAGGAAATCGTCGTGTCGCTGCCCGACGTGACGAACGTGCAGCGCGCAGAGTCC
>JAOPZB010000258.1 GCA_025964355.1 Solirubrobacterales bacterium | reverse complement strand
GCCGCCTGTGCGCCGCCCGCGCGAGGGCGGCGTCGCCCGCAGCGGCCGAAGCAGCCGCCCGATCGGGGGCAGGCGCCCGGCGGGGCTGGGCCGGCCGGCGAAGGAGCGATCCATTCAGAGGATCTTCGACCTCACCGCCTGAACCCCTACTGGCTCACCGCCACGGCAGGCGCAGCTCGCCGAGCGTCTGCACCTCTGGCTCGAGCTCGACGCCGAAGCGCTCCAGCACGCGGCGCCTGCCCTCTGCCATCACCGCGACCACCTCGGCGGTCGTCGCCGAGCCGGTGTTCTCTATGAAGTTGGCGTGCTTGGGCGCGAACCGCGCCCCCCCGATCGTCAGTCCGCCGCAGCCCGCGTCCGCCAGCAGCAGCCCCGCGCTGCGCCCCTCCGCGCGCGGATCCTCGGGGTTCTTGAACGTCGAGCCGAACGTCCTGATCCCCTGTGGCTGCGCTTCGTGGCGGCGGCGGCGCATCTCGCCGAGGATCGCCTTGACAGCCTCTGGATCGGAGGGCTCCAGCAGCATGGCCGCGCGCGCGACGACCTCCCCGTCGGCGATGCTCGAACGGCGGTAGCCCAGCCCGAGCTCCTCGGGCGCGCGGCGCTGCAGGCCGTCCGCGGTCGCGATCTCCACCCACTCCAGCACGCGGCCGAGCTCACCGCCGTAGGCGTTCGCGTTCATGCGGACCGCCCCGCCGACGGTGCCGGGGATGTTGACGCCGAACTCGATGCCCGCCAGGCCTGCGCGGGCCGCACTGGCGGCCACCGCGGGAAGGCGGGCGCCGCCGCCGCAGACGATTCGGGGAGCGTCGACCGCGATGTCGGCGAGGTCGCCGTCGAGCTTGATCACGAGTCCGGCTACGCCGTCGTCGGCGACGAGCAGGTTCGAGCCCGAGCCGACCACCGAGACGGGTGCGCCGGCAGAGGCCGCCCAGCCCAGCAGCTCGCTCAGCGCGGCATCGTTTCCCGCTCGCGCAAACAGCTCCGCGGCCCCTCCGGTCCGAACGGTCGTCAGCCGATCCAGCGGGAAGTCTCGCCGCACGCCGGGCGGAGGCTTGCTCATGGGGCAACCAGCGCGCGGCCCAGGACATCGACGTCTCCGGCTCCCATCAGCACGCACGTATCGCCCTCGACGAGCAGCTCGCGCAGGACGGGGGTCGCGTCGGCGAACGTCGGCAGCCAGTAGACCGGGCGTCCGTCGGCGGCGTCTGCGCATGCCTCGGCGACGAGCAGGCCGCTCACGCCGGGATGGTCCTCGGCGCGCTCTCGTGCCGGATAGACGTCGAGGACGACGACGACGTCGGCGAGCGCCAGGGCGTGGCCGAACTCGCGGGCGAGCATCGCCGTGCGGGAGTAGAGGTGCGGCTGGAAGACCGCGACCAGCCGCTGCGACTCCAGCGTGCGCGCCCCGCTGAGCGTCGCGGCGATCTCCGTCGGGTGGTGCGCGTAGTCGTCGAACAGGACCGCCCCGCCGGCGCTGCGGCCAAGCTGCTGAAACCGTCGTCCTGCACCGTGGAAGCTGCTCAGGGCGGCGATCGCCGGCTCGGCCTCGGCGCCGGCGGCCGCAGCTGCCTCGAGCGCGCCCGCGGCGTTGACGGCGTTGTGAGCGCCGGGCACCGACAGGCACACCTCATGGCCGTGCCAGAGAAAGCGCGAGCCGCCCGCTGTCAGGGTGAGCTCGTCCGGCTGATAGGCGACTGTCGGACCGTCACGCAGCGCCAGCAGCTCGGGCCGGTCCCAGATGACGGCGCACCTGGGACCGGAGAGGAACTGCGCGAAGGCCTCGCGCAGCTGCGCGAGGGATGCGAAGGCCGCGTGGTGGTCGAGCTCGACGTTGGTCAGCACCGCGATCTCGACACTGAGCTGCAGCATCGAGCGATCCGACTCGTCGGCCTCGACGACCAGCCATTCGCCGTCGCCCCACTGGGCGTTTGCGAGCCCGCCGCCGGCAAATCCGCCGATCAGCCATCCCGGGTCCAGGCCGCTGTCGCGCAGCGCATGCACGAGCATCGACGCGGTGGTCGTCTTGCCGTGGGTCCCGGCCACCGCGATCGTGCGCCGTAGCGCCGTCAGCTCGGCCAGCAGCTGCGCACGCGGGCGCTCGGGAATGCCGCGCTCGCGGGCGGCTGCGCGCTCGGGGTTCTCGGCGGGCACGGCCGAGGAGTAGAAGAGCTCCAGGCCCTCCCCGGGCGGCAGGTTCTCGGCGCTGTGGCCGATCCGCGCTGCCAGCACGCCGTCGTGCGCGAGGCGCTCGAGATAGGGCGTGCTCGCGGCGTCTGAGCCGCTGACCTCGGCCCCGAGGGCTCGCGCGGCGCGCGCGTAGCCGCTCATGCCGGCGCCCCCGACGCCGACGAGATGCAGGCGCCGTCCACTCCACGGTCCAGCGTCGCGCGAGCTCACCGCCGCGCGGCCTCCAGCAGCTCCCCGGCCACGTCGCGAGCCGCGTCCGGGCGGGCGAGGCTGCGGGCGGCGGACGACATGGCAGCGAGCCGGCTGCGGTCGGCGAGCAGCGCGGCGACCTCGGCGCCCAGCCGTGCGGCGGTCAGCTCGGCATCGGGGATCGTCACCGCCGCTCCTGCGGCGGTCATCCAGCGGGCGTTCTCGGCCTGGTGGTCGCCGGACGCGTGCGGGTAGGGCACGAGGATCGCCGGGCGGCCGTTGGCGGCGATCTCGAACAGCGACCCGCCGGCTCTCGCGACCACGAGGTCCGCCGCCGCGAGCGCCTGGCCGAAGTCGTCCAGATCGAGGTACTCGCGCAGGTCATAGCCGGGCGGCAGCTCGCGGCCGGCGAGCTCGGCGTGATCGCGTCGGCCGCTGACGTGAAGGACGCGAAACGGCGCGCCGGCGAACGCCTCGATACTCGCCAGGTTGATCGTGCGTGCCCCGAGCGAACCGCCGAAGACGAGCACGGCCGTCTCCTGCGGTGCGATCTCGAACCGGCGGCGGGCGGCGGCGCGATCGGCGGGGGCTCGTGGCACCGGCCGGCCGGTGACGCGGTAGCGGGCTGAGTCCCGGCCCTCGATCGGGAAGGCGAGGCACACCCGTCGGGCGAACGGGGCGAGCATGCGGTTCGTCAGGCCCAGGTGGCTGTCGGCCTCGGTCAGCACGAGTGGGACGCGCCGGGTGAGAGCGGCCAGTCCGACGGGCCCGGCGACGTAGCCGCCGCCGCCCATGACGGCGTCGGGGCCGAGGCTCGCCAGCAGCGAGCGCGCCCGCGGCATGGCGGCGAGCGCCAGCGCGGCC
>JAOPZB010000244.1 GCA_025964355.1 Solirubrobacterales bacterium | reverse complement strand
GGCCATGGAGTGCCCGCGGAAGCGATAGGTGACGGCCTCGACGAGCAGCGGCCGGCGGTCTTTGCGCACCCGCTCGACGGCCTCGGCGAGCACCGCGTGGGTCTCGAGCACGTCCATCCCGTCGCAGCGCATGCCGGGCACGCCGAGGCTCTCGCCCTTGCGCTGGAGGTCGGTGACCGCGGAGTGACGCCGCAGCGCGGTGCCCATGCCGAACTGGTTGTTGGTCACCATGAAGACGACCGGCAGCTTCCACAGGGCCGCGAGGTTGAGCGTCTCGCCGAAAGTGCCCTGGTTGGAGGCGCCGTCGCCGAACACGCACAGCGTCACGTCCTCGGTCTCCTGGTAGTCGCTCGCCAGCGCGATGCCCGCCGCGATCGGGAGGTTCCCGCCGACGATTCCGTAGCCGCCCATGAAGCGCCGCGCCAGGTCGAACATGTGCATCGAGCCACCGCGACCGTGCGAGCAGCCGTCGACGCGCCCGAACAGCTCGGCCATCACGTTCTCCGGCGGCGTGCCCCGCACGAGCGCATGGCCGTGGGAGCGGTAGGTCGAGATCAGGTAGTCGCTGTCGCGCAGCGCGCGAGCGCTGCCCACGATCGTCGCCTCCTCGCCGATCGAGAGGTGCAAGAAGCCGCCGACCTTCGCCCGCGCATACATCTCTCCGGCACGCTCCTCGAAGCGGCGGATGAGGGTCATCGTCGCCAGCCACTCGCGCGCGAGGGCTGCTTCCGGCAGGTCTGGCATCAATGCTCCACGGTACTCCAGCGCGCGAGGAACTCCTCGGCCTCCAGCTGCGCGAGGTCGGCTCTCAGCGCCCGCGCGAGCTTCGACGCGGCCTGCGCGGGACGGTCCCAGAACAGGATCACCTCGCCGCTGTCGATCTCGACCACCTCGATGTGGTCGATCCGCCCCGGGTCGGCGAGCAGCGCGGGCGCCCGCCCGGCCCGCGTGACGATCAGGCGGTAGGCGCGGTTGGCCTTCACGACGATCGCGCTCCGGCGGGCAACGAGCGCATGTGACCCGCGGCTTCGTCGACCGCCCGCTCGCCGAGGAACACGCGCTGCCCGGCGCCGGGGTCGCGCCGCTCCGTGCGCCGGTCGGAGTCGGCCACGAGAATCGCCGGCACGTCGAGCACGCCGGCCGCGGCCGCCTCGGCTGTGGCCTGCGCGAGCTGCTCGGAGACGGAGCGCAGCTCGGCGGCGCGCAGGACGGCGGCAGGGTGCATCTCGCAGGCCGCTGCTGCGATCAGCACCGAGTCCGTGTCAGCGAGCGACCGTCCGCCGGCGAACGCCTGTCGGAAGGCCGCCTGCGCGAACGGCACGGCACGCCCGATCGACTTGGCGTAGGTGGCCACACGCATGGCCATCGCGCCGTCGAAGGGGAACGGCTCGGGCCAGCGCAACGGCTGCAGGCCGAGGCTGCGCGCGCGACGGGCGAGCTCCTCGCGGAAGACGTCCTGCTCCTCACGACAGCGGAACGTGTCAAAGCTCTCCGCCGCCGGAAGCTCGCTGGCGAGCACCGGCCGCCACTCCGCGGGGCCGGGCAGCTCGTGCAGGACACGCTCCGCCGCGAGGTAGGCCAGCGGGCTGGCGAGATCGAAGTAGAAGGCGGCCGTCGGTGAGGACACGTCCTCGGGCGTGCCTGTCAACCGTGGATCAGCCAGCCGTCGGCGGCGCGCGCCGATTCCATGACGGCCTCCGACAGCGTGGGATGGCCGTGGATCATCCGCGCCACCTCGGCGAAGCCCCCCTCGAGCGCTCGCACGTTGACCAGCTCCTGGATCAGCTCGGTCGCTCGCGACCCGACGATGTGGCCGCCGAGCAGCTCGCCGTAGCGGCTCTCGCCGACGACCTTCACGAGCCCGGTGCGGTCGCCGTAGACCGTTCCGCCGCCGACGGCGCCATAGGGCACCTTGCCGACTACCACGTCGTGGCCGAGCGCCCGTGCCGCGTCCTCGGTCAGGCCGAACGATCCGACGTTCGGCGTGCAAAACGTCGCGCGCGGGATGTCGATGTAGGAGATGGGATGCGTCTCGCGCCCGGCGATGTCCTCCACGGCGATGATCCCCTCGTCGGATGCCTTGTGGGCGAGCGCGGGGCCGAGGACGAGGTCCCCGATCGCATAGACGCCGGGGCGTGAGGTGCGCAGCGCGCCGTCGACCTTGACGAGGCCGTTCGGCTCGAGCTCGATGCCGGCCTGCTCGAGGCCGAGGCCCTCCACGTCTGCGGCGCGGCCCGCGCAGATCACCAGATAATCGACCTCGGACGACTGGTCGCCGTGAGAGAACCTGACGGCGGAGTCCGACGCCTCGACGTCGGCGAGCGGGGTGCCGGTCTGCACGCTGATGCCCTGCCGCTTGAGCCCACGCTCCACCAGGCGCGAGATGTCGGCGTCCTCGGTCGGGAGCAGCCGGTCGACCATCTCGGTGAGGACGACCTCGCTGCCGAGCCGCGCGTACGCGGAGGCGATCTCGGCGCCCGAGGCGCCGGCGCCGACGACCGCGAGACGGCCGGGAAGCTCCGGCAGCGCCCACGCCTCCTCGGTGCCGATCACGCGCCCGCCGAACCCGACGCCGGGAATGGCGCGCGGAACCGAGCCGGTGGCGAGGATCACCGAGGCGGCCGTGATCGCCAGGTCGCCGACGAGCACCTGCCCGTCGGCGCCGAGCGCCCCGTCGCCCTCGATCACCTCGATCTTGTTTTTCTTGAACAGCCCCGAGACGCCTGACGTGAGGGTGGAGACGACCTTGTCGCGGCGCGCCTTGATCGCCGCGTAGTCGACCTCGACACCGCTCACGCGCAGCCCGAACTCCCCGGCATCCCGGACCTCCGAGAGCAGATCGGCTGAGCGCAGGACGGCCTTGGCCGGGATGCAGGCGTAGTTCAGGCAGCGCCCGCCGACCTTGTCGCGCTCGATCACAGCCGTCTTCATGCCGAGCTGGGCGGCTCTGATGGCAGCCACGTAGCCGCCGGGTCCGGAGCCGATCACGACGCAGTCATAGGAGGAATCCGCCATCGCGGCCTGAGCCTATCGGAAGCCGTTTGCCAGGCCGCCAGCCGGCTATTGCGGCGTTCGCCGTTCGCGTTCGCCCGCTTGGATGCGGCCCATCACGCCGACGAGCTTCCAGAACAGCCAGCCGCTCAGCCCGATGCTGAGCACGCAGGCGCCGGCCGCCAGGACCGTCGATGCGACGACGAGCGCCAGGGATGTGGCGAGGATCTGGAAGGCGAGCAGCGCCTCGAAGCCGAGCACGGCCCAGTAGCGGCGCCGGTACATCCCGTGCGCGAGCCACCCGAGCGCCCCCGCGAGAAACACCGCGCCCGGCACCGACCCGCCGTGGCGCGTGAGGTCGTGCACGGTGAGGGCGCCCACGACCACGCCTGCGGCCAGCAGGGCGCAGACAGCGACCGCGACCAGCAGCGACGCCGGACGCTCGTCGGCGTGCAGCGGCGTCGGAGCGTCGCGCCCGCGGGCGTCGGCCGCCAAGTCAGGACTCCTGTAGGGCGGCGCGGAGGGATCTCGCCGCCGCCTCGGGATCCTCGGCTTCGGAGATCGCACGCAGGACGCACACGCGCGAGGCACCCGCCGCGACCGCCTCGGCGACGTTTCCCGAGTCCAGACCGCCGATCGCGAAGAAGGGCACCGGCGAGTGCTCGGCCGCGTAGCGGATGAGCTCCAGCCCGACCGCCGGCCGGCCGGGCTTGGTGGGCGTCTCGTGGATGGGTCCGACCCCGATGTAGTCGACGAGGCCGGCGTCGATCGCATCTATCTCCCGCGGGGCGTGGGTCGACACGCCGATGAGCACGTCCGGGCCGGCCAGCTCGCGAACCTCGGCTGCGCTCATGTCGTCCTGGCCGACGTGCACGCCGTCGGCACCGGCCTCGATCGCGACCGACGGACGGTCGTTGATGACCAGCAGCGCGCCGAGCCGTTCACAGAGAGCCCGAGCGGCGTTGGCCACCGCGGCCAGCTCGTCATCGGCGAGGTGCTTGTCGCGCAACTGGACGACGTCGACGCCCCCCGCGACCGCGGCACGCAGGAGGTCGGGCAGGCTGCGCCGATACGGTCCCGTCCGGTCGGTCGGCGGACAGACCAGGTAGAGGCGCGCGGCGGCCAGGCGGCGGCGCCGCTCGGCGCCTGTGTCGTCGGGGGCCATCGGCTGAAGTCTGGCACGCCGGCCG
The DNA here is from genome assembly GCA_025964355.1 of Solirubrobacterales bacterium. Taxonomy (GTDB): domain Bacteria; phylum Actinomycetota; class Thermoleophilia; order Solirubrobacterales; family Solirubrobacteraceae; genus Palsa-744. Next base: position 93 of record JAOPZB010000244.1, on the reverse strand, counting down.
CGCCTCGCCGCAGCGGGCTGGGGCTAGCATCAGGTGCATGGACGACAGGCATGGGACCGAGCTCATGGTCGTCGGCGGCGGCATCATCGGCCT
>JAOPZB010000203.1 GCA_025964355.1 Solirubrobacterales bacterium | reverse complement strand
CCCGCGACCGACGCTCTCGCCTCGGCATCGCAAGCTCGTGGACTCGGGCTTACTCGATCGCGCGCTCTACTCGACTGACCTCGACCGCCACGAGTACCGCCGGCGAGGCGGCAAGCGAGCTGCCGCGCGTCGGGCTACTGTTCGCATCCGCCGATCACTACTCGCAAGAGTCCCGAGAGCGGTGGGCGAGCGCCATGGCTGGGAGCCGAGAGGCGGTCACCTGCTCCTCGCAGAACGGCAGAAGCTCCGCCACACCAGCCTGTTCGAAGGCACCCTGGATCTGTCCCGATCCGGGAATCAGCGCAAAGTCGTATCCGCGCCTTTTGCACAGACCGCAGCGGAACATGATCACGGCCACGCCGATCGAGTCGATGTGGGTGAGCTCACGCAGATCGAGGGTGACACCGGCGACCCCTTCTTCACAGAGGTGCTCGATCGCCGCCTCGAGCGCATGGGCCGAACGGCGATCCAACGCGCCGGTCAGGACCAGCGTGTGTGTCCGTGCGCTCGGCTTCTGCAGCACGAAGCTCGGCTCGCTCGCATCAGGCTGCGTATGCGTGTTCTGGCTGTCCGTGTCGGTGTGCGCCCGCGTCGCGACGCGCCCAACGGTGCTGTGTTCGTTTCTCGTACCTAGATTTACTGCCGACGCCGTCAGATGGCGTTTCATCAGATTCAGCTCCTTCCAGAGAAGCCTCGAATTGATATCCAGGGCGCTGGATCGGGCGATCCAGCGCCGAGTGAAGAGACCGGGAGGAGCTAGCCCGGTCGCTCTGGAATCAGAACGAAGCACGCCGTTCGCCACGGCGCAGACGAAAGCCGTAGCCGGCGAAGTGCACGCGGCGCCGCCAAGAGCAGCAGGCCCGAGAGCGTGAGAAATCCCGAAAGGGCAAGACCCGTAGCCCCTGTCGCCGAGCCGCCGGATACCCCGCTGGGTGCGGGGCCGGGCGCGGGGCTGACCGGGAGGCGCAGCACCGCAGAGCCTCCGTGTCCACCGTCGGGCGGCGGACCGCCAGGGTCCTCCGCCGCAAGCGAAGCCGCGGCCCCGGCGACGAAGCCGACCGGCGACGTCGAGAAAAAGTGCTGGGAGCCGATCAAGCCACCGCCGCAGTTGGGGCCCACACGTCCCTGAAGCGCCGAGAGTTCACAGGTCAGATCGCCGGCCGGACGCGCGACGACGATCCCCTTGACGCCCCCCGAGGCTCGCGCCGGGGCGGACGCCGCGGTGGTTTCGCCCGTACCGCCGGTCGGCGCGCTCGTCGGCAGCGCGCCGAGACCACTCGATGCCTCCGGCGCGACTTCCGCCGCCCCGTGTCCCGGCCCGGCGCCATCCGAGGGCGCTCCGGCGACCGGCGCCACTGCGCCTTCCGTGGCGCCTTCCTTTCCGGCGCCGGGGGCAGCCGCTTCAGGTGCTGGTTCACGGCCGGCTCCGACGGGCAGCGCTTCCGGAGTGACTTCGGGGGCCGGTCCGGCCGGGGCTGCTTCCGGAGCCGGAGTAGCCGGCACCGGCGGGGGCCCAGCTTCCGGGGCCGGGACAGACGGGACCGGTTCGGCAGCAGGTTCAGGCGCGGGGACGGCCGGCACCGCTTCGGGAGGTGGCAGAGCCGGCGCGGATTCCGGCCCGATTTCGGGGGGCGGAACGACCGGGACGACCGGGACGACCGGGACGACTGGGACGACTTCCGGAGTCTGTGGCGGTTCGGGGAGCGCCGGCAGCGCGCCTTCGGGTGTTTCGGCCGCGGTCAGCGTGTCGCTGACCGCACCGGGACCGTCGGCCCGAGCGCTCGCGCTGAAGACCAGGACGCCGAAGAGGGCCAACACGACCGCACCCAAGCAGAGGGAGCCTTTGGAGACGATCGGTGTTGAGGGATGGTGAGCTATCCCGAGCATATGTCCTCGTTGCGTACGGTACCCGTCCGTCGATAATAAACGCGCCCTCAAGCGCGCGCGTCGAGACCAGCTCGAAAGTTGCAAATTGCGGGGTCTTTGTGGAAGCCGATCACTCCTCGACGATCGGATTGGGCTCGCTGGGACGCCCACCGAGGAGATCGGCCAGTGAGCGGCGCAGTCGGGCACCGGCTCGATGGGGGTCGTCGAAGCGGCGCTCAGCCTGCGCAAGGCGCCGGCTGCCCGCCCGGTAGAAACGGCGCGCCCACGGCGAGCGCGGGTGCGCTATGCGGATCGCCGCCAACAGACCGATCGGCAGGAGGAACAGCCCGACGGCCCCCGGGAGTATCCGACCCTTCAGAAACGCGACGACGGCCGCGAACAGCGACAGGGCGATCGCAGCGCTCACCGTGACCGCCGAGGCGGTCGTCTCGAGTTCGAACGGCTGCACGCCTATCACGACCAGCAGGCCCACGGTGCCGACGATCGTGACGGCCTCCAGCGAGGAGCGTCCCTGTGGGCTCCAGTAGACGTCTTCCAAGCGTGTCCAGAGGGCGAACTCGTCGAGCGTGAGACCGGCTCCCACGCCGAAGGCGCCCGCGACGATGCCACTCCACGGCTCCTGCAGATGAAGGCCGATGCCGACGAAACCGGCCCCGAGCATCAGGAAGATGCCCCACACGAAGTGATGCAGGTGCACTCCGCTCTCGGTCTCCACCCCTCCGGGCCACCAGCTGAAGGCCCGTGTCATGCGCGCGCTCGTGCGAATCAAAAAGAACGAGATCAGCAGGGCGGCGAGGCAGACGAACGCGCGCTGACGGCCGTCGTCGGCGACGACCAGGTCATAGATGTGCTCGACCGGGAATACGCTCGCGAATGGCTGCACATGGATGGATCGGCATCGCGCCTACGACGCATGAGCATCCGTCGCAGGCCTCTGGATCGGCCCGCCCGATCGTGCCCCTCGGAGTCAAGGCCGCTCGAGGCATCCGACGGGGATTCCATATCCGAGTCATCTCGCTGCTGCGCGAGCGTGAACCACACGGTCTTGCCGGCGGCCGACGGGACGATGCCCCACGTTTCCGACATCGCCTCGACGATCAGGAGTCCTCGCCCTGTCGGCTCCTGCGGCGTGGGCGACCGGAGCGTCGGTCGGCCGTCCCCTGTATCGCGCACCTCGACCCGGATGGGGCCGCGCGAGGAAACCACCAGCTCGAAGTCGGTGTGTGCGTGTCTGACGCAGTTGCTGGCCAGCTCGCTCGTCATCAGCTCGGCGGCGTCGACGGTCTCCGGCGGCTGATCGCGCAGCACCTCCCGAACGAATCGGCGCGCGGCGCTGACCGACTCGGGGCGGCAGCGGAATCTGCGGTTGCTGTTCATGATTCGATCGGTAGGACGCCAGTCAGACCGGTGAGCTCTATGACTCGCCGCACCACTGGAGATGGACCGCGCAGCTGCACCGCGCTCACCTCCCCCGCGGCACCGATCAGCACAGCGATACCCGCGCTGTCCATGAACCGCAGATCGCTCAGATCGAAGATGAGCCGCTCTGGACTCTGCGCCGTCACCGCCGCGACGGCCGCTTGAAGCGAGGCGGCGTTCGATATGTCGAGGTCACCCGAGACGCTCATGACCGCGGCGCCGCTCGGATCGAAGAGAGTGTCGATCACCACCTCGGCGCCGCCATCCTCCTCTAGTCCTGCCATTGGACACCCACCATCGCCGTATCGTCGTGGTGCTCCTCGGACGCCAGGTCGGCGGCGAGCTTGGCGAGCAGGTCATCTAGCGCGACGTGCTGTCCGACTGCCGCGTCGCGCAACCGCGCCAGACCGACGTCGAGCGACTCACCGCGGCGCTCCACCAGGCCGTCGGTGAAGGCGACGAGCGTCGCATTGGATGGCACGGAGACCGTCGCCTCGAGATACTGCGACTTGCGTGCGACGCCGATCGGCACGTTGACGTCGAATTCGACGAAGTTCGCGTCGTCGCCGGCGAGCAGCAGTGGGGCGATGTGGCCGGCGCTCGCGACGGTCAGCCGGTGAGCGTTCACATCGATCAGCGCGCAGAGCACGGTCGCGAAGTAGTCGTGCTCGCCCCGGTTGACGAAGTCCGAGAGCCTGGCCAGCACGGTCGCAGGACTACTCTCCTGCGCCGCATACGCGAGTGCGGCATGTCGCAGCGAGGCCATCGTCGTCGCGGCTCGAAGCCCGTGGCCTGAGACGTCGCCGATCAGCAGAAGCACCTTGTTGCCGTCCGCCTCGACGACGTCGTACCAGTCGCCGCCGACGTCGATGCCAGACGTGGCCGGCACGTAGAGGGCACTGACCTTCAGACCCTCGAAATTAGGGAGCGCGTCCGGCAGCAGGGCATGCTGAAGCGTCTGGGCGATGCTGCGCTGCTCGGTGTACATCTCGCGGTTGGCGGTAGCCACGCGGTCGAGGACGCCGGCCAGCTGCTCGGCGTGCTGCCTGCGGCGCGCCAGGCGATCGGTCAACAGTGCGGCGGCGAGCGCGAGCAGCACTCCGAAGCCCGCAATGATCCATGGCAGGCTCTGGAAGAACGATCCGCCCAACGACCCCCTCGGCGTGACCGCGACGGTGAACGCACTGTTGCCGAACGGCACGACATCCGACGCCTGACGACCCTTGATCGGTAGGCGCTTGAGGCTGGTGACCAGCACGTCTGCGGTGCGTCGCGACCGGCCGAGATAGAGCGCGTAATCGAGATCTGAGAACGCCGAGTTGCTCTCCAGTTTCGATCGTCTGTTCTTCGGGAGAGGGTTCTCCGCGTAGGCGGCAAACCCACGCTCGACTCCCGGCGTGCTGAACTCATAGCCCAGGCTGGGATGCGCAGGGTTCAGGATGCCCGTGACGTTCAGCGTCCGTATGTGAGCGGCGTGTTCGAAGAACTTGTGTGCCTGCGCGGGCAGCGAGGCCAGTACCGGCTTGGCTCCAACGACCGCAACCGGCGCATGCCTTCGACTCCCCAACGGCCACAGCGAGACCGATGCGAACGGCCGCCCCGGGCCGACGTAGGGCGCCATGAACACCCGGAACTTCTGAGCGCTGCCGTTGGTGGCGTCGGCCAGCTCGGCGGCCGATGCCAGCGGCGTCTGGATCGAAGGGACCGTCGCCGTCAAGACCAGGCCGAGCTCACGAACACGCAGACCCAAAAGGCGGCTCTCGTTGCGGTGATAGAGCGCGAGAGAGGAGAGCGCCAACGCGACGGTGACAACGATCCCCATCAAGAACGCGATGCCGGCCGCGCGTGTCGGTCTCCACCGCCAGACGGATCCCATCCGCGTGGAAGCGCGGACGGTTCCGTCGCCGATTATTCGCCCGGCCGCCAAACCGCCTGGTGAGGCGGTCGCCCTCACCACGCCCGCAGGACTATCCATCGCGAGCATCTCCTCGATTCATAGCCGCCGCAAGCTTACTCGGCCGTGAGTGGCCTTCGCCTACGGACGCAGGGCGCGAGCGCGCAAGCTGAGCCCGTCGACTGAAGCGACCGCTTGCCAGCGGCGTGAAGCGTCCTAGTGACGCTCGGGGTGAAAGTCGCACAGCACCCCGCGGTGGCACCCCACCGACACCCCTGGATCGCCGCACTGGCCGCCGCCGCCGGGCTCGCCGTGATCGCCGGCTGCGGGTCCGCCGACCACAGGGCAACCTCCGCGGTAACCGTCACGGCAGCGGCGCAGAGCTCGGCGGCGACGCAGCTTCAGCAGCAGTTCGCGGCCATCGTGAAGGCCGTGTCGCCGGAGGTCGTGCAGATCCAAACCGACTCCGGGCTGGGCTCCGGAGTGGTGTTCGACGGCAAGGGAGACATCGTCACCAACGCTCATGTCGTCACGGGCGCGCAGAAGATCTCCGTGACGCTCGCGTCCGGCGACCAGCATGGCGCAGCGCTCGTCGGCATCTACCCGCAGAACGACATCGCTGTGGTCCGTGTACGCGGTGCGACGCCGCATCCGGCCACGTTCGCCGACTCGTCCCGGGTGCAAGTCGGCGACATCGTGCTCGCCATCGGCAATCCGCTCGGCCTGCGCTCGAGCGTCACGCAGGGGATCGTCTCCTCGGCAGGGCGGACCGTCTCGGAGGGAAACGGGATCGTCCTGCCATCTGTCATCCAAACGAGCGCAGAGATCAATCCGGGGAACTCCGGCGGAGCGCTCGTCGGTCTCGACGGCGCCGTGGTCGGCATCCCCACGCTTGCGGCCACCGACCCCGAGTTCGGCGGGACGCCGGCGCCGGGGATCGGCTTCGCGATCCCGAGCAACACGGCAAAGGACTTCGCCGGCAAGTTGATCGCCACGGGCAGCGTGGCGCCCGCGGGGCGGGCCTTCCTCGGCGTGGTCGTCTCGACGATCGTCGTCGGCGGTGTGCTCGTCCAGAGCGTCACGCCCGGAGGGCCCGCGGCGAAGGCCGGCATCAAGCCGGGCGACGTCATCTTCTCGGTCGCCGGCCAGTCGATCGCGACGACCGACGTCCTCTCATCGGTGCTGGCGACGCTACGTCCGGGCCAGACCGTCCCGGTCCAGATCCTCTCCCCGAGCGGGCAGCAATCGACCGTGCAGGTCAAGCTCGGCAGCCAGCCCGGCCACTGAGCGGGCGATCTGGCCAGCCGGCCCGAGACGACGGCAGATCAGACGCTCTGCTGGTCGTCGGTTGCTCGGCGCCTGGAGCCGTGTCGTGAAGTCCTCGCCTTACATTGTTTCCCATGACTACTTCAAGCAGCACACCCATCCTTGACATGACCGACCGCCGCGTGATCATCACCGGCGCCAACAGCGGCATCGGCCGAGCCGCCGCCCATGCGCTCGCGGGGGCCGGCGCCCACGTCGTCCTCGCCGTCCGCGACTTGGAAAAGGGCCGGACAGCCGCTGCGAAGATGCCAGGCGAGACCGAGGTCCGCCGGCTCGACCTCGCGAGCCTCGCCTCGGTGCGCGAGTTTGCCGGGGCGTGGGATGGACAGATCGACCTGCTGATCAACAACGCCGGCGTGATGGTGCCGCCGCTGACCCGCACCGCAGACGGCTTCGAGCTTCAGTTCGGCACCAACCATCTCGGGCATTTCGCGCTCACCAACCTGCTGCTCGAGCACATCGCCGGGCGAGTCGTGACAGTGTCCTCGACCGGCCACCGGATGGGCACGATCGACTTCGACGACCTCAACTGGGAGCACAAGCCGTACAGAGCCTGGCGCGCCTACGGGCAGTCCAAGCTCGCCAACCTGCTGTTCACGTCCGAGCTGCAGCGCCGGCTGACGGCGGCCGGTTCCGCCGTTCTCGCGACCGCCGCACACCCCGGCTACGCGTCGACCAACCTGCAGTTCCACAGCCAGCGCCGGCTGTTCGACCTAGTGGGCGCTGTCGGCAACCGACTGCTCGCCCAGGACGAGAACGGCGGCGCGCTGCCGACGCTCTACGCCGCGGTCGCGGACATCCCGGGCGACAGCTTCGCCGGCCCCGGCGGCTTCATGGAGCAACGTGGAGCGCCCAAGCTCGTCGGACGCTCCAGTGCCGCCAAGGACGCCGACGTCGCGCTCCGCCTATGGGATGCCTCGGAGGCGCTGACCGGCGTGAGCTTCCCGCTCGGGGTCGTGGCCGAGGCATAGCCAACGGGCGCGCTCGTCTAATAGCGGGCGCGCGTCAGGCGCCTGGGCAGTCCGATTGGCGACAGGCGTTGCATCGCCGAGCCGGCGAACGCGCGCGCATCGAGCTTGGACACCAATCGGCGCAGCTCCTCGCGCTCGGCCGGCGACATCCCGCGTCCGCGGCGCACGAGCTCGACGAGCCGGCGGCGCTCGGCGGCGTCGAGATGCTGCATGTGCTTACGCGCGACGAGCGCGAGCTCTGCGACCGCGATCAGCTTGACCACCGGCAGGCGCCTGAGTCCAGGCACGCGCGCGACCACGCGCGGCAAGCCAGCAGCGAGAACCGTTCGACCCTTCACCCGATAGAGAATAGGCATGCCGGGTCGTCCACCGCGGCGGCGGCGAATCGGCGGCCGCTAGAGGCCGCTGCCGGGCCATTCGTACTGAAAGCTCGTCGGGAAGGACCCGGGCCTGCCGTAGCCGACGACGATGTCGTCATGCGCATTCATCACGTAGCCCACCGGGTTGTGCACAAGTTCTCCGTTGGCATAGACCGACAGCGCCTTCCCGTTACCTGCGACGTAGCCGCCGAGCTGAGAGGAGGTGAGCTTGACGCCCCAGATCGTGAAGAACTGTCCGAGGGTGAACGGGTACTGTTCTGTGGACTCGATGTGCACTATGCCGCTCGTGTCGTGGGTGTGCAGCGGGGCCAGCGACGTGGCATTTGGATCGATGCCGACGTTCGCCGGCACCGGGATCTGCTTGCCGTTGACGTAGACGCGCAGCATGGCGTGGATGTGATAGCCGCCGTCACTCTGGCCGGGCAGTTTCAGGGCGGCGAGCCGGGTCGCCAGGCCGCTGTACTCCGGCGCCCACGGCGCCTGCGTGACCTGCAGGCTTGCGCCAGCGCCAGCGCCACTGACGCGCGGCGAGGCACCACCGCCACCGGCTGCGATGAGCACCGCGACCACGGCTATCGCGAGCCCGGCCAGCGACACTCCCCCCAGCTTCAAACGCTTGCGGCGCGCAGAGCTTTCGCGTTCGGCCGCTTCGAGCGCCTTGCGCTGGGCACGAGCCTGCTCGCGGCGCTGCTTGCGAGTGAGGCCATCCTGGTCGAGCATCGAGCTCACGGCATGACCCGCGGCTCGCCGGCGCGAAGGAGCAAGATGATTCCTCCAGTCCTGACCTGATTACGTCATGCAATAGTACGACGTGACGTAGTATATCGAGTTGCGGCGCTGCCCGCACCATCCAAGCGGCGAGGACGCCGCTCAGAACAGGTCGGCCAGCGCTTCGACGAGGCCCGGCAGCTTGGCGGGGCCGCGCGCGAGGTGGACCTGGCGCGCCGGCCTCGGGCTGGCCACGAGGCTTCGCACCCAGCGGAGCTCCTCCAGGCAGCCCAGGTCTTCCGCATGCGGCGCGCACATGCCGAGAACGGACTCGAGCAGGTCGGGGACGGGCAAGCGGCGGCCCAGTCGGGCGTCGATCAGACTCGCGTCGGATCCGTCGCGAGCGGCCAGGAAGCGGTTCTCGGAAAGCACCTCCGGCAGGTCGACGGCCGGGTCGGCGCCGGAGCCCTCGGTCGCCTCCAGCCGCACGAGGCACTGCACGAGCGCGGCCAGCGCCGTCGAGTCGGCCACCGTCGTCTGGGCGTCCATGATCCTGACCTCAATCGTCCCGAAGCGTGGCTGCAGGCGAACATCCCACCACAGGAATGTGGGCTCCGGAAACGCTCCACAGCGCAGCAGCAGGTCTACGGTCCTCACGTAGTCTTCGTAATCCCGGAACGCGCGTGGGATGCCGACGCGTGGAAAGGCCTGGAAGAGAGGCGTGCGCGCCGATGCCAGGCCCGTCTCGCGGCCCTGCCAGAAAGGCGAATTGGCAGACAGGGCGAGCAGCAACGGCACGTGAGATCGCATCCGGTTGACGGCCAGCATGGCGCTGTCGGCATCGGGCACCGCCACATGCACGTGCAATGCAAACGTCGGCTCGCGCCTTGCGAGCTCGCGCATCGAGCCGTAAAGGAATCGGTAGCGGTCCCCGGATGAGATCTGCGTGTCCTGCCAGGAGGTGAAGGGATGCAGGCCGGCCGCCGCCGCTCTGAGACCGAGCTGCGCGAGCTCGTCCGCGAGCCCGCCACGCAGGGTCTCCAATTGGGCGAACCCCTCTGCGACGGTGGCGTGAGGATCAGTCTGCAGCTCCAGCGCGGAGCCGTGAGTCTCGGTGCTCGTGTGAGACGCGAGCTCTCCTGCCAGTCGCGCGATCACCGCGTCGGCCTGCGAGGCGAGCGACCAGTCGGACGGGTCGAGAATCATGACCTCCTCCTCCACTCCGACCGTCCAGCTCGCGCCGGCGGCGGACGCCCACGTCGACCACGAGCCGGGGCGGGGCGCTTCGACGTCCGACGGCGGCGCCTCAGATTGCGTGGGCATCCGAGTCCTCCTGCTCGCCGGAATCCCTTTCGGGGATTCGGGCCGCCTCGACGAGGCGTTCGAACAGAGCAAGATGCTCGGCGTGGCGGACCAGCGTCTCAGCGTGCCACTGCACACCCATGACGAAGCGCTCGTCGATGCCCTCGACGGCCTCCATCAAGCCGTCGTCTGCCCACGCGACAGCACGCAGGCCGAGTCCGAGTCGGTCGATCGCCTGATGATGAAAGGAGTTGACCTTCACCGGACCGCCGCCCGTGGTTTGAGCGAGACCGCTGTCCGGCGCGACGCGCACCTGGTGGACCATCTGATCGGCCGGCTCGGCCTGACGATGCTCGACCGCTCCGCCGTTGACGTCGGGCAGATGCTGATGCAGGGTTCCGTGCCGCGCGACGTTCAGCAGCTGCGCGCCTCGACATATGCCGAGGATCGGCATTCCCCGTTGATAGGCGTTGCGGCACAGTTCCAGCTCGAACGTGTCCACCCCGTGGTCGGTGGGTCCCAGCTCGGGGTGGCGCTCGGCTCCGTAGCAGGCCGGATCGAGATCGGGCCCGCCCGTGAGAAGCAGCCCGTCCAGCCGGTCGAGCAGGGAGTCGACGTTCATCGTCGCGAGCGGTGACAGGGCGACCGGAATCCCTCCGGCCCGCTCCACCGCCCGCATGTAGGCGAGACCCAGGGTCATCTCGGTCTGGGCAGGCTCACCCTGGGGAACTCGCTGCGTGTCCTCCTTGCAACGGATCTCAGAGGCGGTGACGCCGATCAGGGGCCTGCTCATGACAGCACCCACGTGTCCTTGCTGCCACCGCTCTGCGAGGAGTTGACGACGAGCGCACCCCGCTTGAACGCCACCCGGGTGAGTCCGCCGGGGAGCACCTGCACCATCTCGCCGCTGCAGATCGCAAACGGGCGCAGATCGATGTGGCGAAGCTCCAAGCGACCGTCTGTCACGGTGGGGTGACGCGAGAGCATCACCGTCTCCTGGGCCACGAATGAGCCCGGCGCCGCGCGCAGCGCCGCGGTCGTCGCCGCGAGGTCCTCATCCCGGGCGTGCGGTCCGATCACGACGCCGTAGCCACCGTGACCGCTGCGGGGCTTTATCACCAGTTCGTCGATTCGCTCGAGGATCATTTCGAGCACGGCGGGTTGCGCTGGATCGTAGGTCTGCACGGAGCGCAGCAGCGGCTCCTCGTCCAGGTAGAAGCGCACCATGTCCTCGACGTAGGCGTGCAGCAGCTTGTCGTCGGCGACGCCCGTGCCGAACGCGTTGGCGACAGCAAGCGTTCCTCTGACCATCGGCTCGAGCAGCAGCTGCGCGATCCCCGTCAGCTGGCCATCGTCGTCGGTGAGGCGATCCTCGTCGGTGCGCCGGTAGACGACGTCGACGGCCCGGTCGCCCCCATCGAGCCAGGCGAACAGGCGGCCGCCGCGTACCGACAGCTGCGCACAGCGAACGAGCGGCAACCCGAGGTAGCCGGCGATGGCGGCGTGCTCGTAGAACGCGGAGTTCTGCTCCCCGTCGGTCAGCAGCACCACGACCGGGTCGTCGCCCGCCGCTGCGGGCGCAGCTGCGCGCAGCGCGTCGCCCAGTGTCTTGAACGCCGCGTCAAGTGAACGCACGCGCAGTCCCTCCGGAGGAGGCAGGTGGGTCTGCAGCACCTGGCGGGTCGCCACCGCATAGGCGATACCGGAGGGCGTCCTGAGGTTGTCCTCGAGCACCTTGAACGACCCGTCGCTGTCGCGCACGAGGTCCAGGCCTGCGACGGATATCCACGAGCCGACCTCCCGGCCCAGGCCGCACATGCGCGGCTCGTAGTGCTCCGCGCTCTCGATGCTGCGGGCGGGCACCACGCCGGCGTCAACGATCTGCCTAAGACCGTAGATGTCTTTGATGAACAACTCCAGCGCGCGGACGCGCTGGGCCACGCCGTCGCGCAGCTCCCGCCATTGCGAGGCACCGATGATGCGCGGAAAGGGGTCGATGCGAAACGCCTGCTCGCCGTCGGCCGACCCGAACGAGATCCCTCGCCGGGTCGCATCGCGTGCGACCGCGCCGCTCAGCTCGTGCAGGTTCATCCCGTCGATGTGCTCCCGCAAACGGCGATCCTGCTGGGTGGCATGGGGACCGGTGACAGCGCCCTCATCGAACGCGCGTGCAGAGCGCAGCCCATTGCGTCTCGCAGGCGGAGACCGTACCGGTTGGATGGGACGCGACTCTCCGGGTCGAGGCCGCGCCGGCATTACGGGGTCTGTCGTGGACACGTCTGAAGTCTGTACCCCGACGGGTCCCGGGTCGTTCGACCCACGTCCAAAATGGCGTGCCCGAGGTTGGACGGCGAGGGCGGGCGCAAATGCCGGATGCCCGCCAGCGGCGGTCGATGACGACCACGGCGTAGCCTGAAGCCGGGATGCCACGGGTCGCGAGAGCCTCGTTGCGCCGCCACGGGGGTGACGAGCAGCACGCCAGCACGCTCGAGCTCTTCTACGACCTGGTCTTCGTGTTTGCGATCACGCAGGTATCCCACCTGCTGCTGCATCGCCTGACCTGGGAGGGAGCGGGTCAGTCGGCGGTCGTGCTGCTCGTCGTCTGGTGGTCGTGGAACTACACGACGTGGGTCACGAATGAGCTCGATCCCGCGTCCGTCGTCGTCCGTCTGCTGCTGATCGCATTGATGCTCGCAAGCCTCCTGATGGCGATCGCGATCCCGGAAGCTTTCGGCGACAAGGCGCTGCTCTTCGCCGCTTCCTACGTCGCGATCCAGGTCGGGCGCCACACCTTCCTCACCTTCGCCGCCGCGGACCGCGGCACGATCGAGCGCATGCGGGCGGGGCGCATCCTTGCCTGGTTCGTTGCCGCGGGCTCGCTCTGGATCGCCGGCGCGCTCGCGGAGGGCGCCGCGCGGACCGTGCTTTGGCTCGCCGCGCTGGCGATCGACTACGCCGCTCCCCTGCTGACCTACTGGCTGCCCGGGCGACCACGGCTGAGCCCCGAGTCCTGGGAGGTGGGCAGCGAGCACTTCGCCGAGCGCTTCCAGCTGTTCATCATCATCGCGCTCGGCGAGTCCATCGTGATCACCGGCACCACCACCGCCGACCTCAAGCTGACGACGGCGAGGGTGGCCGCCTTCGGGCTCGCCTTTCTCGCGACGGCGGCGCTCTGGTGGCTGTACTTCAACCTGGTCGCGACGATCACCGAACGCCGGCTCGCGCAGGCCAGGAACCGAACCCTGCTCGCCCGCGACGCCTACACCTACCTGCACGTGCTCATCGTCGCCGGCATACTCCTCACCGCGGTCGGCGACGAGATCGTGATCGCACACCCGACAGGCGAGCTGTCCAACGCGGAGCTCGTCGCAGTCGTTTGCGGTCCGGCGCTCTACCTGCTTGCGCACGTGGCGCTGCGGCTGCGGATGACCGGGACGGTCAGCGGTCGGCGGCTCGCGGGTGCGTTCGCCGCGCTGGCGGTCGGCGCGATCGGGACCTTCGCGCCCGCGCTGGTCGTCGAGGGATTGCTGTTCGGGGTGCTGGTGGCGGTGATCGTCGGCGACCAAGTCGCCGGGGCTCGCCGCGAGATCCGCGGCGAGCCGTCCCCGCTGGAGCGGGTCGGCGCCGCCGGGTAGCTGCTCAGCGGGTCGCTGCAAGCCAGCTTGCGCGGGTTGTCATGGCGCTGTCCTCGCCTAGGGTCGGGGATCGCAGACGTCGCCGGGATAGACCATTTGTCACTCGCACGCCCAAGGATCGGGACAGCAGCTCTCTCTTCGCTTCTGATGGCACTCGTGCTGGGTGCCGTCGCCTGGCCCTGGACGCCGACCGCGAGGGCATCGCTGACGACCATCCACGGCCGCTCGATGTGGATCTGGTACATGGCCAGGTCCGACGGCGGCAGCGTGCCGGCGATCATCTCCCGTGCGCACGCGGCCGGAGTCGTCACGCTGATCGTCAAGAGCTCTGACGGGGCCAACTACTGGTCGCAGTTCAGTCCCGCGCTCGTGCGGGAGCTGCGCGCGGGAGGACTGCATGTGTGCGCATGGCAGTACGTCTACGGCACCGCGCCGAGCGCCGAGGCCGCCGCCGGCGCCCGGGCGGTGGAAGCGGGCGCCCAGTGTCTGATCATCGACGCCGAGGCCGAGTATGAAGGCCGCTACTCATCCGCCGCAACGTACCTGCGCGAGCTGCGCCGGCGGGTCGGAGCCGACTACCCCGTCGGCCTCGCGTCGTTCCCCTACGTCGACTACCACCCCGCGTTTCCCTATTCGGTGTTCCTCGGACCGGGCGGTGCGCAGTTCGACATGCCGCAGATGTATTGGGTGGAAATCGGACGCGGCGTCGACGCGGTGTTCCGCCACACCTACACCGACAACCGCATCTACCGACGGCCGCTCTACCCGCTCGGGCAGACCTACGGCTCGCCGCTGGGCGCCGACATCGAGCGCTTCCGCGGCCTCGCCGTTCGCTACGGCTCTCCCGGTATCTCCTGGTGGGATTACGCCTGGACCTCGGCGGAAAGCTTCTGGCCAGCGCTCGCCGGCTTCTACGCGCCGGTCAGCGCAGCGCCGCTCGGCTACCCCGTGCTCGGTCCGGGATCAAGCGGCGATGACGTGCTGTGGATGCAGGAGCATCTCGCCCGGGAGTTCCCGGCGCAGCGAACGACAGGACTGTTCGGATCGCTGACGCTCGGCATCCTGCGAGCGTTCCAGGGACGTCATCGCCTGCCGGTGACTGGCAGCACCGACACGGGCACCTGGCGAGCGCTGCTGCGGCTGTCCCCCGTCGCCACGTCCTGGAGCGCGTCGGCCGCTCGGGCCAGCGCCGGCGCCCGACGCGAGGCGTTCGCTCCACAGTCGGCATCACTGCCGGCGCGGCATTATGAGATACCGCGAGTCGGCTCGGACCGCACGGCTGCCGGCCGCTCCCCCGCCGAGCCCTAAAGCCGAGGGGACCACTCGCTGGGAGATCACACCGTCGCTAGCCGCTGAGCGACGCCGCGATCGCGCGTGCAGCCGCCCTCGCGCGGGGGAATTCAGCGCCGTGGGCAAGGAGTGCGAAGTCGCCGCTCGACGCCCTGACGAACAGATCCGCACGCCGCGGGTCGGCGTCGGCGACGGTGAAGTCCCACGCGAACGCCGCGTGGCCGTTGACTGTCGTCGGTCCGAACGAAATGCGGCGATATCCGGGTGTGCGGCTGGTGGCCGTCTCGACCTGCGAAGCCTTGGCGGCCGGGTCGGCCGCTTCGCCGGGCGTGTAGTCGACCTTCACCTTGGCCGCGCCGCTGGCGCTCTCGAGCGCGGTCTCGCGGTAATTGGCGACCGGCTGGTCGCGCTGTGACACCCGCCAGCCGCTCGGGTAGGCGAACGAGTAGCCGCTGGCGCGATAGCGGCTCAGGTTTTCACGTGTGCGCGGTGCTGACGCCACGCGGCTGGCCAGGATGTGGTGGAGCGCCGCGCTGGGCTGCGCACTGATCCTGGCCGTCTTCGTCGGCAGGGCGTTGCGCTGGTGCCCGGGTTGGGCGACCAGTCGCGTCGGGCGATCCGCCGGGGTCGACCCCGTCCCATACGAGAGTCCGACCGCCAGAATGACCGCCGCGCCCAAACCGCCGAGGCCGACAGCCACGGCCCTCGGATCGGCGTTCGACGTCCACCCGGGCCGTTGCCAGCGCTGAGTAGAGGTGGCACCGGTTGCGAACGACGGTCTGTCGGGCACGAATACGGGGAAGCTCTCGCGGGCGGCCGGGGCCTCGGGCAACGCAAAGCCGCAGTAGGCGCAGAACAGCGCCTCGGGATCTGAGGTCGGCTGATTGCAGGACGGGCAGACGGACATCGGTGCCACCGGGCTGACTAACGATATGCCCGGGCTCGTCCCCCGCGAAGCGCCCCGGGACGGGATGCACGATCGCTTGCACCGTGACCAGGGGGACTCGCGTCGCGTCGTTGGAGACCTGAGGTTTGAGGCAGCCCGCTCGTGGGTAGGCCATCGGCGGGCTCGCCGCCGGGTGCGCGGCCACGATCTCGGGAGGAAGTGGGCATGATCAAAAGGTTTCGCTGGGTCGCCCTCGTCGGCGTGCTCGCGCTTTCGGCTTTGTTCTTGCCGTCGTCGGCGTCTGCCGCGGCGCCGTGCACGACGGTCCCAGCCGGGGGCGGCGACTGGCCGTCCTACGGCCATGATGCTGCGAACACGCGGACGCAACCCGCAGAGACCGGGCTCGGCCCGACGGCCGTCGGCGCGCTGACACCGTCGTGGGCGTTCTCGACGAACGCCACCGGCGACGGGACCGGGTTCAACACGACCCC
Source organism: Solirubrobacterales bacterium (assembly GCA_025964355.1). Classification (GTDB taxonomy): domain Bacteria; phylum Actinomycetota; class Thermoleophilia; order Solirubrobacterales; family Solirubrobacteraceae; genus Palsa-744. The sequence continues at coordinate 2,267 of JAOPZB010000203.1, read as the reverse complement.
GGTCGTCTATGACGGCTGCGTGTTCATCGGCTCCTTCGGTGGCGTCGCCTACGCCCTCGACGCAAAGACCGGCCATGTCGTCTGGCAGCGCAAACTCGAAGCTCCCAACCCCGGGTCCGGTGGGGTCATCGTCGGCGCGGCCGCTGTCGACGGAAGCACTGTCGTGTTCCTCGTCGACGAGTTCGCAGCTCCATACGCCATCGCCCTCAAGCGCTCGACCGGCGCGGTTGTCTGGAAGAGCGCGCCGTTCGCGCCGCCCCTGACGAGCTCGGCGGCGCAGGCCGGCTCCTACACGAACTCCAGCCCGATCCTCGCAAACGGCCTCATCGTCGCCGGCTATTCGCCCCCGGAGGGCAACCCCACGGCGACCGGCGGCTTCGCGCTGATCAACGCCAAGACCGGAGAAGTCGTCAGGACGACTCCCACGATTCCGCCCGGCGCCCAGGCGGAAGGCTATTCCGGCGGGGGGCTCTGGAGCACCCCCGCTTATGACCCGGCCACGAAGTACGTCTATTGGGGCGCCGGAAACCCCAATAGCAAGGACAAGCAGTACCGGACGACAGACGCGATCCTAAAGATCGACGTCAACCCGGCGAGGCCGACCTTCGGCCAGATCGTCGCCTCCTATGAAGGCAACGTCGACCAGTACACGACCACGCTGCAGGAACTCAGCCATTCGCCGGCCTGCGAAGTGTCGGCGAATCCGGAAGTGCCAGATCCGCTCGATGACCCCGTCTGCGGGCAGCTCGACCTCGACTTCGGAGCAGCCGCCAACCTCTTCACGACAGGCGACGGCACGAAGGTGGTCGGAGATCTTCAGAAGTCCGGCGTCTACCACGTCGCCAACACGAAGACGATGGGACCGGTCTGGACCGCGCTCGTGGGTCCCTCCTGCTTCGCCTGCAACGCTGCCTCCACGGCGTTCGACGGCTCGATCGAGGGCGTCGCGACGCCTGGCGGGACGATGTTCTCGCTCGACCGCAGCGCCGGCACGACCAACTGGCTCAGCCCCGTTGGCGACGGCACGCACTACCAGTCGATCAGCTCAGCCGACGGAGTGGTCTGGACCGTCGATGGAATGTCCAACCTCGACGGCTTCGACGCCGCTAGCGGCCAGCCGCTCGTGCGCCGGCCGTTGAGCGTCGATGCCGGCGCGCCGGTCGCCAACCTGACGAGCTCGGGTGTCGCGATCGCCGAGCACCAGCTGTTCGTCGCCGCGGGCGGGGTCAGCTACGCGTCGGCGCCCGGCTATGTGATCGGATACGCCGCCCCGTGACGCAGTCCGTTCAGGCGTCCGATTAGCTCGACGAGCTCGCGGGCATGTGCCTGCACTAACGGAGCTCAGACCGAGTGATGCATGGGCGCCTCGCCACCGGCTTGCGCCGTACTCGATCGCCGACGCACGCGCTATCGAAGGCTCCAGGCGCGCCTTATTTGGAGCGAAGGCCACGCAGCGGCAACAGCGCCCATACTACAAGCGCCACCAGGCACAGCGCGATGACCAGGGCTAGCACGTGGTGGCGGATACCCAGCGCAGGGCGGATGCTAAACCCTCCGTGCCTCGGCACCACGTCTTGACAATAGAGCCGCGGCGACCTAGGATCGCCGGGCGGGATGTGGGACAGAGGGAGGGCAAGGACCGCCTAAAAGGAGAGGGAAACCTGGTCACCGCGCACAGCCCGGCGTGGTCCTTCGGGCGCGGCCGCCAGGCCCCTAACGGACTAAAAGGGGATGGGACAGATGCGCGGCCATTTAATTGACCTTGCCGAGGAGCTTGTCCATGCGCGACCGGCAAACGAGGATGAGGCGAGAGCGGCACTGGAATGGATTGCCGCCCGAGACGGCAAGGGGCTGGCAGAGCTGATCGAGGAGCGCCGTCGACTCCACGTGATCGCCTCCTGATCGTCGCACCAGGCCTGCGATCCCGGCGCCCAGTGGGGGTCGCACGCGTCTTGCCGGCGATGGATGCCGACTCCCGGCGGCCGAGTTATCGTCCGGCAGCGCTTTAATGCATTTATTAACCTGCCGCGTTTATGACCGTGCCGCTCCGGGGTACTTACCTCTTATGGGATTGCTACTTATCGCAGCGATAATCATCGCTCTCGCGTTTGGCGTCGGCGCGCTTGTTCACTTCCTGTGGCTGGGGCTGATCGTTCTCGCGATCGTGTTCCTCGCCAGTCTCGTTGTACGAGCCTGACTGACCAACGCCGCCGGCGACCACCGCAGGAGCCGGTCAGCGCTGTGCCGCCCGAATGACCGCTGAGACG
>JAOPZB010000188.1 GCA_025964355.1 Solirubrobacterales bacterium | reverse complement strand
GCGTCGCGGCGCTCGTTTGACCGAATGCACCGGCGAGCACGGCTACGAGGACGCCGATCCCGGCCAGTCCGATGGAGCAGGCGAGCAGCCATGCTCTGAGTTCCGACGGGGGCGTCGGAAGATGTGCGAACGGCGTTGAGGCCGGGGATGAGTCGGACATGGTGGACCGGCGCTACACGGTAGCGGCGCCAGACGCGGGAATCGATCTGAACCCGTCCGCTCGGCCCGGCCGCTCATCGGCCGGCCCGGCAAGCGCTCACACCCCGAGCACCCGCCGTGCCAGGCGATCGAAGACGAGATCGGGAAGCAGGCGCCGAACGAGGATCATCATCCTCGCGTCACGTCCGACGACGTATCGCGCCCGCATGCGCCGGGAGTCCAGCGCACGCTCGATCGTCTCGGCGACGAGCTCCGGGGGCACACCGCGACGTGCCGTGTCCGCGAGCACCTTGTCCATGGCCGCCGGTACGTGCCCGTAGGTGGCCACGAGCTCCTCGGGGACGCTCACGCGCTCGGCCGCGGCTCGACCCTTGTCCCAGATCGGAGTCGCCACCGATCCGGGCTCGATCAGCGATACCTGGATGTGCGAGCTGTGCAGCTCGACGCGCAGGGCATCTCCGAACGCCTCGATCGCATGCTTGGAGGCGGCGTAGGCGGCCGTGAACGCCATCGCAACGCGACCGCCGACCGAAGACAGGAAGACGATCCGCCCGTGAGCTCGCCGCAGGGCCGGCAGCATCGCCTGGGTGACGGCCACCTGCCCGTGGACGTTGACGTCGAACTGCCGGCGCAGATCCTCCATCGAGAGCAACTCCAGCGGGCCGCCGACCCCGATGCCCGCGTTGTTGACGAGGGCGTCGAGCCCTCCGGACGATCCCCCGCCGCGTTCGCCTGCCAGCTCGTCGACCCGCGCCATCACGTCGTCGACCTGCTGCGGGTTGGTCACGTCGAGGGTCACCGGCAGCATCCGCTCGGCGGCCGCCGCGTCGCGCACGAGCTGCTCGCCGGCCGCCTCGTCTCGAACTCCCGCCAGCACCGTCCACCCGGACGCCACCAGACGCAGCGCGGTCGCACGGCCGATCCCCGTCGAGGCTCCCGTGACGAGCGCGAGTCGCATGCGAGCTGACCCTAGTGGACGCCCACGGCCCGATGACGCGCCCCGGCGCAAAGGAGGACTCTCATCTCTCGATTAGCGCGTACTTAGGATGTCCGTCGATGGTTGTGCACGTGAGCGCCTCCCACCTGGCCCGCCGGCTCCTGCGCAGCCGGGCGTGGCTGGGGCTAGCGCTGCTCATCCCGGTGGCCGGATGCGGGTCCAACGACGGGTCCAGCGCACGCGCAAGCCCGGCCGACCCGCGCACGAGCTGCTCGCAGACCGTCCTCGACACGCTCGGCCGCGTCGTGCGTCGCGTCTACGACGAGGGGGTCGCCAGCGAACGAACCGGGGCTGCGCGGCACCTGATAGCCGCGTCGGCTCCGCTTCGCGAAGCCGTACGTGCCGGCGACGCAAGCGCGACCACGGCCGCCGCAGCGGCTCTGGTCGCGGGCGGGCACATGACCAACCTCCGAGTCGTGCAGGGCGCTCGGACCCTGGCTGACGTCGGCGGTCCGGCGCTGACGCCGCTGCGCGGGACGATCCGCGGACCGCACGGCGCCGCGATCGCCAGCTACGTCACGAGCGTGTGGGCCGACAGCGGCTTCATCGCCGAGGCCGACGGCATCGGCGAGGGACTCGTCGCGCTGCGCGAGAACGGCAGGAGCATCGGCGGCTCCCTCGCGCTCGCCCCGGGACGACTTCCGCAGGCCGGCACGCTCACGCACAACCACGTCCTCTATCAGTACACGTCCTTCGCCGGGACGGCGTACCCCGCGGGCTCCCTGCGCGTCTACCTGCTCAAGCCGGTGAGCGCGACCGCCGCCGTCTGCGGCCGTACGAGCGAGGACACGGTGGTCAACACGCTCAGTCGCGAGGCCAGCCTGATCTATGCGGGCGAGGCGGGGCGGCGCACCGTTCCCCAGATCCTCCGGGTCCAGGGCAACCAGGCGCTCCTGAGCGCCGTCGCGCGGCGCGATCCGGCGGCGACGAAGTTGGCCGTCGAAGCCCTTCTGACCCAGCACATCGTGAGGCTTCGGGTCAGCGCCGGGGGGCGCCTTCTGGCGGACGTAGGGGGACCGTACGTGCTCGCCCCCGTGCGCGCCACGCTGACACTCGCCGGCCAGACGATCGGTAGCTTCGTGCTCTCGATCCAGGACGACGAGGGCTACCTGCGCCTGACCAAGCGGCTGGCCGGCCTGAGCGTCCTCATGTACATGAACGTCAACGGCGCCCACCAGCAGCTGGTCAAGAACAGCCTCGGCCCGGAACCCGGCACGGTCCCGAACAGCGGCTCCTTCACCTATCGCGGGCGTAGGTTCAGGGTCTTCACCATCCACGCCCGCGCCTTCCCCGACGGGCCGCTGCGGATCAACGTGCTGATCCCGATCCCCTACACCTAGAGCGCCAGCGTCGGGCGGCGGCGCAGCATCGAGCCGTGCGCGCGGCGCACGATCAGGCCGGTGCCAGCGACTCCCGCTTTGAGTCCAGCGCCTTCATCAGCTCGTCGAAGGAGTCCGCGAATTTTTCGACGCCCTCGCGCTCGAGCGTGTCGGTGACGTCCTCGTAATCGACGCCGGCCGCCGCCAGGTCGTCGAAGGCCCGGCGCGCCTCGTCGAGGCCCTTGTCCAGGCGCACCTTTGGGTCGCCGTGATCCTGGTAGGCCTCGAGCGTCTCCTCGGGCATGGTGTTGACGGTGTCGGGTCCGATCAGCTCCTCCACGTAGAGCGTGTCGGGGTAGGCCGGGTTCTTGGTCGACGTCGAGGCCCACAGGACGCGCTGGGGCGTCGCGCCCTTGCCCGCCAGGAACTCCCAGCGCGGTCCGGCGAACGCCTCCTGATAATGGCCGTAGGCGAGCTTTGCGTTGGCTATCGCCAGCTTGCCCTTCAGCTCGTCATGGCCGCCGATCTCGTCCAGTCGCCTATCCGTCTCGGTGTCGATCCGCGAGACGAAGAAGCTGGCGACCGAGGCCACCTTGCGCGGGTCGCCGCCCTCGGCGACGAGGCGCTCGAGGCCTCGAATGTAGGACTCCGCGACCTCGGCATAGCGGCGCAGCGAGAAGATCAGCGTCACGTTGATCGAGCGGCCCTTCGCCACCACGTCCTCGATCGCCGCCAGCCCCGGCTTGGTGCCCGGGATCTTCACCATCAGGTTGGGGCGGTCGACCTCGTCGTGCAGGCGCATCGCCTCGCGGTAGGTGGCCAGCGTTTCGTAGGCCAGCCGCGGGTCGACCTCGAGGGATACGTAGCCGTCGCGTCCCTCGCCGCCGTCCCATACGGGCCGAAACAGATCGCAGGCGTCCTTGATGTCGCGCTCGGCGAGCGCCCAGAAGGTCTCCCACACGTCCTTGCCCTGGGCGGCCAGCTCGTGCAGCTGCTCGTCGTAGGCCTCGCCCGCGGTCATCGCCTTCTGGAAGATCGTCGGGTTCGATGTCGCGCCGACGACGGCGTAGTCGTCGATCAGCTGCTGCAACCGTCCGCCGCGGATGGAGTCGCGTGAGAGAAAGTCCACCCACACGCTCTGGCCCAAATCCGAGAGGCGTTGAAGCGGGGAAAGGGCATCGGCTGACATCGTCATCTCCTTCAGTCTTTTGATTCGAGCACCTGGCGCGCGCGCGCGGTGATGTTCTCAGTGTTGAACCCGAGCTTCTCGAGCACGGTGGTACCCGGCGCCGATGCGCCGAAGCGGTCCAGGCCGAGCACGCTCCCGTGATCGCCGACCCACCTCCACCAGCTCATGCTCGCCCCCGGCTCGACCGCCAGGCGAGCGGTGGTGGCCGGCGGCAGCACCTCATCGCGGTACTCCGGCGGCTGGGCTTCGAAGAGCTCCATGCACGGCATCGACACCACACGGACGTGCACGCCGTCCGCGGCGACGGTCCTGCCCGCCACGAGCGTCGGGGCGACCTCGGCGCCGGTCGAGATCAGGATCAGGCTGGGCCCGCTGCCTCCCCGCGCAGGCGGCCCGTCATCGCCGAAGTCCCCGTCGGCGGAGTCCCACAGCACGTATCCGCCTCGCTCCAGGCCCTCGGCCGGAGCAACCTCGCCACGGTCGAGCACCGGGATGTTCTGCCGCGAGAGCAGCAGCGCGACCGGTCCGTCCTCGCGTTCGAGGCCTACCCGCCACGCCGCCGCCGTCTCGTTCGCGTCGGCTGGGCGGATCACCCACAGGCGCGGGATCGCGCGCAGGGCCGCGTAGTGCTCAACCGGCTGGTGCGTCGGGCCGTCCTCACCGAGGCCGACCGAATCGTGCGTCCACACCCACATCACCGGCAGCGCCATCAGCGCCGACAGTCGCACCGCCGGGCGCATGTAGTCCGAGAAGATCAGGAACGTCGAGCCGTATGGCTTGACGATGCCGCCATGTGCCGAGGAGCCGTTGACGATCGCACCCATCGCGTGCTCGCGGATCCCGAACGGGACGTTGCGCCCGGCATGCACGCGCGAGAACTCCCCGCCCCCGTCGAACACAGTCTTTGTGGACTCGACGAGGTCCGCCGCGCCGCCGATCATCGTCGGCGCGTACTCGGCGAAGGCCGCCATCACCTTCTGCCCCGCGGATCTGGTGGCGAGCTGTTCTCCGGCGGCGAAGCTCGGCATGGCCTCGCGCCACCCGGCGCGCAGCCGGCCGGCCCACGCCAGGTCCCAATCGTCGGCCATGTCCGGGAAGGCGTCGCGCCACGAGTCAAACCGCCGCCTCCAGTCCTCCTGTGCCGAGGCGCCGGAGTCGCGCAGTGACATGTGCTCGTAGACGGAGTCGTCGACCCAGAACGAGCGGTCGGGATCAAAGCCCATGACCTGCTTCGTGGCCCGTACCTCATCCTCGCCCAGCGCCGCACCGTGCGACTTCGCGGTATCGACGGCGTGCGGCGCCGGGTAGGCGATGTGCGAGCGGATGGCTATGAACGACGGCCGCTCGGCTTCATCTCTGCCCGCGGCGATGGCGGTCTCCAGGGACGCGAGGTCCTCGGAGCTCGCGACGCGCTGGACGTGCCAGCCCTCGGCCTCGAATCGCGCGAGATGGTTCTCGGTGTCAAACGACAGCGCGGTCGTGCCGTCGATCGTGATGTGGTTTTCGTCGTAGCAGACGACCA
>JAOPZB010000162.1 GCA_025964355.1 Solirubrobacterales bacterium | reverse complement strand
GCACCTCGGACTCGTCGATGTAGTCGACTTCAAGGACTTCGAGCACCTGCGCCTCGACGAAATGCCCGATGCGAGCCTTGGCCATCACGGGGATGCTGACCGCCTCCTGGATTCCGGCGATCATCTCGGGGTCGGACATGCGGGCGACCCCGCCATCGCGGCGGATGTCGGCCGGCACGCGTTCGAGCGCCATCACGGCGGCCGCTCCGGCCTCCTCGGCGACGAGCGCCTGATCGGAGGTCACGACGTCCATGATCACGCCCCCCTTGAGCATCTCTGCCAGCCCGCTCTTGACCGCGAATGTCGCCTCGTCCCGCATCGCAGATGCAGTTTATCTGCGCCGACGACCGGTCGAGGACGCTACTTCAGCCTGAAGGCCCTGATGCGGTCGTCGTACTGGGCGGTGTCCTGGGCATATACGCCGTAGGCGAGCGCCTGGATGATGCTCAGCAGCGCGGTGTGCGAGCGCACGTAGGCGGGGCTGTTGGAGGAGTAGTAGAGCTTGATCTGCGCGAGCTTGGCGACCTCGGAGAGGGTCGCGTCGGTGATCGCAGCCGTGCGGGCGTTGCGGTGGCGCGCGAGCTTCATGGCGCGCACGACGAGCGGATGCGGCCGACCGGCCGACAGGCCGACGACGAGCGTGTTGGCGTCGATCCGCCCGAGCCGGCTGAGGGCCTCCTGAGAGGGGCTTGCGACGACGTCGACGCGGAGATCGAGGAGCATCAGCAGGTGGCGCATGTAGCTGGCGAAGAAGGCCATCTGGTCGGTGCCGGCGACGAGCACCTTCTCGGCGTCGGCGATCGCCTTGATGAGCGCCTCTACGGAGGTTCGCGAGACCTTGCGCGCGGTGTCCTCGACGTTGAGGTGGTCGGCGGTGAGTGCCGACTCGAACTCGTTCTGGTCGAGCGAGAACAGCGGCGTGGAGGCGGCGCTCTGTCCGTTGGTGACGGCCTTTGCGTTGACGCGCCGGTATTCCTCGCGGGCGGCCGCCTGCAGCTCGGGGAAGCCCTCGAAGCCGAGCGCCTGTGAGAAGCGCACGACGGTCGAGCTCGAGGTGTTGGCCCGCCGCGCGAGCTCCTCGGCGGTCTGGAAGGCGGCCTCGTCGAGGTGATCGACGATGTATTGCGCGACGTCCTTCTGGGAGCGCGAGCACTCGTCGAAGCGCGCCTGGATGTACTTCGACAGGCTCTGGTGCTCGCTCGTGCCGTTGGCCGGCGGGCGCTCGGTGATGTTCGTGGAGGCGCGCTTCATCCGGCGCATCTGTTCGACGCCGCCGCCTCGCACTCCTCCCCGGGCATATGCTGCGCGCGGCATGAGGCGCACGCTCTTCGAGGATCTGCACGAGGACTTCCGCGCCAGCTTTCGCACCTTCCTGGAGCGCGAGGTGATCGGCGAGGAGGGCCGCTACGGCGAATGGGAGCGTACGGGCATCGTGCCGCGCGAGGTCTTCGCGATGGCGGGACGCGGCGGATTCCTCGGCATGGCCGTCCCGGAGAGCGAGGGCGGCGCGGGGGCGCAGGACTTCCGCTTCAACCTCGTGATCGGCGAAGAGACCCAGCGTGCCGGCGTCGGGGGCTTCGGCCTGGGGATCACGCTCCATAACGACATCTGCCTGCCGTACTTCCTGACCTATTGCGACCCGACGCAACGCGAGCGCTGGCTGGGCGGGATCGCCTCGGGCGAGCTGATCACCGCGATCGCGATGACCGAGCCGGGGATCGGCTCGGACCTCGCGGCGATGTCCACGCGCGCGATCCGCGACGGCGACGACTACGTGCTCGACGGCACGAAGACGTTCATCACCAACGGCATCAACGCGGATCTCGTGATCGTGGCGGCGAAGACCAGGGTCGGCGGGGAACGACGAGACCACCGTGGTATCAGCCTGCTCGTGGTCGAGCGCGGGATGGACGGCTTCGAGCGCGGGCGCAACCTGGAGAAGATCGGCCAGCACGCGCAGGACACCGCGGAGCTGTCGTTCTCGGACGTTCGCGTCCCCGCGTCGAACCTGCTGGGCGAGGAGGGCGACGGGTTCCGCTACCTCGTCTCCAACCTGCCGCAGGAGCGGCTGTCGATCGCCGCGTCGGCGGTGGCGGCGGCCGAGGCGGCCCTCGGCTGGACGCTCGACTACGTGCGCGAGCGCCAGGCGTTCGGCCAGCCGATCGGCTCGTTTCAGAGCTCGCGCTTCACGCTGGCCGAGCTGCGCACGGAAGTCGACATCGCCCGCACCTACGTCGATCGCTGCGCCGAGGCGCTGAACTCGGACGATCTCACGGCCGAGGACGCAGCGATGGCGAAGTGGTGGTCCACCGACCTGCAGGGACGCGTCGTCGATCGCTGCCTGCAGCTGCATGGGGGCTACGGCTACATGCTCGAGTACCCGATCGCGCGCGCCTACGCCGACGCGCGGGTGACGCGGATCTATGGCGGCGCGAACGAGATCATGAAGGAGATCGTCGGACGCTCGATGGGCCTCTAGCGTCTTTGGGAGGCAACCCCGCGTGCGCCCCGCAGAACGGCGGACCTCGCCGGCCTCAGCGCGGGCCGGCCGTGTCGGCGGCCTCAGGCTCGCGGGCGAGCTCGGCGGCCAGCGCGACGAAGTAGTCGAGCGATCTTGGATTGGCGAGCGAGTCGACGCTGGCGGCCTGCTCGGGCGCGGCGCCCATGAGGATCCGCTTGACGGGCACCTCGAGAACCTTGCCCGACAACGTGCGCGGCACCTCGTCGATCTGCAGGATCTCGTTGGGCACGTGGCGTGGCGAGCAGTCCTCGCGGATGCGGCGCTTGATCTGCGCGGCGAGCTCCTCGTCGAGGGCGACGCCGGGTGCGAGCACGACGAACAGGATCATCGACAGCTCGCGGTCCGTGTGGGTGCCCGCACGCCCAGGGACGTCGACGACGAGCGTGTCGAGGACCTGCGGCACGGCGGCGGCTGCGCGATAGATCTCGCTCGTGCCCATGCGAACGCCCTGGCGGTTGATGGTGGAGTCCGAGCGGCCGTAGATGACGGCACCCCCGCGGGGCGTGATGCGGATCCAGTCGCCATGGCGCCAGACCCCGGGGTACATCGCAAAGTAGCTCTCGCGCAGGCGCTCTCCGTCGGTGTCGCCCCAGAGGAACAGCGGCATCGAGGGCATCGGCTCGGTGATCACCAGCTCTCCCACCTCGTCGGTGAGGCTCCGGCCCTGCTCATCCCATGCCTCGACGGCGCAGCCGAGGGCGCGGCACTGCAGTTCGCCCTCGTAGACGGGCAGGAGCGGGCAGCCGGCTACGAACGCGGTGCAGACATCGGTGCCGCCGCTGGTGGAGAACAACCAGATGTCGGGGTCGACGTGCTCATAGACCCAGCGAAAGCTCTCGGGAGCGAGCGGCGAGCCGGTCGAGCCGATCGCGCGCAGGGCGCTGAGGTCGTGGTCGCGCGACGGCTCGACCCCGGCCTTCTCCATGCTCGCGAGCAGGCCGGCGCTGACGCCCATGCAGGTGATGCGGGCGCGCTCGGCGAGGCTCCACAGGCCACCGAGGTCTGGATAGGCGGGGCTGCCGTCATAGAGCACGATCGCCGCGTCGCTGAGCAGGCAGCCGACGAGGAAGTTCCACATCATCCAGCCGGTCGTCGTGAACCAGAACATGCGGTCGCCGGCGCGCAGGTCGAGATGCATCCGCTTCTTCAGCTGCTCCACGAGGATCCCGCCGTGGCCCTGCACGATCGCCTTCGGCAGCCCGGTGGTTCCCGACGAGTAGAGCACCCACAACGGGTGGTCGAAGGGAACGTGCGAGAAGGCGAGCTCCGCGCCCTCGCCGAGCGCGAGCAGCCTGCTCCAGCTCAACCGACCCTCGGTGCTCCTGTCGGGGAGGTCTCCCTCTGACAGGTAGGGCAGCATGCCGGTGTGCTCGACCGTGGGCAACTCCGCGAGGATCCCCTCGAGGACGGCGGTGCGGTCGAAGTCCTTGCCGGCATGGCGGTAGCCGTCGACGGCGAGAAGCACCTTGGGCTCGATCTGCGCGAAGCGGTCGATGACGCTGCGTGCGCCGAACTCCGGCGCGGCGCTCGACCAGATGGCGCCGATGCTGGCGGTGGCGAGGAACGCTATGAGCGTCTCGGGGATGTTGGGCATGTAGGCGACGACGCGGTCGCCGCGGCCGACGCCGAGCGAGCGCAGGCCGCCGGCGGCGGCGGCGACCTGGGCGGAGAGCTCGCCCCAGGTGATCTCCCCGAGCTCGCGCAGCTCGGAGGTGTGCAGCACCGCGACCGCCGAGGGGTCACGTTCAACGAGCACGTTCTCGGCGTAGTTGAGCGTGGATCCCTCGAACCACCTGGCGCCGGGCATCGCCCGGGAGCTGAGGACGCGTTCGTAGGGCGTGAACGAGCGCACGCCGCAGAACTCCCAGATGCTCGCCCAGAACTCCTCGAGCTCCTGCACCGACCAGCGCCAGAGCGCCTCGTAGCCGTCGAAGGGGCGCTCGTTGCGCTGCGCCGCCCAGCGCATGAAGCGCGTCATCTCCGCCTGCTCCCGCTCCTCGGGTGAGGGCTCCCACAGGGGCGTCTGTCGATCGCCGCTGGACATGCGGGTATTCTCGCGGTTTGTGAGCCTGTCCGCCCTGCGCGCCGAGTTCCCGGTCCTCGGGCGACTCGCCTATCTGAACGCGGGGACGGATGGGCCGCTGGCGGCGCGCGCCGTAGCGGCGGCCGGCCGGGAGCTGCAGCGCGAGCTCGAGCAGGGACGGGCACAACACCACTTCGAGCGCCGCGGCGAGCTCACGGACTCACTGCGCGCAGCCTACGCGAGGACCCTCGCCTGCGATCCCGCCGACGTCGCGCTGACGACCAGCACCACCGAGGGGATCGCGCAGACGATCGGCGGCCTGCAGCTAGGCGCGGCAGATGAGATCGTGACGAGCGACGAGGAGCATCCGGGGCTGCTCGGTGCGCTGGCCGCCGCGCGAGAGCTACACGGTGTGCGGATCCGCGAAGTGCCGCTGTCGCAGGTCGCGGAGGCGAGCGGCCCGCGCACGCGGCTGGTGGCGTGCTCGCATGTGGGCTGGATGAGCGGGTGTCTCGCGCCGGCGGAGCTCGCCGAGCTGGACGTGCCGGTGCTGCTCGACGGCGCGCAGGGCGTCGGCGCCGTCGCGGTGGACGTGGGCGCGCTCGGCTGCGACGCGTATGCGGGCGCCGGGCAGAAGTGGCTGTGCGGCCCGGACGGCACGGGGATGCTCTATGTCAGCCCGGGCCTGCGGGAGCGCCTGGCGGTGCCGCGGCGCGGCTATCCCAATCTGGCCGACCCCGACGCCGGCCTGGAGGCTCTCATGCACGAGGACGCGCGCCGGCTGGACACCCTGTCGCTGAACGCAGAGACGGTCGCCTGCGCGCTGGCGGCGGTGGAGGTGCTCGAGTCGGCGGGCTGGGCGGCGGTTCACGAGCGCGCCCGGTCGCTCGCTCGCTCGCTCGCCGAGCAGCTCGCCGAGCGCGGTCGACAGCCGGCGCCTCGCGACGACACGACGCTCGTCTCCTTTCCGAGCCCCGACCCCGAGGCGGAGCGCGAAAGACTCGCCGAACAGGGGGTAATCGTCCGTAACATTCCGTCTCGTCCCTGGCTGCGAGCGTCCGTCGGGGCCTGGAACGACGAGGGTGACCTCGATCGGCTGCTGGAGGCCCTCTTGACATGAACGTCGGTCAGCGTCCGCGTCCGCTTGCGGGTGCCCGAGCAGCGCACTCCGGAAACGATCGCCCAGCCAGATGATCTCCGCGCCGCAGACCGCCGCCCCGCAGGCCAGCGTGCCGGGAGCCGCCGAGATCACGCCGGCGCCTGCGCCCGCGGCGCGCCTGCGAGCGCGGCTGCTGGGCATCAGGGCGCATCCGCGCCACGTCGCGCTCGCGGGCGTGCTCGCCCTGTCGGCCGTGTTGAACACCTACCGGCTCTCCCAGAACGGCTACGCCAACGTCTTCTACTCGGCGGGCGTGAAGTCGATGCTGCGCTCGCTGCACAACTTCGTGTTCGTGTCGTTCGACCCCGGCGGCCTCGTCACGGTGGACAAGCCGCCGCTCGGCCTGTGGGTGCAGGCCGCCAGCGCGAAGCTGTTCGGCTTCTCCCCCCTCAGCCTGCTGCTGCCGGAGGCGATCATGGGCGTGCTGGCGGTCGCGCTCCTGTACCGCCTGCTCGCGCCACGGCTCGGCGCGGCGGCCGGGATCGCGGGTGCCCTGGCGATGGCCGTGTTCCCGTCATTCGTAGCGGTCTCGCGCGACAACGGCGTCGACCCGCTGCTGATACTGCTGATGGTGCTCGCGTCCGGCGCGGGGCTCCGCGCGGTCGAGACCGGGCGCTGGCGGACGCTGCTGCTGTGCGGGGTGCTCGTCGGCCTGGCGTTCAACACCAAGACGCTCGCCGCGCTGCTGGTGGTGCCGGGGATCGTCGTCGCCTACGTGCTCTGGGCCCCCGGCTCGCTGCGGCGGCGAGCCGTCCAGCTGCTGACGGCGGGCGCCGTCCTGGTCGTGGTGTCGGCCTCGTGGATGGCCTTCGTGGAACTGACCCCGGCCGCCAAGCGCCCGTATGTCGGCAGCTCGACGAACAACTCGGAGCTCGGGCTGACGTTCGGCTACAACGGCTTCGGGCGCGTGAGCGGCCAGGTGGGAGGACCGGGACGCGTGCCGGTGCGCCCCGGCGCGACCGTACCGTCTTTGCACAAGGCGCCGGCGAGCAGCCGCAGCCGTCATGCGGCGGCGAAGGGGACGGGCGCTGAATTCACCGGCGCGTCCAGTTCGCTGCTGGCGAACGGCAGAAGCAAGAACCCGGTCCCCTTCGGCGGACCGCCGCGTCCGCTTCGGCTGTTCGGCACGGGGCTCGGCGACCAGGCCGGCTGGCTGTTGCCGTTCGCCCTGTTCGGGCTGCTCGCGCTAGCACTGCTCGCCTTTGCCGAGCGGTCGAGGCGCGACCCGCGCCCGGCCACGCTGCTCGTGCTCGGCGGCTGGTTTGTGATCGAGGTGGTGGTGCTGAGCCTGTCGAAGGGCATCGTCCACCCCTACTACGCATCGGCGCTGGCTCCGGGCACCGGCGCGATGGCGGGCGCGGGTGCCGTGGCGTTCGTGTCACTCGTGCGCGGGTCGCGACGCTGGTGGGGGCTTGCGCTGCTCGCCGCAGCCGTGCTAGCGACGGTTGCCGCACAGATCGTGCTGCTGCACCGCGAGCACTACATGGTCTGGTTCATCCCGCTGCTGATGGTTGGCGTGGCGGGCGCTTTCACCGCGATGTTGGTCCGTCGCCGCTTCGCGGCGCCCGGGATGGCGCTGCTGTTCTGCCTGCTGGCCGTGGCACCGGCGGCGTATGCGGCGACCACCTGGCTGGCGCCCGTCGAGGGCACGTTCCCGGCCGCCGGGCCCAGATCGGCGGCGGGTGCGGGTGGAGTGGGCGTGAGCGGCAGTCACCTCGCGACCTACAGGGCCCTCGTCCGCTACGTCCGGTCAACCGGGACGGGCAGGCGTTGGGCCCTGCTCACCGACTCGGCGCCGACCGCCGCGCCGTTCACGCTGCTCGGCCTCGACACGGGCGCCCTCGCCGGGTACAGCGGAATCGACCCGGCGATCGACGGGCGCGGGCTGGCACGCCTGGTGGCCCGCCGCGAAGCCCGCTACGTCCTGCTCGGCGGCGAGTTCGCCTCCCGCGGCGGCAACCGGGCGACCGCCGCGGTGCTCGAGGCCTGCCGGCTGGTCTCCCCTGACGTCTGGCACGGTCCGAACACGTTCGGCCTGGCGCTGTTCGACTGCGCCGGTCACGAACGGGCCCTCGCCGCGTCCTGACCCGGCCGCGGGCCGCCGCCGGGCGCTCAGGCAGCGACGGCGAGGCCGCGATGGAAGGCCCGCGCGAAGAGCTCGCGCTCGCGCCCGGCCGCCCAGCGGGGGACGGCGGCGTCGCCGTCGACGATCAGGCGCAGCTGCACCTCGTCGTCGCGCAGGGCGATGCTGGTGCGGCGCACGAGCTGGTCGCGTGAGCGCTCGAGGTCCTCGGCCAGGCGCAGGAGCGCGGCACAGCGGTTGAGGCGGGCGGCGTCACCCTCGCCGAACAGCGGCGCCATCGGTCCCGGCACGGGCATGCCCTTGCGGTGGTAGCGGGCCGCCTGGGCGATGATCGCCGTTTCCACCGGCGTGAACCCCGGCAGGCCGCCGTTGAGGATCAGATAGCGCGAGTGCTTGTGGTGATCGTCGTAGTCGATCGACATGCCGATGTCGTGCAGCATGCTGGCCGCCCACAGCAGTTCGCGCTCGCGCGGGTCGCCGTCGTGCAGGCCCACCTCGGCCAGCTCGTCGAACATCCCCAGCGCGAGATCGGCGACGTGGCGGGTGTGATGGGCGTCGACCTGGTACTGGGCGGCCATGTTCATGACGCTGGTACGCCGCACGTCGTCGAACAGGGGCTCCGCGCGGTCGGCCAGCAGGCGCTCGAAGAAGACGCCCTCGCGCAGGCCCGCCTCCGTGGTCTCCAGGCCGTCGAAGCCGCCGGTCTCGAGCACCGCCTGCACCACCAGCGCCCCGGCGAGGATCAGGTCGGCGCGCGCCGGCTTGATCCCGGGAATGCTCGCGCGCTCGGACGCCGGCAGCGCGGCGAGTCGCTGCACCAGCCCGTCGAGGGCTTCGCGCTCGATGACCATCCCCTGTACGCCGTTGGAGGGCAGCCCGGCCGCGCGCTGGGCGGCGGCTGCCAGGTTGCGGACCGTTCCTCCGATGCCGACGATGCGGCCCCCGCCGTCGGCCTCGCCGGCACCGGCGAGCCATGGAACCGCCTCGAGCTCACCTGCCACGTGGGCGCGGAGCTCCTCGAGCTGCCGCCGCTTGGCGGGCCCGTTGGGGGGCAGGAAGCGCTCGCTCATGCGCACCGTGCCCAGCGGCCAGGACCCCGAGCTGCGCAGCAGCCGATCGGCCACGTCGACGAGCTGCAGGGAGCCGCCGCCGAGGTCGAGCACCGAGCCGCGGACCAGCGTCGTCGAGTTCACGGCCGCCAGGTAGCCATAGCGCGCCTCCTCCTCGCGGCTGAGCACCCGGATCGGCAGCCCGAGGCACTTGCGAGCCCGCTTCAGGAAACCGGCGGCGTTCTCGGCGTCGCGAATGGCGCTCGTGGCGACCGCGTCGACCGAGTCGGCGCCGAGCCCGCTGGCGCGGCAGAAGTGGGCGAACACGTCGAGCGTGGCGAGCGCCCGCTCCATCGGCTCGTCTCCCAGCTTGCCGGTCGCCATCAATCCCTGGCCGATGCGCACGGGCTCGTAGATCTCATCGGTGCGCTTCCACCACCCGTCACCGGCGGTGAAGACGACCAGTCGGAAGGAGTTCGAGCCGAGGTCGATGACGGCTAGCCGCTCGTCGGGCTTCATGCCGTGAGCGTATTGACAGCGGCGGAGGGGTCGGGCGTACGGGCCGGGGTGCGGCGCGCGCAGCGGCGAACGATCCCGGCGTGCGCGGCGAGCTCCGCGCCTGCGGCTCTGAACGGCCGTCAGCTCGGCGGGGAGGGCGTGGCGTACCTCGCGATCTGGATCGCGCGGTAGGCCTCGGTCAGCGCCTGCTCGGCGCTGGCGGTCCGCCGGTCGATCAGCACCGAGCCGATGCTCGCGGACGGATGGAGCACGCTCGCACCGGTGTCGACGCTGTAGGCGGGTATCACGCGCAGCAGCCCATCGGCAACGACGGTGATTCCCTCGCGGTCGATATGCGGGAGCAGCACGGCGAACTCGTCGGCGCCGATGCGGGCCACGAGGTCGGTCTGGCGCAGGCGGCGGGTGAGCGCCCGTGCGAGGACACCGAGGATCTCGTCGCCGACGCCCCGTCCGTGGTCGTCGTTGATCTGCCCCAACGCGTCGATATCGACGACGAGCAGCCCGGCCGTCTCGCCGTAGCGCTGCGAGCGGGCGACCTGGAGCATGAGGTCGTGCTCGAAGAGCCTGCGGTTGCGCAGCCCGGTCAGCGGATCGTGGTCGCCGAGCTCGCGCATGCTCTGCTCGAGGCGCTTGCGCTCGGAGATGTCCTGCAGCTGTGCGACGTAGTGCAGCGGCGCACCGTCGCGGTCGCGCACGAGCGACATCGAGAGGATCGCCGAGACGGTCTCGCCGGCGGCGTCGAAATAGCGCTTCTCGGTCTGGAAGGCGGGGATCTCGCCGGCCAGCAGGCGGGCGCGCTCGCCCGCGTCGTTGTCGGCGTCCTCGGGATGCACGATCCCGTCAAAGCGCGTGCCGAGCAGCTCCTCGGCCGTGTAGCCGGTGATGTCGCAGAGCGGGCGGCTGACGAGCAGCCAGCGGCCGTCGCCGTCGAGCAGACCGGTCCCGACGGGAGCGCGCTCGGGGACCTCGGCGAGGGCTGAGACGGTCCTCGTCGACAACAGGTCTGCGCGGCGGCGGGCCGTGATGTCGAGCACGACGGCGATGCCGGCCGCGCCGGCTGGGCCCTCCTCGTCTGGCGCGCCGGAGCGCAGCGGACCCGCATCGACCATCAGGCAGTGGCGCTGGTCGGCGGTCCAGACCTCACGCGAGCGGGTCTCACCGTCGAGCGCCGAGGCGAACAGCGGCTCGATCGACGCCCAGACGTCTCGCGGAAACGCGCCGGCGACGGCCTGTCCCTCGCCTCCGAAGCCCGAACCGCCGGCCCGCGCGAGGACCTGCCCGGCCGTCACCACGAAGCGCAGCTCGTCGTCGAAGACGATGATGAGGGCCTCGGGCAGCTCGCGCAGCGCGGCCGCGGCCGCCTGCTCAGCCCGCGCGAGCAACGGGTCTACATGCTGGGTCCTGTCCTGCGCAGATGTCGGCACCCCCCACCCATCGGCGCATCCGGCTGCTTCCTTGACAGTCGAGCGCGCGCCGCCCTGCGCTCCCGAGCCTTCAGGGGTGCACGAACGTCTCGGGATCTCCGCCGATGCGCCGCCCGGCGTCGAGGCCGTCGATCGCCTCGATCTCGTCGTCTGAGAGCTCGAAGTCGAACACCTCGAAGTTCTGTCTGATCCGCTCGGCGGTGACGGACTTCGGGATCACGACGTTGCCGATCTGCAGGTGCCAGCGGATCACGATCTGTCCGGTCGTCCGGGAGTGCCGTTCGGCGATGGCGACGATCACGGGGTCGTCGAGCGCCCGCCCCTGTGCAAGGGGGCTGTAGGCCTCGGTGACGATGCCGAGGCGCTCGTGCTCGCGACGCAGCTCGCGCTGCTGGAGGTACGGGTGCAGCTCGACCTGGTTGATGGCCGGGGTCTCCCCCGTGTCGGAGATCACCCGCTGCAGGTGGGCCGGCAGGAAGTTGGATACGCCGATCGAGCGCGCGAGGCCCTCGTCACGCATGTCGATGAACGCCCTCCACGTCTCGACGTAGCGATCGTGCAGCGGTACGGGCCAGTGGATCAGATACAGGTCGACGTGGTCGAAGCCGAGCCGCCGCAGACTTCCATCGAGCGCTCGTTTTGCCTCCTCGTAGCCGTGGTCCTCGTTCGGGCACTTGGTGGTGACGAACACCTCGCCGCGCTCCAGCCCGGAGGCGCGAATCGCCTCGCCGACCTGCGTCTCGTTGCCGTACGCGGCCGCCGTGTCGATATGGCGGTAGCCGGTGGCGAGCGCCCGTGTCACGGCCTCGACGGTCTCCTTCGGCGGTACCTGGAAGACCCCGTAGCCGAGCTGTGGTATCTGCGTGCCGCCGCGCAGGGGGATCGCGGGGACACGTGTGGTCGATGTGCTCATCTGGGACTCTTGCCCGTCTGGTCCCGGCGCAAACCGCCGATCGCGAGCAGGCGCGTGCCCGAAGGGCGCGCAATTTCCGCGCCTTTCGACGCTCAGCCATCGGTCCTGTTCGCCGCGGCTGGGTCATGCTCTGGGCCGGCGGGGTCGAGGGATTCCCATGGCGGAGGATCAGCGTGCAGCGTCGCTGCGGCGAAAGGTCGCTGAGCGAACGCGCGAGCTCGAGGGCGAGCACGTCGACACCCTTCAGCGCGTGGCCCTCTCGGCCGAGAACCGCGACGACGACACCTCCCGGCACACCGACCGGGTCGGCGCGACAGCGGCACAGATCGGCGCGCAGCTCGGGATGGATCGCGAGCAGGTCGAGCTGCTGCGCGACGCGGCGGCGCTCCACGACGTCGGCAAGCTGGCGATACCGGACGGCATCCTGCTCAAGCCGGGCAGCCTGAGCGAGGAGGAGTTCGAGGTCATGAAGACCCACGCGGCCATCGGCCAGCGCCTGTTGTCCGCCAGCAGCTCGCCCGTGCTTCAGATGGCTGCGGTGATCGCCGGCGCCCATCACGAGCGCTGGGACGGGTCGGGGTACCCGGCGGGACTGGCCGGCGAGGGCATTCCGCTCGTCGGGCGCATCGTTGCGGTGGCGGACGTCTATGACGCGCTGACCCACGATCGCCCCTACAAGTCGCTCTGGCCGACCGAGCAGGCGATCGCAGAGATCCGCCGAGCGGCCGCGAGCCAGTTCGACCCAGGCGTGGTCGACGCGTTTCTGCAGACCCGCGCGGACGTCCGCGAGACGGCGGTCCCGGGACTATGGCCGCAGCGTCCGCCGCGGAGGCGCGTGCCGAAGCGCTCCGTGGGCTCGCCGTCGCGCGCGTTGAGCCGGGTCGATTCCGTGCGACGTTTGAAGTAAGAACGGTTTCTTGCTCGCGGCAGCCGCGAGCGCTAGCATCGCTCGCGTTCAGGGCTCCCACGGGGTCCAGGGCTGATATTGGCGGAGGCCGCGCCGGCGCCCAAACCGGGGGCGACCTCTGTCAGATGATTATTCGTTCGTGTGCGGAGCTTTGAGGGACCCTGGGGTGGATCCTCGTAGACCGCTTGAGCGTAGGGGAGCGCCGGTGGTTCGTCGCAGATGGCCAGTTTCGCAACCGAATCTCGCTACCGAGCGCGGAGTACGGCCGTGAGCTCACTCGCCGGGCTGACCGTGCGCGACATCAGCGCCGGCGGTCGGCACCGGCTGATTCTCGCCGGCGAGCTCGACATCGCCTCGGCGCCGATCCTCGAATCGACGATCGCGTCGCTCTGCGACAACGGAACGAGTGCGATCGTCCTCGATCTGAGCGAGCTCACGTTCATGGACTCGACGGGCCTGCGTGCGGTTCTCGCGGCCGACAAACTCTGCGGTGGGAAGGGCCACAGCTTCTCACTGGCCGGCGCCGGCGGCCCGGTGCAGCGGCTGTTCGAGCTGACGGGTGTCACCGCAGCCCTCCGGTTCGAGCCCGACAGCTCCGCCCCAGCTGCCTGAGGTCCGCGTTAGGCTGCCGCGCCGGGCCCGTCCGTCGTGGCCGCGCCGTCCGCCGCGGCGACGTAACCGTCGCTGAGCACGCCGTCGCCATCGGTGTGAGGGGCCATCACGAACGACTCGACGGCGATGTCGGGGTCGAGATGGTTGTCGCTCAGGAAGGCGATCACGTGCTGGCCGGAGTGACGTTCCACGGCGTCGATCAGCGACGGCCCCATGGTGTCCTGATAGGCCTTGCGCACCGCCCGGACGAGGTCGCGCTTTCCTTCGCGGACGAGGCTTCGCTCGCCTTGGTTCATCGTGTCGCGCAACACAACGGTGATGAGCTCGGAAGTGATGTAGGCGCGGGCCCTCGTCGGTCCCCGGCCGGTGTACTCGCTCAGCAGCTGAACGGTCGAGCGGGCGATCGCTGCGGCCATCACCCCTCGCTCGACATGCCCGTCTTGGGAGTGAAGCACCTGGAACTCGGTTTCTCGCCTCGTTCCTGGTATGGGGCCACGGCGAAAGGCAGGAAGAGAGACGCGTGATCCGTCCGCCAGGTCCGTAAATCGGCATCCTGCCCGCGTCGTGCGCGATGCCGGCGCCAACTCGCGTCTCCCCAGCGTACTCCCCGCCGGCGCGCAAGTGTGAGGGGGAGTCAAGAGCCCGTCGCGCCAGCGGCCCACCTGCTCTCCCTCCTCTAAGGCCGAGCGCAGGCGAACACGCTCAAGCCGGCGTGACCGGCGCTGCGAGGCCGATCAGGACGTGCACGGGAAGCTCGGCGGGCGTCTCGCCCGCACTGATGAGCGCGGCGATCTGCGCAAGCGTCTCGGCGCGCTGGCGGTCGGGGAGCGAGGCAACCCAGCTGATGGACGCGAGGTAATCGACGAATCGCTCCGGGACCGCCGGTTGGGAGGTGGTGACGCGGATCTCGCGCGGGGCGCTCCAGCCGCCGGCCGCACGCACTGCATCCTGCCAGGGCGGCCCGTCGAAATGCGGATGCTCGGGACGCAAGGCCGCCATCAGCGTTCCGATCTCGTGCGCCCACGACGCCCCACCGAAGTCCGGCACCGTGGAGAGCACCGCAAGCCCGCCGCCGGGACGCAGCACCCGCCGAATCTCCTCCAAGGCGGCCTGGCGGTCAAACCAGTGAAAGGCATCGGCCACCGTGACGGCCGCGACCGACTCGTCGGGAAGCGGGATCGCCTCGGCAAGCCCGTCGCGGACGCGCTCGCCGCCGACGGTCGCCGCGAGCACTTCGCGCAGCGCCAGCTGCGGCTCGACGGCCACGACGTCCAATCCCGACCTGAGCAGCGCGCGGGTGAGCTTCCCCGTTCCGGCCGCGAGATCGAGCACGGGCGCGCCCGGAGGAATGCTCAGCTCGGCGGAGATCGCGCCGACGACCGCGGGCGCGTACTCTGGCCGCCCGCGCTCGTATGCGTCTGCTGCCCCGGCGAACGTAGCGGCGAGAGGATGAAGCGCCACGGAGCGCACCGTAGAGGAGCGCCGCGTCTGATGTGGTCACGTTTGTGCGCCCGCAGGGCGAAAAAGACGCGCTCCCTCATAACTAATATCCGTCCACCGACGAGGTGCGATAGGTACTTTCGAGGGACGGGGGTACCGATTGGTGATGGAAGTGCATGCACGGCTCGTATCTGCTCGTCGGCTGATCCTCGAGAGGGGACGCGTGCTCGCGCTCGCCCTGGCGCTGTTTCTCGTGATCTATGCGCTTCGCGTGAGCGATCCGAACGTCGGCGATGGGAGCGCCTTCCTGTTCGTCGTACCGATCGCGGTGCTGTCGCTCGCCATGGGGCTTCGTGGTGGGCTGGTGGGCGCGGTGATGGCGTTTGCGCTGGTCGCGATGTGGGATCTGACCGCCAGCGAGCGAGCGCTGACGTTGCCGGGCTATCTGAACCGCGCCGCGGCGTTCTTCGTCCTCAGCGCCCTGCTCGGAGGCTTCATCGACCAGCGGCGCACGCGCGAAGCAGAGCTCGTGAGTCGTTACGGTGACTCGCTGGACGAGCGCACTCGCGAGCTGGACGACGCTCGCGCCGAGACGCTGCACGTGCTGGCCCGCGCGGCCGAGTACCGCAACGACGGCACCTCTGAGCACACCCAGCGCGTGGGGGCCGTCGCGGCGGAGATCGCCACGAGGCTGGGCCTGGCGAGCGATCAGGTCGAGCTCCTGCACGAGGCCGCATTGCTGCACGACGTCGGAAAGATCGGGATCGCCGACGACATCCTTCTCAAGCCTGGAAACCTGAACCCCCATGAGCAGGAGATCATGGGACGACACGCCGCGCTCGGCGCCAGCCTGCTCGCCAACAGCAGCTCGCCGGCGCTACAGATGGCGGCCACCGTCGCCATGACCCACCACGAGTGGTGGGACGGCAGCGGCTATCCGGAGGGGCTCGCCGGCGAGAACATCCCGCTCGTCGGGCGAATCGTCGCCGTCGCCGACGTCTTCGACGCGCTCACGCATGACCGGCCCTACAAAGCGGCATGGCCCGTCAGTCAGGCGATCGCCAACATCAGGCGCGCGGCCGGAAGCCAGTTCGACCCGCGGGTCGTGGCGGCCTTCCTCCAGACGCGCAAGGACCTCTCCAAGCGCGCCAGACCGCCACGACGCGGCACGCCGGCCACTCAGATCTCGCGCTCTGAACCGACGCTTGCCCCAGTCAGTACCCGCGGCTCCGGCGCAGGAGAGCCGATGCCCGTTCGCTCGAGTCGCTCGGCTAACCCGTTTGGGTGATAGCGTTCGCGGGACAGGCCCGGCTACGGGCCGGGCCGTGAGCAGAAGGGGGGCCGGCATGTCCGACCGAGTCCTGTTTATCGGCTGGAGCACGCCTGTTCGCGGACGCGAGGAGCGCGGTCTCGAGGTGTTCAACGAGGCTATGGGCATCTGCGGGCGAATGCAGCAAGAGGGGCGCATCGAGAAGTTCGACGTCGTCCTGCTCGGGCCGAACGGCGAGCTCGACGGCTACATCGAGCTGCATGGCTCGGCCGAGCAGCTCGCCGCGGTCCGCGAGGACGACGAGTTTCAGCGCAACACGATCGACGCAAGCCTCGTAGTCGAGCGCCTGCGCCACATCGAAGGCTTCACCAACAACGAGGTCGCACGGCAGATGACTCTCTATCAAGAGAGCGTCGCGCGCGTCCCGCAGAACGCATAGCGTCGTAGCCGCTTGCCCCGGTGCGTCGCCCGCGGGGCGACGCACCGGGGCTCGGGCATGAACTCCGCCGCAACGGGGTATATCTCTGTGTCAAATGGCAGAGCACCCTCGCGATCAACGAATCGGGTTGCATATCGAGTCGGTCGCGACCAGGGCCGAGGCCGACACCGAGCGGCTCGTTTCAGCGATGCTTCGCCGCTACTGGCCCGGCGGCTCCGACGATCGCAGAGAGCCGGGCGCGATCGAGTGGGTGCGACGATGGGGGGCGCGGTGCGTGGGCCCCATGCCACCGGCGTGCTCCTGCGCGGCGGGAAGTTGCCGCGTTTGTAACTAGCCGTCGGCCTCGCCGTCAGCCGGCGGCGGCAGGCTAGCCGCGTCGGGGGCATGGGACCGTGGCCCTCGCCAGCGAGCGGCTGCCGTCGAGGAAGGTCAACGCAGCCGCGAAGCGGAAGCCGTTGCGAGGACAGACCGTGGGCAGAACGATCCCTCTGGGGCGGTAGGCGACCGTCCTGCCGTGGACGCGTTCGTAGTACTTCAGGCGCCCGCCGAGCGTTGCGCGCAGTCGCACGAGCGCCACGTAGGGAGCTTCGGGCAGGATCTGTACCGGCGGCACCCGGATATCCAGGCGCCCCGGCAGCAGCTGCGCGGAGAGCACGATCCGCGCGGCGACAGGCGACTCGCCGGTCACACTGACGAGCAGCTGCAGGGAGGTGTTCGGCGAGGGCCCGGCGAGGAGCGCCACGGTGGCGGTCTCCCCCACCAGTTCGTGCCCGATCGGGATCTCGACGAGCGCACTGCCGTAGCCCATGTGCGAGTTGGCCGGGCAGGCGGCGGGCCCACCGGATTCCAGGAGGGCCGGAGAGCAGGAGGCGAGGCCGAGCCCGCTCGTGCTGATGCCGAGCGTCGCCGGGTAGGACAGCTCGACGCCTGTCAGCGCGTTACGAGCAGCGCCGCCCGGGGCGACCGCAAAGCCGAACGACAGGGTCGTCGGCGCACCGAGCCGCTCGGGCGTGAACTTCACGCTCAGAGTCGCGCCCTGCGCTGCGCCTGCCCGACTCGGAAGCACGGCCATGAGCGCCCAGGTGAGGAGGGCGCCGAGTGCGAACGCCGCGCAGGTCCGAGATCGCTGACTGGGCTCAGTAATTGAGCTTGCCGATCGCTTGTACGGTCAACCCCAACCTCCGGCGGTAGAACACGCCGAACAGTTCACCGCTGCCGCGGGCGTGCGCGTAGCGTCCGCTGCCGCCCGTGATCGACAGAGCACCGCGAAAGCTCGGCGCCGGACTCGCCGGATCGCTCACCCTTCCCTGACCGCGCCCGCTGATCGAGCCGTAACGGCTGTAGATCGTGAACTGCGCGGCGACGGTTGGGCTGCCGTTGTAGGCGAAGAAGACCCGCACCCTCCCGGGGATCGTGCCCGAGACCGGCCCTTCCTCGGTCAGGCGCGAGCCCGAGATCCCGACGGAATGCAGATGGCCTTCGTCGCGCACGTTGAGAACGCGCGCGGCGCGCGCGTGCCGGGCGCCCGCCGCGCCCGGGGCGAGGGTGAGGGCGGCGAGCACGACAGCCAGGGCACTCGCGACGATCAGGGTCGTTGCAGTGGCCCTGCCGCGCGCGCTTCCGCAACGTTTCTCAGTCGGCCGCCGTCCACCAGATCTGTTCATCCGTAACCGCCCCCCATGCGCGGTACTGACGCTTTCACCATCCTAGTCCTGCGCTGGCCCGGTCGACGGGCCGAGGCCTTTCTCGCATTGATGATTAGAACGCGCCTACGTGGGTATATAGGGGCCCATTCGAGCTGTGCCGGGCCAAGGGACCGGACCGGCGCAAGGGGCCGAGCTTCTGCGCGTGCGCGCGGGTGGGGAGAGTCGCTGCATGCTGATAAATCGTCGGGTGGTGGGACGCGCGGGCGAGGGTCGACGCGTGGTGTCGGGGTTCGCGCTTCGAGCGCGGACCAGCGTCATTGCCACGCTCGTGGCGTTCGCCGTTTGTCTGGTGGCGGCCGCGAGCGCGTCGGCGTTCAGCGCGCAGGGAAGCGTGAAGCAGGTGTATGTCACGGGCCTGGGGGCGAATGCTCAGGCGTCTCTGCTGAGCTCGAGCGGCGCGACCGTGTACACGCAGAACGCGGACTCGCTCGGAGGTCTGCTGTTCCGCAACGTGGCGCCGGGGAACGGCTATCGGGTTCGGGCCACCTCCACGGGCGAAACCTCGGGCCGGATCACGGTCCACTCGGAAACCGCGACGCAGTGGAATCCCAGCATCTACAACCAGTCGATCCCCAACAACGGATACACGTATCTGACGACGCGTGACGGCACCCAGCTGGCTATCACCGTCCACCCGCCGACCAGTCCGGCGGGCGAGCCCGGCGTGCCGTCGAGCTTTCACTTTCCGAACTTCCCGCAGCCGGGTGTGCCGACGCCGAGCTACACGCCGCCGTATCCGACGCTGATCGAGTACTCGGGCTACGGCTACGCGAACCCGGCCGGCCCGGAAAGCGGCATCGCCGTGCTCGCCAACCTGATGGGCTTCGCCGTCGTCGACGTGAACATGCGCGGGACCGGCTGCTCGGGCGGCGCCTTCGACTTCTTCGAACCACTGCAGAACCTCGATGGCTACGACGTGATCGAGACGATCGCCCACCAGCCGTGGGTGCTCGGCAACAAGGTCGGCATGCTCGGCATCTCCTACGGCGGGATCAGCCAGCTGTTCACGGCGCAGCTCCAGCCGCCCGACCTCGCAGCGATCGCGCCGGTGTCGGTGATCGACTCGACGGCGACGACCCTCTACCCCGGCGGCGTCCTCAACGACGGTTTCGCGGTGGCCTGGGCCGAACAGCGCCAGCAGAACGCCGAACCGGCCGGTCCCGGCCACGGCCAGGCGTGGGCATACAAGCGGATCCAGGAAGGCGATCAGACCTGCGCGGCCAATCAGGCCCTCCACGGCCAGGCGGCTGACCTGATGGCGAAGATCCAGGCGAACTCGACCTACAGCCCGTCTGTGGCGGACCCGCTCGACCCGGTCACGTTCGTCAAGAAGATCAACGTGCCGACGTTCATGGCCTGCCAATGGGAGGACGAGCAGACCGGCGGCCATTGTGCCGATCTCGCTCAGCACTTCACCGGTACGGCTCGCAAGTGGTTCACGTTCACCAACGGCGCCCATATCGACTCGCTCGATCCATACACCTACAACCGGCTGTATGACTTCTTAGAGCTTTACGTCGCGCACAAGGCGCCGATCGAAAACCAGGCGCCGGTACGTGCGGCAGCCCCGCTCGTGTACAAGGAAGCGATGGGGCTGCCCGAAGGCGATGTGGTCACGCTTCCGCCGGATCCGATCCAGGAACAGCCGACCTACGAATCTGCGCTGTCCGCCTTCGAAGCGCTCCCGCAGATCAGGGTGCTATTCGACAACGGCGCAGGTGAAGCGCCGCCCGGCGGCACGACGGCGGCCGGCAATCCGTACCCGGGCTTCGAACGGTCGTTCTCCGCGTTCCCGGTCCCCGGCACGACGGCTCAGTCATTGTATTTCGGGTCGGGCGGCACGCTCAATGCACAGCAGCCGACCGCCGAAGGCGTCGACTCCTACACCTCCGATGCGAGCGCCACACCGCCGACCGACTACTCGGCCAACACGGGCGGAGGCGGTCTCTGGAGCAGCGCATCCAAGTGGGAATACAACTGGGCGCAGCCCCCGGCGGGCTCTGCCGTGTCCTACGTGTCGGCGCCGCTCACGGCCGACACCACCGCGATCGGCGGCGGCGCCGTCCACCTGTGGGTCAAGTCGTCCACTCCCGACGTCGATTTCCAGGCGACCGTCAGCGAAGTCCGCCCCGACGGCAACGAGACCTTCGTCCAGGATGGCTGGATCCGGGCGAGCGAGCGCAAGCTGGCCACCACCTCGACGAACATGTTCAAGCAGAAGCCCACGTTGCTGCAGCCGATCCCGACATTCCTCGCATCCGATGTACAGCCCATGCCGGCGAACGAATACGTCCCGGTCGTCATCCCGCTCTACTTCCAGGGCCACGCCTACCGCGCGGGCTCGCGCATCAGGGTCACGATTGCCGCGCCCAACGGAACGCAGCCGATCTGGTCGTTCAGCCATACACAGCCGGCGGGCACCACTGCGACGGAGTCGATCGCCTTCTCGCCCAGCATGCCGTCGAGCCTCGTCCTCCCGATCGTTCCGGGCGTCAGCGTGCCCACCGGGATCCCCGCGTGCCCGAGCCTGCGCAACGAGCCCTGCCGCTCCTACCAGGCGTTCGCGAACAACGGTTCCTGACGGCGGCCCATGCAGCCCGGCCGCCCGGCCCGGGTAGACGTGCGTGCGACATGGGCCCGATGGGTTACGCAAGCGCGCCCCGGGCCGACATAGCTGAGCGCCGTCACGAGGTCTGCGTCCGGGATGCCTCCGATAGCGGAACCACCTCGCGTGATCTGCCTCGGACAGCGCGCTTGATGTGCTCCCTAGCAAGCCGCTCTGAGGGGTGGCCGTAGAGGCGTTGGACGAGTGCACCGCCGTCCTTGTGTCCCAGCTGATGTGCGACTTCCTGGGCAGGCAATTCGAGGTCGTTGAATAGCCATGCGCCGCAGAAGTGCCGCAGCTCGTAGAAGTCCATCGATGGCTGCCCGAACCGTCGGCGAAGGTCTCGACAAGCATTGCTTGTCGCCGCCTCCGCGCGGCGACGTAGCCTCATGAGGGCCAGGTTTGTTGGGCGTGCCATCTCCGGATCGAGCTTACTTCCGACGATCCGATCTCGGCTCTGCCACAGTACTTTCCGGCGCGTCGCCCAAGCGAGAACGCCGTCGCCTGAGCGAGCATGCGGGAATGTCCCTGCTAGGCGGTGATGTGCCCGCACTCCCCACTCGTGCGACCCGAGGGGCAAGCGGTGCGCCTCTCGAGCCCGCCTCCCTCAAGTGTCTGAACGCCAAACCCGATGTATCGAAGGTGTCGGAGAACGCTGTCGTGATTGTCTCAGCCTTCTTGGCAGTGCCGTTGTTGACGCTCGCGCATGAGCTCGGCCACGCCGCGGCGGCTCTGCGGTTTACGCAGGAGGGTGTGCGGATACGCGTGGGCCGGGCCCACCCATCGGCCCGGCTACGAGTCGGGCGTCTTCTCGTTGCGTTTTCGCCGATTGGGGCTGGCGGCCGATGCACAAGCTCGCCGGCCATGTCCAGACGCCAAGCCTTAATCAGAGTACTGGCGGGTCCAGCGACCAACCTCGTTCTGGCGGCCCTATTTTGCCTCGGAGGGCTCTTCACCGCGGGTACCGCGCGGACGATCATGTTCATGCTCACCGCCGTAAGCGGGTCTCAGGCGGCGCTCAACCTGGTCCCGCGGCGGGGCACATGGAATCCGATCACACGGGGACTGCCCTCGGACGGACTCCAAGCGTTGTGGCTGATCCGCCACCAGCCCCTTCCGCTTCCGCCTCGGGCGGGCTCGGGGATGGGCTTCTGGAATCCGGATGAAGTTCGCCAGGTCGCCCTGATGCTCGGGGTAGGCGCGGCCAGCGTGCTTCCGGTTGTCGCGTTCGGTGAAGTCGCACTCTGGGTCATGCTGGCAATTGACCTCCAAACGATTCTTGCCGGCGGCTCTATGGTCGGACGACCCCAAGTGGCAAGGGGCGGGCGGGCGCCATGATGAGTCGCGTCGGCGCGCGGGTCTGAGGAACTGGCTCGAGCCGGGCGCTCAACAGATGCAGCTTGCCATGTCCGAGGGTGACCTCCCCAGCAGCGGGAGGCGACTGGACTGGGCGCGAGGCGCTCGGTAGCGGCGGTACGGGCGGCCGTCCGGGCGGGGGCGCTATCGCGCGCTCCGACCGGCCGTCCGTCCGCCCTTCCGCCGCCGTGCGTCCGTGCTCAGACCAGCGGGCCGACGCCTACGGGCGGGGGCCCACGGTCCGGCCTTTCGACCGCTACGAGTTCGGCCCATGCCATGAACCCCCGCTCGTGCGCAACACGGAGCTCCGCTCCCGGCAAATAGCGTCGCTAACAGCCAGGCCGCGGTCAGCCATCGTTCACGAATCCGGGCAGCCGCTGCCACCGAACGATTGCCTCCGCCCCCGCCGCGCCCTGCCTCCCAGTTGTCTCGTTGCGCGGCAGGCCGCGCCGAAAACAGGCCGTCTTTGCTGGTCGCGCTCAGTCGCCTCCTGTCCCGCTCCAGCAGGCCAAATGTCCAGCGGTGCCGAGGAAAGTCGGCTGGCGTCACCCCACTGCGATAAATGGGCCCGGCTGGACTCGAACCAGCGACCTACCGATTATGAGTCGGCAGCTCTGACCAACTGAGCTACGGGCCCGCTCGCGCCCTGGGGCGCGACCTCGGAGACGCTACCAGCGAGATGTGGAATGCTCCCGGCCGCCGTCCCGATGGGCGGCGGTTCGGTTTCGCTCATCAAAGGAAGGGACGCAGATGTCAGCAGAGCGCGCAGCAATCGTCACGGGGGCATCGAGCGGGATCGGGCTGGCGATCGCCAGGGTCCTCGCGGAGGAGGGCTTCGCACTCACGATGGCGGCGAGGAGACCCGAGAAGCTCGACGCCGCCGTCGCCGGCCTCGCCGCCGACGGGTTCGACGTGCAGGCGGTCGCCGCCAACATCGCCGACGAGGCCGAGATCCAGAAGGTCGTCGAGGCTCACCGTGCGCGCCACGGACGCCTCGACGTGCTCGTCAACAACGCCGGTGTCGGTGTCGGCGCGACGGTCGCCGAGATCCAGACCAAGCGCCTGGACATGCAGCTCGACATCAACCTGCGCTCGATCATCCTCTTCTACCGCGAATGCATCGGCATGCTGCGTGAGGCCGCCGCGGAGCACAAGAACGTGCTCGTCGTCAACACCTCGTCGATCTCGGGCAAGCATGGCGAGGCGTGGCTGTCGGTCTACTCCGCGGCCAAGCATGGAGTGGTCGGCTGGACCGAGTCCATGAACAAGGAACTCGGCGCCGAAGGCATCAAGTCCACAGCCCTGTGCCCGGCGTTCGTCGACACGCCGATGACCGACTTCGTCAAGGAGCATGTCGCCCCCGAGGACATGATCCGCCCGGAGGACATCGCCGAGTCCGTGCGCTTCCTGCTGAGGGTCTCGCCCGCGTGCATCGTGCCGGAGGTCACGTTCGTGCGGCCCGGCGACGCGCTCTAGGGGGAACGTCCTCGCCCGGCGCCGCGCCGCCCAGACAGGCTCGGATGCGGGGAGACAATCAGGCGACTGCGACCGGACGACGGCCGCTGTCGCCGGTCTCAGCGCGGGGCTGGTCGAGCCGCGGCGTCCGCCGGGCGACGATCTCGCCCGTCGGGTCGGACCCGGCCAGGAGGCGACGGCGCAGGCGCATCCGCCGGCCGCGCAGCTCGCGGTGCTCCTGGATCGCACGGTCGAGCTCGAGGCCGCCCGAGCTCGAAAGGCTGTGTTCGAGCTGAGCGACGAGGATGGCGAGCTCACGCGGCGACGCGGTGCGCATGCGCGCCGCCCGCGTGAAGCGGTCCCAGGACTTCGCGAACGACAGGAAGTCCGTGCGCCCACCGCAGCGGTGCGCGGCCAGCATCGGACAGACGCCGCCCTCTCCGTCGACGTAGGCGCCGGCGATGATGCGCGCGTTGCTGTGAACGCCCTCGAGCATCGCTTCGCGAGTGGCGACCGGCATGCAGTCGATCGCCAGGCGCAGCTGCTGCACTGACTGGCTGCGGTGGCGGCGGCGATTTCGCATAGGCTGTGCCCGCCGCGGGCGCCCCTCGCCCGCGTTCGGTGCGCGGCGAAGCCTAGGACACGGCTTGCGCACCGGCAACGAATTCCCTTCCGCTGAAAGGAAACTTGCAGATGAAGCTCGGCGTGCACATCGGCTACTGGGGTCTCGGCCTCAGCTCCGAGGACCAGCTCAAGATCGTCGGAGAGGCCGAGCGCCTGGGCTATGACTCCGTCTGGGCCGCCGAGGCCTACGGATCGGACACGGCGACGGTGCTCGGCTGGCTCGCCGGTCAGACCTCCAAGATCCGTCTCGGCTCGGGGATCTTTCAGATGCCCGGCCGCTCGCCGGCGATGACGGCGATGACGGCCGCCACGATCGATCAGCTCTCAGGCGGACGCATGATCCTCGGCATCGGCTCCTCCGGGCCGCAGGTCGCCGAGGGCTGGCACGGGCAGCGCTTCGCCAAACAGCTCCAGCGCACGCGCGAGTACGTCGCCGTGGTGCGCATGGCGCTCGCGCGCGAGCGTGTCGAGTTCCACGGCGAGACGCTCGAGCTGCCGCTCCCCGAAGGTCCCGGCAAGGCGCTCAAGCTGACGATCTCGCCGGTGCAGGAGCGCATCCCGATCTACCTCGCCGCCATCGGCCCCAAGAACACCGCGCTCGCCGGCGAGATCGCCGACGGCTGGATCCCCACGCTGTTCTCACCCGAGCATGTCTCCGAGCTGCGGCCGCTGCTGCAGGAGGGGGCGCAGCGCTCGGGCAAAAGCCTCGACGGCTTCGACATCGCGCCGACCGTCAACGTGTTCGTCACCGACGACCTGGAGAGCGCACGCAACGCGATGCGGCCGTTCATCGCGCTCTATGTCGGCGGGATGGGGTCACGTGAGCAGAACTTCTACAACCAGCTCGTCCAGCGCTACGGCTACGAGGCCGAGGCCAAGCAGATCCAGGATCTCTATCTGGAAGGCAAGCGCGACGAGGCGATGGCCGCGATTCCCGACGAGCTGATCGACACGGTCTCGCTGTGCGGGCCCAAGGACGTCGTGCGCGAGCGCCTGGCCGTTTACCGGGACGCCGGCGTGGGAACGCTCGGAGTGACCCCGACGGCGTTCACCGCCGACGAGCGTCTCGAGCAGCTGCGGCTCGTCGCCGAGCTCGCGGCCTGACCGTTCGCAGATGAGCACCGCCGCAGGTCCGCCGAGACGGGTGCTGCTCGGCGCCTTCGGCGACCCGGGCCACGCCTTTCCGATGATCGCCCTCGGCCGCGCGCTGGCCGCGCGCGGGCACGACGTGACGCTGCAGACATGGACGCGCTGGAGGGCGCACGTCGAGGCGGAGGGGCTCACATTCGCGCCGGCGCCCGAGTATGAGGTGTTTCCGTCGGGTCCCGAGCCACTGGACTTCTACGAGGCCGTCGTCCACGCGACGACCGACACCGTCCCACTCGTGCGCGAGCTGCGCCCGGAGGTCGTCGTCGCCGACATCCTCACGCTCGCGCCGGCGCTCGCCGCCGAGCTCGAGGGCGTGCCCGCGGCGACGCTCATACCGCACGTCTATCCGCACGGCGAGCCCGACTTCCCGATCTACTCGCTCGGCGCCCGCCTGGCGCGCACCGAGGCCGGCAGGCGGATGTGGCGCGTCGCCCAGGGCCCCGTCAACCGCGGGCTGCAGCGCGGCAGGCGCGAGCTCAACGAGACGCGCGAGCGGCTCGGCCTGCGCCCGCTCGACTACGTCCACGGCGGCATCAGCCGTCGGCTCGCCCTCGTCGCCACCTTTCCCCAGCTCGAGTATCCGCGCGTCTGGCCTGCGCGGGTGCATATCGTCGGTCCGCTCATGTGGGAGCCTCCCGCCGGCGAGGTGGAGCTGCCGCGCAGCGGCTCGGCCAACGGACGCGAGGAGCTTCCGCTGGTGCTCGTCGCCCCGTCGACCGCTCAGGACTCCGAGCACCGCCTCCTGTCAGCCGCGCTGCGCGGGCTCGCCGACGCGCCCGTGCGAGTCCTCGCGACCTGGAACCGGCGCCTGCCCCCTCGACCGCTGCCCGTGCCCGACAACGCGCGCCTGGTCGACTGGGTCTCCTACTCGCGCACGATGCCGCATTGCGACATCGTCGTCTGCCACGCCGGACACGGCACGCTCGTCCGCGCGCTCGCCAGCGGCTGCGCCGTCGTCGCGTGCCCGGCGGTCGGCGACATGAACGAGAACGCGGCCCGCCTGGACTGGGCCGGCGCGGGAGTGCGGCTGCCGCGCCGCTTCGTCTCCCCACGGACCGTCCGCCTCGCGGTGGAGCGCGCGCTCGGTGATGCCTCGATCAGAGCGCGTGCGCGCGAGATGGCCGGATGGGCCGCCCGCCATGATGCCGGCAGCGCCGCGGCACAGCATGTCGAGCGCCTCGCCGGCTGATCGATATCCGGCTGAGGGCGCCGCGCGGGGCGCAACGGCATAATCGCTTGAGTGGACGAAGCCGTGACCCGCTTCCTCGCCGCCTCCGAATCGAAGGACATCGACGGCATGATGGCCACGCTTGCGCCCGACGTCGAGCTGGTGTCGCCGCTGTCGGGACGGATGGTCTTCCGCGGGACCGACGATGTCCAGCTGCTCCTCGGGGCGGTCTATCGCGGACTCACGGACCTCCGCTGGGATCGGGAGATGGGCGATGGTCGCACCCGTGTCGCCGTGAGCAGGGGCAGGATCGGCGGCGTGACGATCGACGACGCGATGGTCTTCGAGCTCGACGACGACGGCCGGATAGCTCGCATCCGTCCGCATCTTCGCCCCTGGCTCGCCCTGACAGTGCTTGCGCTGCGACTGGGACCGACGATCGCGCGCCAGCCCGGTGCCGTCTGGCGGGCACTGCAGCGGCCGCAGCGGTCAAGCTGACCTGCGCCGGGCTCGCCGCCAGGACGCGTGGCCTGCCGTGAAGCCCGTCGGCTAATCCAGGTTTCCGACCTGGATCGCCGTGATGGAACGATCGACATACCTGCCTTCGACAAACCCAGGCAGTTTCGCGAGGGTGAACCGGCAGACGATCTTGGCGGTTCCAGGACTTCTGAGCGAGCCGGTGCCAGAGAGGACCAGTGAATGGCGATCGGCGGGGTGGTCGCCCAGCTCGACACCATCGAAGCCAGGGTCGATCGTGGTTTCTCCCAGGATGAGTTCGCAGCGCATGAGCCCGGGTTCACGTTCGTCATTGTCGGCTATCAACTTGCCAACGATGCTGAAGTTGCCGGCGGGCAGGTTGAGCGTGGACACGGTCAATTCTTCACCGGACGTGTGCGGGAACCCTAGAACGCCGGTGCCGGAGTTCGTGTTGAACGCAGTACCCCCCGTTTGGCCGGCCGGCCCTGTTGGGCCGGCGGGCCCTGTTTTGCCTGCAGGTCCTTCGTTGCCGGCGGGCCCAGTTTTGCCCGCGGGTCCTTCTTTGCCCGCGGCTCCTTCTTTGCCCGCGGGTCCTTCGTTGCCCGTGGGGCCTGCGGGCCCCACGCCGGCGGGCCCTGGTTTGCCGGCGAGCCCTTCGTTGCCCGTGGGCCCCGGCGGGCCGGTTTTGCCGGCCTGTCCTTCGTTGCCTTCGAGCCCGGGTGGCCCGGCTGTGCCTGTTGCCCCGGCTGCACCCGCCTCACCGGTCTTGCCCTTCAGCTTCTTGAGCACGGTCGGGTTGATCTGCCCGGTCGAGTTGATCACATAGTGAGTCGCGGCGACCGCTCCAGCGCTCATCGAGAACACGAGCGCGAGCGTGGCGGCGATGTTGGCGTAGCTGAAATGTCTGCGCATGAAGCAAGCCCCCCTTTGGGCCTTCCATTTCCCTCTCAACCCATCCATGGGTCCCACCTCAGGGGCGCTCAGTCGCGACCCGACCGCACGAGTGTAGACCACGCCGTTGGGAAGTCAACATACGAAATGGAGCTCGCGGGGCACGTCCGAATCAACGCCACGATCACCGAGGCCGTGGCCGAGTTTGCTCCAGGCTCACGGCGATCCTACGCCGCGTGGACGTCTACTCCGGGGGTGGGACTCGAACCCACAACCTCGACGTTAACAGCGTCGCACTCTGCCAATTGAGTTACCCCGGACCGTCAATACCGTGCTACCCCGGAGGGCGGCTATAACGCTGATCGATCGGCGACGGCACGATCCCGTTCTCGACCTCAGCATGGCAATTAGAGCACAGAAGGACGCACTTGCGCGCCTCGGCGCGAAGCGTATCGAGCGCGAGAGCTACCCCCTTCGCGTTGATCTCGTGCCTCTTCTCAGACGGCTCGACATGGTGGAAATGCAATGCGCGCATCGTGCGGTCGTATCCACAGATGCGACAGGCGCCGCCAGCCTCCGCGACAAGGATCTCCTTCATCTTTCTGCGTCGCCGGGCGACCGCCTCCGAGCGGCATCGCTTGCACCGGTAGTAGCCCCGTCCGTCTAGCCAAAACTCCGTTGCTCCGTGGCGACGACAGTCCATCGTCACGTTTGCAAGCCCGGCCTCCTTTGCAAGCTTCGCTTGCCCCGAAGGTCGCCTCCCCGGGCCACCGCTCGTTTGCAGCCCGTAACGGATGAGCCAATGCCGAACCGTGGCCTTGCTCCGATCGACCGTCTCTGCGATCTGCGCAATCGACATCCCGGAGGCAACCAAGGCCGTCAGCTCGTCCTGCCCGATGGCCCCTCGCGACGCGTGCTTGCCGCGGTTCGCAGCCTCCAGCCCGTATTTCTTGACCCAATAGCTGACGGTCGCTTCGTGCAGGTCAAACCGCCGCCCGATCTCGGCGAGCGACAGGCCGCGGGCAAGAAGCTGCTCCAAGGAGACACGATCCATGCACCGCATTGTCTACGGCGCTTGGGACGAAACGCTCCAAAGTGCGGGCGTTTGCACGCCAACTTTCTCCGGCTCGAGCTCGGTGGCGCACTCCGGCACGCATGGCGACCCCAACCCCGACCGCGGCCGTGTGCCGCTCAGCTCTCCCTCTCCCCCGTGTCGTCGAGCACCTGCGAGTACGCGACGTCGAACTCCCGCTTGACCTCCGCCCGCTGCTGTGCGAGCCCGGTCACGTCGCCGACGCCCGCTCCTCGTGCGCGCTGGACCTCACGGTCCAGACGGGCGAGCTGCAGCTGCAGCCGCTGCACCTCGAGCATCGCCGGATGGGCCTGTTCGCGCCCGGCCTCGACGACCAGCTCGGCCAGCAGCGACTTCAGCTCCGGGTCCTCATCGAGGTCGCCGAGGCGCTCGGGGTCGCCGGCCATCGGCTCATTCAGGCTGCCGTCGCGCAGCCGCCGCGCGGCGCGGCGCAGCAGCTCGCTTGCGAAGTGCTCGTCCACATCAAGGGTCGCGAGCGCGTCGCTGCCCTGTTGCGGCGAGGCGATGCACAGCGCGAGGAACGCCCGCTCGGTGTCCTCTCGCCCGGACGGGCCCGCGCCGCGCCCGCCTGAGCCGTTCGCGGCTGCGGTGCTGCGGTCCGCCGGCCCGCGGCCGGGCGCCAGGAGCGTCTCGGCCAGGCTCTCGGGCAGCGCCAGGCGGCCGGAGACCATCCTCGTGAGCTCCATCCGCATCGCGCTCGGCGGAAGCGTCGCGAACACCGGACGCAGCTCCTCGATCATGCGGTCGCGGCCCTCGGGCGTGGAGTGATCGCCGCCCGCCAGCACCCGCTCGACGCGGAAGCGCACGAACGCCACCGATTCGGCGACCGCTGCGCGCATCGCCTCCGGCCCGTCGCGCTCGATCAGCTCGGCCGGGTCCAAGCCGGCCGGCAGCGGCACGACGCGCAGCTCGAGCTTGCGCCTGGCGGCAAGGCCCGCGGCGCGAAGCATCGCCTCCTGCCCCGCGCTGTCGGCATCGAGCGCCAGCAGTACCGTCTGCGCCATGCGCGCGAGCTCGTCGAGCTGCTCGCCCGTCAGCGCCGTGCCCATGAGGCCGACCGCATTGTCCATGCCGGCCTGGTGCAGCGCGATCGTGTCGGTGTAGCCCTCGCAGAGGATCACCTCGCCCGCGCGGGCCGCCTGCGCCCGCGCGAGGTTCGCGCCGTACAGATGCTGCCCCTTGTGGTAGACGTCGTTGTCGGAGGTGTTCAGGTACTTCGGCTGCTGCTGCTCGCTCGTCGCGCGCGCTCCGAAGCCGAGCACCCGCCCGCGCGTGTCCGTGAGCGGGAACATGATCCTCGAGCGGAAGCGGTCATAGAGCTGTCCGTTCTGGCGCGAGCGCTGCGCAAGCCCGGCGTCATAGAGCTCGCGGTTTGAGAACCTGCCCTGGCGCGAGGCGAGCAGCACGCGATCCCAGGCGCTCGGCGCATACCCCACCCGAAACGCCCTCAGGACCTCCTCGCCGAGGCCCCTCTCCTGGAGGTACTCGCGGGCGCGCTTGGCCTCGGCGGACTCCCACAGGTATCGCTCGTAATAGGAGGCCGTGCGGTCGAGCAGCTCCAGCAGCCGCGCGCGGCGCTGGCGGCGCTCAGCCTCGCGCGGGTCCTCCTGCTCGCGCTGAAGCTCGACGCCATAGCGTTCGGCGAGCAGCTCCAGGGCGCCTTTGAAGTCGACTCCCTCGGTCTCCTGCACGAACGTGAACACGTCGCCGGAGGCCTGACAGCCGAAGCAGTGGTAGACCTTCTGCGCCGGATCGATGCCGAACGACGGGGTGCGCTCGTCGTGGAACGGACACAGCCCCTCATAGCGGGCCGGACCCGCGCGGCGCAGCTCCGTGCGGGCCGAGACGAGCTCCACGAAGTCGACCGCGTCGCGCACCCGGTCCCTGGAATCGCTCGTGTAGAGGGCCACGCCGGCAACGCTAGCGGGCGAACGCCTGCGGCACCTGAAGCTCGGTGTACTCCCTGATGCAGTAGCGGTCGGTCATCCCTGCGAGGTAGTCGGTGACGCGTCGCGCCAGGCCCTCGTCGCCGTCCGCGTGCCGGCCGCGGGGGGGCTCCACGAGCAGCTCGGGGTGCTCGACGTAGTGCTCGAACAGCCGCCTCACCACCGCCGCGATCTTCGCGTGCTCCGCGCGCACCGCCGGTCCGAGATAGACCCGCTCGAACATGAAGTCGCGCAGCTCGCTCATCGCCGGTCCCGCGTCAGGGCCCTGGACGATCTCGCCGGCGCGCTCTGAGTGCTCGACCATGTCATGCACGAGCGCGTCGATCCGCGCCGAGCCGCTGGCGCCGAGCACCGCGATCGGCTCGCGCGGCAGCTCCTCCTCGCGCAGCAGGCCCGCGCGCACGGCGTCGTCGATGTCATGGTTGATGTAGGCGACGCGGTCGATCACGCGCACGATGCGCCCCTCGAGCGTCGCCGGCGGCGGAGTGCGGCTGGAGTGGTGGGCGATGCCGTCGCGCACCTGCTCGGTGAGGTTCAGGCCGTCGCCGTCTCGCTCGAGGCTGTCGACCACGCGGAGCGAGTGCTCGTAATGACGGAAGTCCTCCCCGAAGCGCTCTTTCAGACACCGGTCGAGCACCTCCTCGCCGATATGCCCGAACGGCGGATGCCCGAGGTCATGGCCGAGGCCGACCGCCTCGGCCAGATCCTCGTTGAGGCGCAGCGCGCGGGCAACCGTCCGCGAGATCGTCGTCACCTCGAGCGTGTGCGTGAGCCGCGTGCGGTAGTGGTCGCCCCGGGGGGCGACGAACACCTGCGTCTTGTGCGTCAGCCGGCGGAACGCCTTGCTGTGCACGATCCGATCGCGGTCGCGCTGAAACGGGGTGCGCAGCGCGCAATCGTCCTCCGGGCGCAACCGCAGCGCCGGGTATGAGCGCGCGGCCAGCGGCGACAGCCGCTGGTCCTCTTCCTCGCGCACGCGCCCGGCGAAGCGCGAAGCCACCACGGCCTGCTCGCTGGCGACGCTCACCGCTCGATCCTCCCGGCGATCGCGCTCGGCGCCCGGCCGGCGCCCGGCCTGCGCGCGCTCAGCGTTGACGGTGCCAATCGCTACGTCCGGTGTACTTGCGCGCCAGGTGACTCCACTTCGTCTGCGTCGCCGGGTCCTCGTCGTAGACCGGCGCGCCGCCACCTGGCTCCGGCAGTCTCTGCGCCGCCGCCGAGTCGATGCGCAGATCGACGCCCCGTTCGTGCAGGCTCTCGATGTCCGCCGCCTCCACGAATCTACGTCCGCGGCCGGGGGTGGAGATCACCAGCCCGTGAAAGATGTCCTGCTGGGGTGCCGCCACGACGTGATCGACGGTGCCCACCTGCTCCCCGTCGGACGCCAGCACGGCGACGCCCTTCTCGAGCACCTCATAAGCGATTGGCAAGCCCTCGTCCATAAGCTCACAATACCGCCGTCAGCTCAGCGCGACCGCCCTACCGCCGGCATCAGGCGCACGTGCGCGTGGTGCTCGAGCGTCGCCGCGATCGCCCGCTCGGCCTGGCCCAGCGCGGGGTCGGGCGCGTCGGGTACCTCGTTGAGCCCGCGGGCGAGCGCCTCGGTCATGAAGCCGTAGGCGTCCTGCCCCAACGCAAACGACCCCGCCTCGCACGCCCCGCATACGACTCCGCCGGCCGCTCCCGAGAAGCCCACCAGATGCTCGCGCTCGCCGCAGGCCGCGCACGCTCCAAGCTGCGGCGCCAGGCCCGCCGCGAGCAGCAGCTTCAGACGAAACGCGAGCGCGGCCGCCCATGCGGTCGAGGACGCGCCCCCCGCCGGGGAGCCCGCCTGCTGATCGAGCAGCGCGAGCTGGCGGCAGAGCAGGTTGAACACGCCCGGATGGGGCTCTGAGGTCTCAAACAGCCGGCCCACCGCGTCGCAGGCCCGCGCGGCCGCGTCGAGCGCCCGCCTGTCGCCGCGCAGGCGTGCGTGGCCGTCGACGGTCTGCGCGCCCGTGACGGTGAGCAGCTCGCCGCGCCCTTCATGCAGCTCGATCTTCAGGCGGAAGAACGGCTCCAGCCGGCCTCCGAAGCGGCTGCGCGCACGGCGCACGCCCTTGGCGATCGCGCTGACTCGCCCGCGATTCGGGGTATAGAGGTGCAGGATGCGATCGGCCTCGCCGTAGCGCATCGATCGGAGCACGACAGCCTCCGTCTTGACAGGTCCCGGCATCGGTCAGTCGAGTCTAGGAGCCGGGACGGCGTCCACACGGCTCGGGCTACACTTTATGAAGTAATGCGTCAGATCACGGTATACACGACAGACCCCTGCAGTTTCTGCGTCCGCGTCAAGAATCTCCTGGCGGCGCGCGGATTCGAGTACGCGGAGATCAACCTGTCAAAGGATCCCGCTGGCCGGGCCGAGCTCGCCAAGCTCACCGGCATGATGAGCTTTCCGCAGGTGCTCGTCGACGGTGAGCTACTCGGCGGCTACGCCGACGTGCTGGCCGCCGCCGAGAGCGGTCGACTCGATGAGCTGCTAGCGGCCTGAGAGCGCCGGCGGCCCGCTCGTCGCGGCCGCGGCTGGCACTTCTCACACACGTACGTCCCGCGGCCGGCGACCACCATCTTGACAACCGTCCCGCCGCACAGCCCGCAAGGCTCGCCCGCCCGGCGATGCACGAGGAACTGGTCCTGGAATGAGCCGCGCACGCCGTCGACGTGGCGAAAGTCGTCGATCGTCGCCCCGCGCGCGTCGATGCCTGCGCTCAACGCCTCGATCAGCCCCTCGCGAAGGCGGGCGAGCTGGCGTGTCGACAACGCTCCAGCGGCCCGCAGCGGGTGGATGCCGGCTCGAAAGAGAGCCTCGTCGGCATAGATGTTGCCCACGCCAGCGATCTTGCGCTGATCCAGCAGCAGCGCCTTGATCGGCGCCGTCCGTCCCCTGGTCAGCGCGCGCAGGTGCTCCACCGTGAACAGCTCGTCGAACGGCTCGAGGCCGAGCCGGGCGCCAAAGAACTTCTCGAGCGCCTCGTCTCCCAGCAGCAGCTCCGCCGTCCCGAATCGTCGCGGGTCCACGATCACCATACGCAGACCAACGTCCTCGGCGCCGCCGTCGTGCCCAGGCGATCCGCCGGCATCCCCGCGCGGGCCCAGCTGCAGGCGCACGCGGGTGTGCCGCGGCTCCGGGCGGGGGTCCAACAGCACGGACCCGGTCATCCGCAGGTGCTGGGCGAGATGGACGTCGCCGTCGAAGCTCCACAGCAGGTACTTTCCGCGCCGGCCGAGGCGCTCGATCACGCGGCCCGTGAGGGCGTCGGCGAGCTCCTGCGGCGTCAGCGGGCGCGACCAGCGCTCATCGAGTATCTCGATGCGCTCGA
The DNA here is from genome assembly GCA_025964355.1 of Solirubrobacterales bacterium. GTDB lineage: Bacteria > Actinomycetota > Thermoleophilia > Solirubrobacterales > Solirubrobacteraceae > Palsa-744. Next base: position 1,515 of record JAOPZB010000162.1, on the reverse strand, counting down.
GCCTGCGCCCCTCGACGAGCGGCGCCAGCTGGCGTCTGATCGTCTCGACCTCGGGAAGCTCGGGCATGCTCTCAGCTTATGAACGCAGCCCCGGGGAGCGCGGCGGCGTGACGGCCTGTCAGCCAGCGCAGGACGCTCGCGCCGATGTCCGCCAGCGGCCCGTCGTGGCGCCGGGCACCGATCCTTCCCCCGGCGGCGCTGCGGCCTAGCATCGCTCCGCTCACCGCAAGCAGCGGCGCATACTCGCGCGTGTGATCGCTGCCCGGGTGAGCCGGATCGACGCCGTGGTCGGCGGTCACGATCAGCAGGTCGTCCTCGCGCAGGCGCCTCAGCATGCCGGCGAGCCTTCGATCGAGCTCCTCGAGGGCGCCGGCGAAGCCCTGGACGTCCTTGCGGTGACCGTAGGCCTGGTCGGTCTCGATCAGGTTGGCGAACACCAGTCCCCGCTCGAGCTGGCCGAGCAGCACGTCGACGCTGTCGAGCGCCTGCGCGTTGCTCGCGCCCGGATGCGAGTGCGTGACGCCGGCGCCGGCGAACAGGTCGTGGATCTTGCCCACCCCGTGAACCTCGACGCCGGCGGATCCGAGCGCGTCGAGATAGCTCGGTCGCGGCGGGCGCAAGGCGAAGTCGCGCCGGCCGTCGGTGCGCACGAACGCGCCTGCGGCCCCCGCGAACGGCCGCGCGATCACCCGCCCGACGGCGTGCTCTGCCACCATCGCCTCGCGCGCCGCCGCGCAGGCGTGGTAGAGCTCCGCGGGCGGGACCCGGTCGACGTGCGCCGCGAGCTGCAGCACCGAGTCCTGGGAGGTGTAGAGAATCAGCGCGCCCGTTCGCATGTGCTCTGCGCCGAGCTGCTCGATCGCCGCGATCCCGTTGTAGGGACGGTTGCCGATCACCTCGTGGCCCATGGCCGCCACCAGCCGCGCGATCGCATCCGCCGGGAAGCCGTTCGGGTACGTCGGCAGGGCCCTGTCGAGCACGACTCCCGCCAGCTCCCAGTGCCCGGTGATCGAGTCCTTGCCCGGCCCGAGCGGGTGCAGGCGACCGTGGATGACCGGGTCGGCCGCCGCCGTCACGCCATCCAGCGCGAGGATCGATCCGAGCCCCAGCCCCGCCAGCGCCGGCACGCGCAGGCCGCCGACAGCCTCGGCCACATGTGCGAGCGTGTTCGTCCCCTCGTCGCCGTAGGCGGCCGCGTCCGGCAGCGCCCCCACGCCGCAGGCGTCGATCACCAGCACGACAGCGCGCCGTCCTCGACCCCCGACTGGCGCGCGGGCGCTCAACGGGTGGCGCGCGGGTGCGCGCTGAAGTATGCGTCCTTCAGGCGCTCGGCGGACAGGTGGGTGTAGATCTGCGTGGTGGCGAGGTCGGCGTGCCCGAGCATCTCCTGCAGCGAGCGCAGATCACAGCCGCCGGCGAGAAGGTGGGTGGCGAACGTATGGCGGAGTGTGTGCGGGCTCATCTTCTCCTGCAGCCCGGCCCGTCGGGCGTGGCCCTGGACGATCTTGTAGAGCC
>JAOPZB010000147.1 GCA_025964355.1 Solirubrobacterales bacterium | reverse complement strand
TATGCGTCGCTCGTCGGGGCCGGCGCCGGCCAGGCGCCCGAGGAGTTGATCCTGCGCGATCGGACGCTGCTGGCGCTCGGCGTCGCGTGGGCCTTCCTCTTCCTCGGCGGCGTCTATGTCGGTCACTGAGCCGGCGGCCCGCGCACCGCTGGCGTCCGAAGAGCGATTGCTGAGCGGTTGGGGGCGCAGCGCTCCCAGCCGATCCCGCCTGCTGCGCGTGCGCGCCGTCGAGGACGTGGCCCACTTCCTCTCCTACGAGGCGCACGCGGCGCGGGGAGTGATCGCGCGCGGCGCCGCTCGCAACTATGGCGACGCCGCCCAGAACGAGGGCGGCGACGTGCTCGATATGACCGGTCTCGATCGGATCCTGTCGATCGACGCCGAGCGCGGCCTCGTGAGGGCGCAGGCCGGCGCCACCGTGGCACAGCTGATGGCGCGACTTGCCCCGCATCGACTCACGCTCCCGGTCGTGCCGGGCACTCGGCACGTGACGATCGCGGGCGCGATCGCGAGCGACATCCACGGCAAGAACCATCACCGCGACGGCGGTATGGCTCGCCACGTGCGCTCGCTTGCCCTCTGCACGCCGGCGGGCGGCCTCGAGGAGGTCACGCCCGAGAGCGATCCGGAGCTCTTCTACGCGACCCTCGGGGGGATGGGGCTGACGGGCGTCGTCGTCGAGGCGACGATCGCGGCAGAGCCGCTGGCCGCGCCGTGGGTGGCCGCCGACGTGGACAGGACGGACGGGCTCGCCGAGACGCTCGAGCTGATGGCGGCCGAGGAGCGCCACCGCTACTCGGTGGCCTGGCTGGACCTCCTGGCGGGCGGTGCGAGCATGGGGCGCGCGGTGATAAGCCAGGCGGATCCGCTGCCCGCGGACGCGGTGGTGACGCTGCGGCGGCGCGGGCGGCGAGCTGCGACGGGCGACGATCCGACGACGCTGACACGCGGCACGGTCATCGACGTTCCGCGCGGCTTTCCCGGCAACGTCCTGCGTCCGGGGGCCGTACGCGCCTTCAACGCGATTCGCTGGCGCGCCCACCCGCGCCGCGAGCGTGGGCGGCCGATCGCGCTGGCGCCGTACTTCTTCCCCCTCGACGCCCTCGGCGGTTGGAACCGCCTCTACGGGCCCGCCGGCCTGCTGCAGTACCAGTTCGTCATCCCCACCGGACAGGAGGGCGAGCTGGAGCGCTGCTTCGAGCTGATTCGCAGGCGGAGGCTGCCCGTCTACCTCGCCGTCTTCAAGCGTTTCGGGCCGGCGTTCGGCGGCCCGCTCTCGTTCCCGATCGCCGGCTGGACGCTCGCCATCGATCTGCCCGCCGCCACGCCGGGTCTCGGCGAGGCGCTCGACGAGCTCGACGAGCTGGTGGTGGGCGCCGGCGGGCGCGTCTATCTGAGCAAGGACGTTCGCCTGCGACGCGACGTGCTCGCGGCGATGTACCCGCAGCTGGAGCGCTTCCGCACCCAGCGTGCGCGAGTCGATCCCGAGGGATTGCTGCGTTCGGACCTCGGCCGGCGCGTCGGGCTGTGCGGTGAGCTCTGGTGAGCGCCGCGCCGACCGGAGCGCCCGGTGCGCGCGTGATCGTGCTAGGCGGGACCTCCGAGATCGCGCTCGCGATCGTGCGCGAGCTGCAGCGGCGGGCTCCCCGCGAGGTGGCGCTGGTGGGGCGCGACCCGGAGGGGCTGACGGCCGCGGCGGAGGAGCTCCGCACCGCGGGCTGCTCGCGAGTCTTGACCCTGCAGCTCGATGCGCTCGAGACCGACCGTCACGAGGAGATCCTCGGTCGAGCCTTCGACGAGCTGGGCGGCGGCGACGTCGTGGTGCTCGCCGTCGGCGTGCTCGGTGAGCGAGGCGGACTCCCGACCGACGCGGCAGCGGCGACCGACGTGCTCCGGGTCAACGTCGTGGGCGCCGGCTCGATGCTGATCGGGGCGGCGCGGCGGCTGCGCGACGGAGGGGGAGGCTCGCTCGTCGTGCTCTCATCGGTCGCCGCCGAGCGCCCGAGGCGTGCGAACGCCGTGTATGGAGCGTCGAAGTCGGCCCTCGACGCGCTCGCGCAGAGCCTCGGCGACGATCTGCGCGACGATGGCGTCCGGGTGCTCGTCGTGCGCCCCGGCTTCGTCAGGACGCGCATGACGCAAGGTCTCGACCCGGCGCCGCTGTCGACCGACCCCGACACGGTCGCGCGGGTCGCAGCGGATGGCATCGACAGCGGGGCGCGAATCGTTTGGGCGCCTCCCGCCCTGCGCTGGCTTATGCTCGTGGTGAGAATGCTTCCTGGTCCAATCTTCCGGCGGTTGAGACAATGAGCGCGACGCGACCATCGAGGGAACCTTCGGCGACACGTGGCACGCCGCCGGCGCCGGCGCCGGACCTCGAGCGCGTTCGCGACCGCCGTCGGCGGGCGCGGCGCGTGCGGCGCCTGGCCAGGCTGGACCTCGGGCTGGGTGTGCTCGGGGCGATCGTGCTGCTGGTCGCGACTCCCGGGCTGGCCGTCAGCTCGCTCATCGCGCTGCTCGTGCTGGCGCTATGTGCGCTGTCGGTCGTGTTGGAACGGCGCCGGCGCAGACGAGCCGAGCGCCCGGCCCAGCGCCGCGCTGCTCCTCGTGGCTCGGCCGGCGGCGAGAGCCGGCCTCGGGGCGGCTCCGGGCGCGACCGGCGACGCTCGGGGCGTTAGGAACTGCGGCGAAGCTCCGCGTCTAGCGCGGCTCGAGCACGAACACGGAGATGTCGCGCGAGGTGCGCTGCTCGTAGTCGTCGAAACCGTCGTACTGGGCGTTCATCTTCTGCCAGAGTTCAGAGCGCTCCTCGCCCTCGGCCACGCGCGCGCGCACTAGGCTGCGCTCGCCCCGGATCTCGATTTCGGCCTCGGGGTGCGCCTTGAGGTTGTGCGACCAGGCGGGCGCATGCGTGTTTCCCGCGTTCGAGCCGATCACGACGATGCGCCCGCCGTCGCGCAGGAACAGCACGGGCGCCGTGCGCGACTGTCCGGTCCTGCGCCCGGTCGATGTCAGCAGCAGCACCGGCGCGCGCCCGACCTTGCCCAGCACGCGCCCGCGCGTCATCCGGTAGACCGGCACGTTCATCTTCCCAAGCCCTCGCAGCACGCCCGCTGGGAGCGACATCGAGAAGCGGGAATAGGCGCTCGGCATCCGGCGGAGTATGTCACTCGTGCGCAGCGCCCGGGAGCTCACAGCGTGTCGATGTAGAGTCCCACGCCATGCTCGTGAGGCCTCGCAGAGCCGCGCAAGGCGACCTGACCGAACCCATGTGATGAGCGAGCCACTGGCCGTGCGCTACGAGGTCGCTGACCGCATCGCACGCATCACACTCGACCGTCCCGAGCGAGGCAACGGGATCACGCCGGCGCTCATCGCCGAGCTGGCCGAGTGCGTCGAGCGCGCGGATCTCGACCCGGCCGTGCACGTGATGCTGCTGTCCGGAAACGGGCCGGGCTTCTGCGGCGGCTACGACCTCGTCGAGAGCGCCGAGGGGATGGGCGCCACAGCGCCGCAGGGCGGGACGGGGACGCCGGGCTCGCCGCTTGACCCGGCGGTCATGGCGGCCAACCACGACCCGCGCGAGACCTGGGACCCGATGGTCGACTTCGCGATGATGAGCCGCAACGTCCGCGGCTTCATGAGCCTGTTTCACTGCGGCAAGCCGGTCGTCTGCAAGGTCCATGGCTTCTGCGTCGCCGGGGGCACGGACATGGCGCTGTGCTCGGATCTGCTGGTGATCGCCGAGGACGCGAAGATCGGCTATCCGCCGGCGCGCGTCTGGGGGTCGCCGACGACCGCGATGTGGGCGCAGCGCGTCGGGGCGCAGCGGGCCAAGCGGCTCCTGTTCACAGGCGACTCGCTGTCGGGGCGCGAGGCCGTCGAGTGGGGCCTCGCGATCGAGGCGCCGCCGGCCGAGCTCCTCGACGAGCGCACGGAGGTCCTGGTCGAGCGGATCGCGGGCATGCCGGTCAACCAGCTGATGATGATGAAGCTGCTCGTCAACGAGACGCTCTATGCGCAGGGCCTTCACGCCTCACAGACGCTCGGCACGATCTTCGACGGGGTCACCCGGCACACCGCCGAGGGCTACGCCTTCCAGCGCCGCGCCGCCGAAGCCGGATTCCGCGAGGCGGTGCGCGAGCGCGACGAGCCGTTCGGCGACGCAGGCCGCTCGACCTTCAAGGGCTAGCGCGGATATGCGATCGTAGGAGCGTGGCACTGATCCAGGCCAGCGCGCCACTGAGCCGTGTGCTGGGGCGTGTCTTTCCATCGCGGCCGTTCAACGTGCGCTTCTGGGACGGCGGCGCCGTCGGAGCGACGGTCCACGATGCTCCGACCTTCTTCATACGCCAGCCGACAGCGCTCTCCCAGTTCCTGCTCTCACCGGGAACGCTTGGCCTGGGCCGCGCCTATGTGGACGGCTCGCTCGCGGTCGACGACCTCGACGCCGCCTTCCTGGTGGTGGACGAATGGGAGCCGCCGACGCTGTCGGCCGCCGAGCGCGCGCGCCTCGGCCTGGCGATCGCAGCCGCGGCGGCCCCCGGAGGCGTCCCGCGGCGCCCGGCCCTGGAGTTGGTCTTGCGGGGCGAGCGCCACACCGCCGAGCGCGACGCGGCCGCGGTTCGCTACCACTACGACGTCGGCAACGAGTTCTTCGCTCTCTTCCTCGATGACTCGATGACCTACAGCTGCGCGATCTTCTCGCGCGGCGCCGAGACGCTCGAGGACGCCCAGCGCACGAAGCTCGAGCTGGTCGCGAGCAAGCTCGAGCTCCAGCCGGGAATGAGCGTCCTGGACGTGGGCTGCGGTTGGGGCAGCTTCGCGATCCACGCCGCGCGGGAGCATGGCGCCACGGTCACCGGCATCACTCTGTCGGAGCCGCAGGCGAAGCTCGCGCGCGAGCGTGTCTCGCAGGCCGGCCTCGACGAGATGGTCGACATCCGCGTGGCGGACTACCGCCAGCTGCAGGCGTCGTCCTATGACGCGATCGCGAGCATCGGCATGTCCGAGCACGTGGGCGACAGCCAGATCGACCGCTATGCCGGCTCGTTGTTCGGCCTGCTGCGGCCGGGTGGCCTGCTGCTCAACCACGCGATCGCCGCGCTCGATCCGAACGCCGAGCCGCTGAAGGACGTGTTCTCGACACGCTACGTCTTTCCGGACGGCGAGCCGCTGCCGCTGTCGCGCGTACAGCTCGCGCTCGAGCGGGCCGGCTTCCACACCGGCCACGTCGAGGGCTTTCGGGAGGACTACGCCACGACGCTGCGCCACTGGGCGCAGCGCCTGGATCAACACGTGGACGAGGCCGAGATGCTGGCGGGTGTCGAGCGCACGCGCGTCTGGCGGCTCTACCTCCGCGCCGCGCGACACGGCTTCGACGCCGGCCTGACGGCCGTCTACCAGGTGCGCGCTCGCCGACCCGCCTAGGCTCGGCTTCTGCACGTGCCCCGGCGTCAAGGCTAGAATGCGCGGACCGCGCGGATGTAGCTCAGCTGGCTAGAGCGTCGCCTTGCCATGGCGAAGGTCGAGGGTTCGAATCCCTTCATCCGCTTCATGTGATGTGTCAGGACATCCCGGACACATGTGTCGGGACATCGGAGACATCGTAGGCCGGTGAGATCGGCTGGTAGTTGCGGCTCGGGTCGAGCGTCAGCTCGCGGATCAGCTCGCCGTCGAGGTCGATCACGCGGATGCTCTGGTCGGCGATGAGGAGCTTGACTTGGCGTCCTTTGTGGGCTCTGCCGATGCCGATTTTGTAGAGCCGGCTGTCGTAGCGCAGGCTGACCTTGCCCGCCTTGTCGACCCTGTCCTGGCGGACCCGGAAGTAGGTGGCGGCCGTGGCAGCGGCGGGCCGCGCCTTCACCCGGGCGTTATAGGCCTGTAGCGGGGTCTGCCTGCCTAAGGCTCTGTGCGGGCGGATGTGGTTGTAGTAGTGGAGGAAGCCGTCGAGTTGCTCTTGGAGCTCTAAGAGCGTGTGCGCCGGCGCTTGGCGTGCCAGGTAGCGCTTGAGCGTCTGGTGCAGGCGCTCCACCTTCCCGCACGTCTGCGGGTGATAGGGGCGTGAGTTCTTAAAAGCAACACCCAGGCGCTCGAGCTCGTACTCGAGTAGGACCTTGCCGCCGCGAGAAGAGCCCGTGAAGACGGCGCCGTTGTCCGTGAGCAGCGACGCCGGCAGGCTGTGCAGCTCGGCCGCTTTGTGGAAGCTCTGAACGACGTCGGCTGCTTTGACCCTCCGATACGCGTCAGAGCCCAGGAACAGGCGCGAATGGTCATCGATCTGGTTGAGGATCTCGACAACCTCGCCCGACGCCAGCTGCCAGCAGGTGATGTCTGCTTGCCACATCTCGTTGGGCAGCTGCGCTTCAAAGCGGATCAGCGAGCAGCGCGGACGCTTCTGGCGTTCGGGGACGACGAGCCCCTCACGCCTGAGAATGCGCCAGATCGTCGAGACAGAGGGAACGTCTTTATGGGTTTGAGCGAGGTGGTAGGCGATCGTCTCCGCGCCGGCGTCGTGGCCATGGCTTTCGAGCTCGCCGCGCAGCTCAACGATCGTTCCCACGATTGTGGGCGGCGTTTCGTGCTTGCAGGAGCGCGGCCTCCTCGAGCGCGGCTCGAGCGCCTCGTAGCCGCCCGCTCGATAGCGCCGGATCAGCTCATAGATCCAGGTCTTCGAGATCCCATGCGCCAGAGCCACCTCTCGGGCGCTCCT
>JAOPZB010000139.1 GCA_025964355.1 Solirubrobacterales bacterium | reverse complement strand
TGACCCAGACCAGCGAAGAAAAGGTCGAGCTCAGTACGGTGATCTAGAGGGCGCGCCCGCGCGATCTCCGAGAACGGTGAGACCCAGCCCCGCCGCCAAACATTTGGTTATGTGGGGCTCTATGGCCAGCTACGCGGCGCTGGCATGAGGGCTAGCAAGGGCAAAGCGAGCAGCGACGGTGTGGCTTCAAGAGTGCTCCTGCCAAAAAGTGGCGATTACCAGGCAGTTCCAGACGCGCCCGAGAGGATTCGAACCTCTGACCTTCGGTTCCGTAGACCGACGCTCTATCCAGCTGAGCTACGGGCGCAGAGCGCCGTAGTCTATCGGTGGGCACTTGTACTCCGCCGAGGCGACTGCGATGCTGTCGCCTAAATCTCTACGGGACTGAGGCCGCCTGTCATGGCGACACGGGACCGGAAAGGCTCCAAACATGCAGCGCGTCCCCCAGCCGCGCCCGGCGGTCCCTGCGACGAATAGCAGGCCCGAATCGGGACCCCAAACGCCATCCACGCCCGCCGAGGCGGATGGGCGGCGGCCTGCGTTCAATCGCGAGGACCTCGTCCCCTATGCGCGTCCGCATCTCGGCCGCAGCCTGCGGGACCTGTCGACCTCGGTGGTGCCCTATCTGGCTCTTTCGGTCGCCATGCTGATGGCGCTGAAGGTCTCCTACCTGCTGGTGCTCGCGATCGCGATCCCGGCCGGCGGCTTCCTGGTGCGGACGTTCATCGTGTTTCACGACTGCTCTCACGGCTCGTTCCTCCCGTCCAAGCGCGCCAACGCGTGGCTCGGCACGGTTCTCGGGCTGCTCGTCTACTCGCCCTTCCTGCGGTGGCGACACGACCACGCGATCCACCATGCCACCTCCGGCGATCTCGATCGCCGGGGCGGCGGCGACGTCCGGACGCTGACCGTCGGCGAGTACCGGGCGCTGACGCCCAAGGGGCGCTTCGCCTACCGTCTGTTTCGCAACCCGGTCGTCATGTTCGGCCTCGGTCCGATCGCAGCGCTGCTCGTCGGTCCCCGTATCGTCGCGCGCAATGCGCGGCCGCGCATGCGTCGCAGCGTGATCGGCACGAACATCGCGCTGGGGCTGCTCGTCGCGGCGCTCTGCTGGCTGATCGGACCCGTCGACTTCCTGCTCGTGCAGGCGCCGACCCTCATGCTGGCCGGCTCCGCGGGCATCTGGCTGTTCTACGTCCAGCATCAGTTCGAGGACGCCTACTGGGAGGACGCCGGCGACTGGAGCTATGCCGACGCCGCGCTGCGCGGCAGCTCCTACCTGAAGCTGCCTGCCGTCCTGCAGTTCTTCTCGGGCAACATCGGCCTGCATCACGTCCACCACCTGAACTCGCGCATCCCCAACTACAACCTCCAGCGGGCGCACGACGAGAACGAGATCTTCCACGGCGTGCCGACGCTGTCCTTCGGCGACGGGCTGCGCGCCGTGCGGCTCAAGCTCTGGTGCGAGGAGCGCAGACAGCTCGTGACGTTCGCCCAGGCGCGCACGTCCGGCCCATCCACCGCCTGACGTTCCGGGCGCCCCGGCCGCGACCACCGTCCGGGCGACGCGCCCGACGGATGAGTGCGTTTCATCTTCCTGTCATGCAGGTGCGCCTAGCTTCGGTCTTGCTCATGACCCCAACACGAAGGAGCAACGATCATGCGCAAGCGATTGAAGACTCTGGCCGGCGCCTCGGCCGCACTGGCGGCGCTCGCTCTCGGCGGCTCGGCCCTCGCATCAGCCACCCAGGCCACCAGCCACGCCAAGAAGCACGCCGTCGCGGCAGCCGAGCAGAGCAGCGGGCCCGACGCGGACAGCGTCCAGTCGGGCGACCAGAGCGCACCCGACACCAGCGCCGTCAAGGCGTCTTCGGCGTCGCGGGCCGACACCACGGCACCCGAGAGCTCTTCTGAGAGCTCCTCGGAGTCCTCGTCGCCGGGCGACGGGCCCGGTGGCCACGAAGATCCTCCCGGGAATGTGGACTACCAGAGCGAAGCACAGGAATAACGGGCGCTGGCGCGCCCGCTGAGCTGGCCAACGGGGCGGAGCGCATCTGCGGTCCGCCCCGAGGCGCCGTTCAGGCCGCGTTCACGTCCCGTCGGCATCCTTGACGGCATGCGCGTCTTGATCGTGGAGGACCACGCCAGGCTGGCCGGTCTGCTGCGCGCCAAACTTCAAGAGCACGGTCTGGTGGCGGACGTGACGGCCCGCGGGGAGGACGCGCTGTGGATGGCCGCAAGCATGCGCTTTGACGTTCTCATCCTCGACGTGATGCTGCCCGGCATCGACGGATTTGAGACCTGCCGGCGGCTGCGAGCAGACGGCGTCGGGTCGCCGATCCTGATGCTCACCGCCCGCGACGGCATCGGCGATCGCGTTGCCGGCTTGAACGAGGGTGCCGACGACTATCTCATCAAGCCGTTCTCCTTCGCGGAGCTGCTTGCCCGCGTACGGGCGCTTGCCCGGCGCCCGCCCGCCCAGCGCGCCAACGTGCTCGAGGTCGGCGACCTGCGGCTGGATCCGGCCGGGATGAGGGTGTGGCGCGGGCGCGTCGAGCTGTCGCTGTCGGCAAAGGAGCTGCTGCTCCTGGAGGCCTTCATGATTCGCCCGGGCGAGGTGCTCTCGCGCCTCGAGCTCCTGGAATGCGCTTGGGATCAGACCTACGAGAACCGCTCTAACGTCGTCGATGCCTACATCCGCCGCCTGCGCGCGAAGGTGGACCGGCCGTTTGGGCGCCGCAGCCTCGAGACGGTTCGTGGCATCGGTTACCGCCTGCGCCTAGAGACCTGATGGCAGCTTCGCGCCGCTCCGCTCCGCATCTCTCGCTGCGGCTCAAGCTCACCTTGGCTTTCGCGGCGGCGATGTCGCTGCTGCTAACCGGGCTGGGGCTGTTCATCTACGCCCGCCTGCAGACCAGCCTAGATCAGTCGCTGAACCAGGGCCTGCGCTCGCGCGCCGCCGACATCCGGGCCCTGGTGAACCAGTCAGACACCGGGCTCGCGGATGCCGGCGGGGCACGTCTCGGCGCGACCGGCGCCGGGTTCGCGCAGGTTCTGGAACCGGGCGGCCGTGTGCTCGATCAGACACCGGGCATTCCGCGCACGGCGATTCTGAGCGCCCATGAGATCGCGTCTGCCGGTCGACGGCCGATCCTGATCACGACCCGGATCGGCGGCGTCGCCGGCCCTGTCCGCGTGTTCGCCATGCCGGTCAGAGCACAGGACACCGCGCTGGTGGTCATCGTCGGCTCGTCATTGCAAAGCAAGGCCGCGGCACTGACGAGCCTCCGCGCCCTGATGTTCCTCGGCGGCCCCATCGCGCTGGTGTTGGCGTCGCTGCTGGGATACGCCGTGTCAGCACTGTCGCTGCGCAGCGTCGAGGCGATGCGTCGCCAGGCGAGCCGGCTTTCGGTGACCGAGCCCGGCCATCGGCTACCCGTGCCGGCGGCGCGCGACGAGTTGCAGCGCCTTGCCCTCACGCTCAACGTCATGCTCGATCGCAACGACGCCGCCTTTGCGCGGGAGCGGCGTTTCGTCGCCGACGCAAGCCATGAGCTGCGCTCTCCGCTGGCGGTCCTGAAGACCGAGCTCGAGGACGCGCTCACCGGCCAGCACTCCGAGCCTGAGCTTCGCGCAGCCCTCGCGTCGGCCGATGCCGAGACCGATCGCATCGCCCACCTCGCGCGCGACCTGCTCACGCTCGCCCAGGCCGACGGCGGCCGGCTGACGATCGAGCCTGCACCACTGCGAGTGAGCGACGTGGTCGCGAGCATCCGCCAGCGATTCGCCCAGCGCGCCCGCTTGCAGGAGCGCGAGCTGGTCGCCGGAGTCAGCGGCGAGATCATCGTGCACGCTGATCCGCTCCGCGTCGAGCAGGCTCTCTCGAACCTTGTGGACAACGCACTGCGCCACGGGGCGGGGACAATCCTGCTCTCCGCAGATCGACATGACGGCCGCGTCGATCTCCATGTCGCCGATAGCGGACCGGGATTTCCCGAGGAGTTCCTCGATCTCGCCTTCGAGCGTTTCAGCCGCCCCGATCTCGGCCGCGCAACGGAGGGGACCGGCTTGGGCCTGTCGATCGTCTTGAGCATCGCGCGTGCCCATGGCGGCGGCGCGCGCGTCGCCAACCGTCCGGGAGGAGGTGCCGACGTGTGCATCACGCTTCCCGCGATCGCGATCGCGGCCGCGCCGCGGTCGACGCAGAGCTCGGGAAGTGCCCTCTTGACACGTGACTAATTGGTCACGTATAGTGCCAGCCATGGACCTCGTATTCAAGGCGCTTGCCGACCCCACCCGCAGGAGCCTGTTGGACGAGCTGTTCAGGCAGGACGGCCAGACGCTCAGCGCGTTGGAGCAGCGCCTGCCGATGACCCGATTCGGGGTCATGAAGCATCTGAAAGTGCTCGAGGAGGCGGGCCTGATCGTGACCAAGCGTCGTGGTCGCGAGAAGCACCACCTCCTGAACCCCGTGCCGATCCGTCTCGTTCACGACCGGTGGGTCAGCAAGTACGCAGAACCGTGGGTGGCGACGCTCAGCGAACTCAAGACCGAAATGGAGAACAGCATGGAGAAGGTCTACGAGATCTACATCAAGACGACCCCGGAGCGCCTCTGGGAGGCGATCACCAGCAGCGACATGCGCGAGAAGTACAACTTCGGCGTCCGCGTCAGCTCCGACTGGAGCGAGGGCTCCCCGTATGAGGCCACACACCCAGCGGCCCCCACGCTGTTGAGCGAGGGCGAGAACCTGGAGGTCGATCCGCCGCATAAGCTCGTCCAGAGCTTCAGGGCGCTGTGGAGCGATGACGTAAAGCGCGAGGGAACGTCGCGCGTCACCTGGGAGATCGAGCAGGTCGCGGACTCCTGCCGGCTGACGGTGACCCACGATGAGCTGGCCGAGCACGCCAACGACGAACTCTACGGTGGCTGGCCGATGATCCTCTCGGGGCTGAAGACGCTCCTGGAGACCGGGCAGACCCTGACCACACCCGGATCGCTGATGTACGGCGCGGACGCCCAGTCGGCCGCATGACGATCCGCTACCCGGCAACGAGGCGTGGGTCGGTCGCAAACGACAATCGAAGCGGGAGAACAACATGAATGACGAGACCGAAAAGACCCACATCACGGACCTGCCGACAGTAGGCGTGCCGGTGACCGACCAGGCCCGCGCACTCGACTTCTACGTCGACACGCTGGGCTTCGAGAAGCGCCGCGACGCACCATTTGACGGTGGACGCTGGATCGAGGTGGCGCCTCCGGGAGCGGCGACGTCAATCGCGCTCATTCCGACGCGCGGCGGCTTGCCAATCGGCGTCGACACGGGTATCCGCCTTTCCACGACCGACGCCGAGGCCGATCACGCCACGTTGCTCGCCGCCGGGGTCGACGCCGACGCAGCCATCATGCGAATGGGCGACTTCGTGCCGCCCATGTTCACCTTTCGCGATCTCGACGGCAACCGGCTCGTGCTTCTGGAGCAACGATGATGGTCGCCTCTCTTCGGGAGACGTGACGACGTCGGTGAGTGCGAGCACCTCGGCGATGAAGCCTTGCTTGGCATCGGTGTAGGCGTCTCGATCGTCATGGTGCTCGTCCGCGAGGCTCCGCTTCAGCTTCTCGTACCGAATCGCGAGGTCACGGCGCGAGCGCAGGATGTCGCGGAATGCGAGCTCAGCCCGGTAGCGGCGCGAGCCGGTCGGAACGAGATGCAGATGATGCGTGCGGCGGGCGGGGCCTGGCTTGCACAGCCAGTGCATCTCAGCGGCGCGGTATGGGGCGTACTGGTAGCTCAGCTTCCCGAGTTCTCCAAGGCAATCGCGCGAAGAGGGCAAGTCCTTGACGCCGACCATGATGTCGATGACGGGCTTGGCGGCGAGGCCGGGGACTGCCGTGCTGCCGACGTGATGGATCCCGCCCGTAATCCATCTCCCGATAGCCTGCTCGATGAGCGCTCTCTCCACGTCGAAGCGGGCCGGCCACAAAGGGTCATACGGCACGATCCGCACGGGCTCGTCGTCGATCTGCACCCTCCCTTTCACGTGTCCTGTATGCGCCACGATGACCCGCTATCACGCGGGCGCAGTGGCATATTCCTCGTCGGTAACGTGCTCGCCCCAGGTCGCAGAGTTGCCGTCGTCGTCGACCTCGAGCATCGCGACATGGGTCATGAAACGGTCGGGGGCCGCGCCGTGCCAGTGCTCCTCCCCGGGCTCGAAGAACACGCGGTCACCGGGCCGGATCGCCTCGATCGGGCCGCCTCGACGCTGGCAGAGGCCGGCGCCCTCGGTGACGTAGATGGTCTGGCCGTTGGGGTGCGTGTGCCAGGCGGTCCGCGCCGCTGGGGTGAAGTGGACACTGTTCGCCGACAGGCGCGAACCGGCTGCCGGCGCGGCGACGGCGTCGATGTAGACCGCGCCGGTGAACCACTCGCTCGGGCCGGCCGCGGTTTGGATTGAGTTCTTGGTGATCTGCATGTCGTTCTCCCGTGCTGCGGTTCGTGTGTTGGGCGGGGGGCGTCAAGGCTCGACCATGACCTTGATCGCTTGGCGTTCGTTCATAGCCCGATAGCCGTCTGGCACCTCGTCGAGTGGCACTGTGCGGTCCAGCACTCGGCCGGGTTCGATGCTGCCGTCGAGCACGTCGGGCAGCAGCTCCCCGATGTACGCGCGGACCGGGGCAGGGCCGCCGCTCACGGTGACGTTGTTGTAGAACGCCAACTGCGACGCTGGCAGCGTGTCGTCCTGCGGAACACCAACGCGGCCGACCGCGCCGCCCGGACGCGCGATGCTGAGCGCAGTGAGCATCGACTGCTCGAGACCGACGCACTCCAGGACGGAGTGAACGCCAAAGCCATCGGTGAGCTCGCGTACGCGCTCGACCGCCTCGTCGCCTCGCTCGCTTACGACTTCTGTCGCGCCGAACTCTTCAGCCAGGGCGATCCGGTCGCGATGATGGCCGAGGATGATGATCTGCTCGGCCCCGAGGCGCCGTGCGGCGATCACCCCGCACAAGCCGACGGCGCCGTCGCCGACGACGGCCACGGTCTTTCCCGGTGCGACCTTCCCGGCGACCGCCGCATGGTGGCCCGTCCCCATCACGTCTGACAGGGTGAGAAGCGAAGGCATCAGCGCGTCGCCCTCTCCGACCGGCAGGACGACGAGTGTCCCGTCTGCCTGCGGGACACGAAGCGCTTCGGCCTGCGCTCCATCGACCTCGCCGCTGCCGAAGAACCCTCCGTGGATGCACGACGTCTGAAGCCCCTCATGACAGAACACGCAGCTGCCGTCGGAGTAAGCGAACGGCATGACTACGACATCGCCGACCTTCATCGTGCGAACCTCGGCGCCGACGGCGTCGACCACGCCGATCGCCTCGTGGCCCATCCGGCGGCCGGTCTCACTGCGCTCCATCGTCCTGTACGGCCAGAGGTCGCTGCCGCAGATGCAGGCGCGGGCCACGCGAACGAGGGCGTCGGTCGGTTCAGTGAGGCGGGCGTCCGGGACGCTCTCGATCCGGACGTCAGCCGCGCCGTGCATGATCGTTGCTCGCATGTTGGGCTACCTTTCGAGTTCGGTAATAAGTCGTTCGATGCGTCAAGAAAGCACGCCCCGGGGCCAAGTGACAGTCCGTTGATCCAGGGGAACGAAATCGCGCCGCATCGCTGCTCCTGCTCGCCAAACGTCCACGATAGGGGGGATTCGCTTAGGCGACGTGGCCCAAAATAGGGCCACGGGTCGGAAATCAGAGCACGGCGGGGTGTGAGGGCAAAGACTCGAACACTGTTCCTGCGTGCCGTCTCATCCGCGACCTGGACGCGCGGCGCTTCGCGGCGCGGGAGCCTAGAGGCAGGTCACGGATGTCGTGAGATCAGGTGAACGAGCGATCGTCTGGAGGACGACGCAATAACGCTCGGTCAGTCGTCGGAGCGTCGCGAGCTGCTCCTCGTCGGCGTCTGTCTCGAGGTCGAACGAGAGGCGGATCGCCGAGAAGCCCACTGGAGCATCGCGGTCGACGCCGAGAGTCCCGCGAAAGTCGAGATCCCCCTCGGCGAGCACCTGGCCCGAAGCGACCACGACTCCAAGCGATGTCGCCACAGCCCGCAGCGTGACGCCCGCACACGCGACGAGTGCCTCGAGCAGCATGTCGCCCGAGCAGAGCTGGCTGCCGTCGCCGCCCGAAGCGGGATGTAGACCTGCCTCGGCGATCGCCCGGCCTGTCTGCACCGAGCAGGAGACGCCTTCGCCGAGGGAGCCCGTTGCCGACAACGTGATTCGAGCGGCGTCAGGTTCTGAGCGGTAGCGCTCCTTCAAAGGTGCCTGCACGGCGCGCAGCTGCTCTTGCTCCACGGGCGACAGCGTATCGCCGCGTGATGGCGTTGGTCCAGACCCACGCACTCTGCCGGACCCAGACGCCGTCGCCCACCTGAGTCAGCATCGGTTCACCCTACTGACGGCACTCAGGCCTTCATGATGCGCCTGCTCACGCTGCTTCGTCACTGAGATCGTCTCGGTCGTCGCTCAATCACCCGGCGGAGCGACTGGACCCCGAAAAGCAAAGATTTGCAGGGTAGAGGTCACGATTTCTGGTCTTTACGGAGAGGGAGGTGTGCGATGTCAGCACACTGTGATGTGTCAGGACACCCCGGACACATCACATTTACGGAGAGGGAGGGATTCGAACCCTCGAACGAGGTTGACCCCCGTTACGCGATTTCCAGTCGCGCCCGTTCAACCGCTCCGGCACCTCTCCAGGCGCTTTGCCGCCTCGATCCGCGCGGCCGTTGTCGCCCTAGGCTACGACACTCGGCGCGCCTCGCGTTGCTAGGCTTCCCGCGACATGGTGCTCGCGACCAACGAAGCCCTCAGCAAGACGATCGGCCTCATCATCACGTTCGGCGGCATCGGCGTGGTCGTCAACATCCTCATCGTCTACATCGCGATCCAGGTCCGCGGCGAGCACCGCCAGAACGAGGAACTGCTGTCCTCCAGGCGCCCGCCCGACGGCTGATCCACCGCCCCAGCCGCCCGTCCGCCCCAAGCCGACACGGCCGGACCCCGGTAGGGGTCCCCATAACGAGCACCACGGCGGAGTCCCCTCGCCGCGGTGCCGGGCCTAGATGATGTAGACCGGGGTGCCGACCGGGGAGTGGCTGTAGAGGTCGATCACATCCGGGATGCGCATCCGCACGCAGCCGTGCGATGCGTTGTGTCCGATCGTCGAGTACTCGCTCGGGTCGATCCCGTGGATGCCGGCGCCGCCTTCAAAGGACATGAAGCGCGCCTTCAGCGGATCCGCCGGCCCCGGGGGCACGACCGTCCCGGCGAGTGCTCCCGCCCAAGCTTTTTTCGGCACGTACCACGGAGGGTTGACCTGCTCCCATTCGATCTTGTGCAGCCCCGCCGGCGTTTCCAGGCCTTCCATCCCAACCGCGATTTCGTAGGTTCTCGACAGCTTCAGGTGGTCGTAGAAGCGCAGTTTGAAGCCGGCGCGGTCGATCACGATGTAGGACGGGTACTTCGACGCCAGCTGAGCCGTGCTCACGGCCGGCTGGATCTTGTGCGTTGGGACCATCACCGTCGGGCTCGCCCCGCCGCCGAGCAGCGAGCGGTCGATGCTCGCGCCGAGCGCCGAGTAGTCGACCGCCACGCCGACCGTCCCCGGCACCGTCCTGAGGCCGCTGCCGCTCGGTTCGACACTCGCATCGCGCGGTGGACGGTTCACGGCCGTGCGCACCTTCGCCGCCAGCGCCCGCACGGCCTGATGGGAGTAGCTCACCACCAACGGCACGTCGCGCTTGACGCTGCCGCCGAACAGCCCTCGCGCCGTTCGCGTCAGGATCGATCCTTCGCGGCTCGCGCTGACCGCCTGCGCGACCATGTTGGGCACGTCGAGGCGCACACCCGCTTCACGCGTGCCGAGCTGCCACGACTGGCCGCCGAAGCGCACGTTCACCGGGCGGTTCAGCCGGCCCGACAGCTCCGCCTGCACCTTGCTGCGAGCTGCCGCCTCATGCAGGCCGCCGACGGCGATCCCGTCGATCCGCACGCCGTTGGCGATGACGTCGCGTCGCGAGTGGTCGTAGAGGTAGATCGCCACGGCCAGCACGACGAGAACCCCCGCGCCGACAGCCACGATCGGCAGCAGACGACGACGCGACGACGCGCCGAGACGATCTACGGAAGATGCGGCCATGTGAACCTCACGCGAGTTCGCCAAGACGGAATCCGACCAATCGAGTGTACCCGCCGCCGGGACGCTGCAAGCCCGCTTGCCGGCTGGCTCGGAGCTCAGGGCTGGGGCGAGGCGCCGTCGGAGGGGCTCTCGCCTGCAGCCGCCGCCTTTGCGCTCTCCTCCGCAGCGGCCGCGCTTGCCTGCTGTTCTTCGCGGGCACGGCGGTACTCGTTCACGACGATCTCCGTTAGCTCCTGTACGGAGGTCTCCGAGGTCGGCTTGTCCAGCACGATCGCGCCGTCCTGGATCATGCTGACGCGGTCGCAGGCCAGGAACACCTGCTCGTAGTTGTGCAGGATCATGATGATCGACACGCGCCCCTCCTCCTTGAGGCGCGCCACCAGGTCGAGGATCTGCGCCCCCTCTTTCGCGCCCATCGCCGCCAGCGGCTCGTCGAGCAGGAGGATGTCAGACGCAGAGTTCACCGAGCGCGCAACCGCGATCGCCTGGCGTTGCCCGCCGGACAGCCGCGCCACGGACACGTCGATGCGCGGGATGTTGATGCCGATTTCGTCGAGCGCGCGCCGCGCCTCGCGCTTCATCTCGCGGTTGTTGAGCACGGGCAGCGGACGTAGGAGGCGCTCGCGGCGCAGGAACAGGTTGTGGTAGACGGACAGTTCGTCGATCAGCGCCAGGTCCTGATAGACGGTGTCCACGCCTTTCGCGCGCGCATCGTCCACGCTTTTGGGTACATAAGGCTGACCGTGCAGGAACATCTGGCCCGAGTCCTGCTTCTGAAAGCCTGAGATGATCTTGATCAGCGTCGACTTGCCGGCGCCGTTGTCGCCGAGCAGGCCGAGGACCTCGCCCTTGCGCAGGTGCACGTTCACGTCCCGCAGCGCCGTCACGGGTCCGAAGCGCTTCGCGATGTGTTCGACCCGCAGAACGTCGTCGGGGGCAGAAACGGGCGGAACGTCCTCCTCCGGCGTGGCGGGCTGGCGGTCGGGCTCGCGCGATCGAGCTGGTTCAGCCGCCACGGGTCTGTCCTCTTCTGACGCGTCCCACGAACACGTTCGCGGTCATCGCCACGATCACGGCGAGCCCGGTGTAGAAGAGCAGGTAGTTGGCCTGCACCCCCTGCAGGATCAGTCCGTCCTTGAGGATGCCAAGGAAGAGGGCGCCGATGAGTGCCCCCACCACGGTGCCCGAGCCGCCCGTTAGCAGCGTGCCGCCGATCACCGCCGCCGCTATCGCCAGGAACAGGATTTCATTCGGGCCCGCCGGGTTCGGCTGGACCGTCGCCGAGCGCACCGCCTCGAAGATGCCAACCAGCCCGCCCGTGAGAGCGCACAGAGTGAAGTTGCGGATCATCACCAGGTTCACGCGCACGCCGGCCTCGGCGGCGCCCAGCTTGTTGGAGCCGATGGCCACCGTGTACAGCCCCCAGCGAGTGAACGTCAGCACCACCTGCAGGATCACCACGATCGCAACCGCCCAGATCAGCTCCGAGTACGTGCCTCCGCCGAACACCTTTCCGAACGTCCCCAGCGGCGGCTGCCCGCCAGGTGTCGCGACAGGTGTCCCTTTGGAGATGATCAGGGAGAGGCCCTCGAACGTGAACAGCATCCCCAAAGTCACGACGAACGAGCTGAGGCCGACGATCGACACGAAGACTCCGTTGATCGCGCCCACCACCATGCATACGAGCAGTGCCACGATCACCGCCGGCACGAGCGGCAGGCCGACCGACGTGTTCAGCTTGTCGAAGATGATCGGCGCGAACAGGTACATGCCCGCGATCGACAGGTCGATCTCGCCCAGGATCATCACGAACACCTCCCCCGCGGCGAGGATCGCGAACGGGGCGAAGTAGGGGAGCAGCGTCTTGAAGTTTTCGCCCGTGAAGAAGGTGCTCGTGTTCGCCGAGAAGTAAATCGCGGTCACGATCGTGATCACGATGATGCTCCCCTCGCGAAGGGCGATTACGCGGCCGCCGATCTCGCGCCAGCCGGGCAGGGCTCGGCGCGAATGCGCCGAGCCGCCCGGGCCGCCGGGCTCGCGGGAGGCGGGGTCCTGAGCCACGCTCGCCACGATCGTTACCCTCCGGATCTCCTCCGGATCTCCTGCCGATCTCCTATTTGACCAGGGCCGCCGTCGCGGTCGTGCCCTCGAAGCGGGACTTGGTCAGGTACGGTTCAACCGTTTCCTTGGTCACGAACTTAAGCCCGGTGTTCGCTTCGAACGGGCCGGTCTGGGTGTTCGAGACCTTGTAGAAGAACAGCTCCAGCGTCGGCACGAATCCCTGCAGGTATGGCTGCTGGTCGATCGTGAATTCGATGTGGCCTTCTTTGAGTAGCTTCTGCGTCTGTTCGGTCAGGTCGAAGCCGCCGGCCTTCACTTTCCCGGCGAGCCCGAACTTCTGCATCACTTTGGCGAGGCTTTCCGTGCTGCCGCCATCGACCGCGTACATGCCCTTCGTGCCCTTGTGGCTCTGATAGTAGGCTTCGATCGTCGACTGCTCCCCTGCGACCGCGGCGCCGGTCGTGATGGTGTGGATCGTGATCGCCTTGCCGGAGGCCTTGATCGCCTTTTCGGCGCCTTCGATGCGCGGCTGCAGATTCGCCGAGCCGGGCGTGGCGATGAACAGGGCCACTTCGCCTTCACCGACGGCGGCGACGACTCGTTCACCCATCTTTTCACCGGCCAGTTTCAGGTCCTGACCTACGTAGGCGAGGCGCTTGTTGCCGACAGCGTCGGCGTTGTACGCGATCACCGGTATGCCTGCCGCGATCGCCTTTTCGACAGGAGAGTTGAACGCGTGCAGGTCGATCAGCGATACGCCGATTCCATCGGCTTTAGCTGTCACGGCGCTGTTCAGCGCAGTGACCATCTGAGCGACGTCGCTGTTTTCCGAGCCAGTCCACTGGTAGGTGCAGCCGAGCAGCTTGCAGGCGTCCGCGATGCCGTACTGGGTGGGCGTGAAGAACGGGTTCGTCGTCACGTGGTTGACGAACACGAATTTGTATCCGGGGTGCGAGCCGAACACGCTGCTCGAGCCGCCACCGCTCGACGCGCTGCTGCCGCAGGCCGCCAGGATCGTGCTGACGGAGCCCGCTGCCACGCCGGTGAGCGCGGTGCGGCGAAGGAATGCCCGCCTATCAAACCCGTGCCCGCCGGTATCCGGCTGGTCGAGGTAGTCGAGACGCTCTAGGGCATCGAGGGCCTGGTCGCTGTCTGGCATATCTCTCTCCTATCCGCCTGGTGTTTTCAGGGGCGTCGGGCACATCCTATGCCAGATCGACCCTCTGGTCGCGCAAGAAATCTTGTCGCCAGTCGATACGAGCTCCCAAACACCGCAGTACCCTCGTCTGATGGCCGACGAAACGCCCACTCCCGAGCAGCCCGCCGGCGCCGGGCCGTCGGGCGAGCCGAGCGCGCCGGCCGAGCGATACGGGATCCTCGCCGTCTCGAGGAACCGCAAAGACGACGGCCGCAACCTGCTGCTCTACACGCACGAGGAGCCCGAGAGCTCGTGAGCGAGCTCCGCTTCGACGAGCTGCGCGGCGAGCACGTCGACTATGCGATCCACCGCCAGGACCGCACGTTCCTGCCCGCACGCGATCACTGCCCGCTGGATCCCACGCGCCCCGGCGGTCCGAAGACAGAGATCCCGTTCCCGGCCTTCGAGATCGCCGTGTTCGACAACCGCTTCCCCGCCTTCGAGGCGCCGCTCGGCGCGGCCGAGGTGGTGGTCTATACCGACCAGCATGACGGCTCCTTCGCAACACTCTCACCCGGGCGCGCCGAGGCCCTGATGTGGGTGTGGCGCCACCGCTACCAGGAGCTCGGCGCCCGCGATGACATCGACTACGTGCTCATCTTCGAGAACCGCGGCGTCGAGGTCGGCGTCACCCTGCACCATCCCCATGGTCAGATCTACGGCTACCCCTTCCTGCCGCCCGTGCCCGCTCACGAGATCGCCGCCGACGAGCGCCTCGGCGGCTGCGCACCCTGCGCGTTGATGCGCAGCGAGCTCGACGACGGGAGGCGGATCCTCTATGAGGACGACGGGGTTGTCGTCTATGTCCCCTACGCCGCTCGGTGGGCCTATGAAGCACACGTCACCCTGCGCGCGCACCGTGCCAGCCTGCTCGACTGCGAGCCCGCCGAGCTGCGCATGCTCTCCGAGGCGCTGCAGGCGCTCGTGCGCGGCTATGACCTTCTGTTCGACCGGCCGTTCCCCTACGTGATGGTCGTGCACCAGGCGCCGACGATCACGCCTGCGCTGCCTGCCTCCACCGCCTCGCCGGCGTCGCCGGGGGCCGGCGCGGGCCACCTGCATGTCGAGTTCTACCCGCCGCTGCGCACGGCCGACAAGCTCAAGTACCTCGCCGGCTCCGAGCAGGGTGCGGGGACCTTCATCTCCGACACCCTGCCCGAGGAGTCCGCGGCCGCGCTGCGCGAGGCGATCGCCCGTGCCGCATGAGCCCAGGGGCGCCTTCGCTCCCGGCCGCGTCAACCTGATCGGCGAGCACACCGATTACAACGAGGGGCTCGCGCTCCCGTTCGCGATCGCCGACGGCGTCACCGTCCTCGCCGAGGCGCTGGCGGACGGACCGGCCGGCGAGCGCCGGATCGAGGCGTATGCGAGCGACGTCGGCGAGCGCGACGAGTTCGACCTCGCCGACCCGCCTCGCGCCGACGGCTGGCGAGCGTTCGTGCGCGGCGTCGCTGCCGAATTGCCACGCGCCGGCCATCCGCTCACCGGAGCCCGCCTGAGCATCAGCGGCGCGCTGCCGGCCGGCGCCGGGCTGTCGTCATCGGCCGCGCTCGAGGTGGCGCTGTCGCTGGCGCTGCTCGACGTCGCATCCCGAGACGCCGCCGCGGGCACGCCGCAGACCATTGACCGCACCGAGCTGGCCCGGCTGTGCTCGCGCGTGGAGAACGACTGGGTCGGCGCGCGCACCGGCCTGCTGGACCAGCTCGCCTCCCTCTACGGCGCCCCCGACACGGCGCTGCGCATCGACTTTCGCACCCTCGAGGTCGACCCCGTCCCGCTGCGCCTCGGCGACTGGCGGCTCGTCGTGCTCGACTCCGGCGACCGCCACGAGCACGCGAGCTCCGGATACAACCAGCGCCGTGCCGAATGCACGCAGGCCTGCGAGCTGCTGGGCGTGTCCTCGCTGCGCGACGCACAGGCGAGCGCGGTCGCGCAGCTGCCCGCGCCGCTGGACCGGCGGGCCGGACATGTCCTGGCCGAAAACCAGCGCGTCCGCGAGGCCGTCGCGGCCTTGCTGGCAGACGACCTGAGAGCCGTCGGAGAGCTGCTCAACGCCTCGCACGAGAGCCTGCGCGATCTCTACGAGGTGTCCACCCCGGCCGTCGAGGCCACCGTCGAGATCCTCCTCGAGGCCGGCGCGGTCGGAGCCCGCCCCATCGGCGGTGGCTTCGGAGGCAGCGTGCTTGGCCTGTTCGCGCCCGGCGGCACCCCCCCGGCCGGCGCC
>JAOPZB010000135.1 GCA_025964355.1 Solirubrobacterales bacterium | reverse complement strand
GCGGGCGAGGCGCTGCAGCTGCATGGCGGCATCGGCTTCACCTGGGAGCACGACCTGCACCTCTACCTGCGCCGCGCCCGTGCCGACGAGGCGCTGTTCGGCAGCTCCACCTGGCACCGCGACCGTGTCGGCGCCGAGATCATGCAGTCCGCCGCGGCCGGCGGCGCCCACTAGCCGCGACCTCCGCGCACGAACGCCGGCGTGGCGCCGCTCCAACGGCTCCGACCCGCGCCTAGCGCCCGCGGTCGCGGGGCATGCCAAGCGTGCGCTCGGCGAGCAGGTCGCGCATCAGCTCGGAGGCGCCGCCCGCGACCGTGAAGGTGCGGGCGAACAGGAACTCGTCCTGCCAGCGGCCGCCCTGGGCGACGTCCTCGTCGCCGGCGGCGAGCAGCCCGCGGGCGCCCTGCAGCGCGAGGCCGTATTCGGCCAGCTCCAGGTTCAGCTCGCTGAAGGCGAGCTTGCCGATCGGGATGTCCTGCGGGCGATGCTCGCCGCGCGACTCGCGCTGCAGACGCGCCTGCACCAGCAGGTTGCAGATCTCCACGCGCACCGCCAGGCCTCCGACGTCCTGGCGCAGCGCCTCCGGGCCGATCGGCAGCGCGCCGCGCTCGGCCTGCTCGACTCCCAGGTTGGCGAGATCCTCCAGCAGGTCACGCAGGCGCGCCGCTCCCGCGCCGATGCCGGAGCGCTCGGCTCCAAGGCTCTCCATCGCCACCCGCCAGCCGTCGCCCTCTGCTCCGAGGAGCGAGCCGGCGGAGACCCGCACGTCGTCGAGGAAGACCTCGCTGAAGTCGGTGCTGCCGGTGATCTCGCGGATCGGGCGCAGCTGCACGCCAGGCGCTCTCATCGGGAGGACAAACGCGCTGATGCCTGCATGGCGGGACTCGGGCGGTCCTGTGCGGGCGAGCAGGAAGCCGAAGTCCGACCACTCGGCGTTGCTGCTCCACACCTTCTGGCCGTCGATCACGTACTCCTCGCCGTCGCGGCGTGCGCGGGTGCGCAGCGAGGCCAGATCGCTGCCTGCGTTCGGCTCGGAGAACAGCTGACACCAGACCTCGCGTCCCTCGCGGATCGCCGGCAGGTGGGCGCGCTTCTGCTCGGCGCTCCCGAACATCAGCACCGCGAAGGCCGCGAGGTGCGTCTGGTCGGTGAACGGCGGCAGGTCTGCCCGCGCGAGCTCCTCGGCGAGGAACAGCTCGCTCCAGGGGTTGGCTGCCTCGCCGCGCCCGCCCCACTCCGGCGGCCAGTCCGCGCCCAGCAGCCCCGTCTCGTATAGAGCGGCGCGCCAGCGGCGCAGAGCCTCGTCCTCCTCCTGGGAGTCGGGACTGCGAAACCCCGCGCGCCGCGGCAGCCGAGGTGCGCGTTCGGCGATCAGCGCCCGCACCCGCGCGCGATAGGCGGCCTCCTCGTCCCGGTCCGCCGGAGTGCCGCTCACGATCGGGGGTCGACTCCCAGCGGGCGGTAATTCCAGCGCGGCGGCTCGCCGACGACGGCCACCTCGCTGTCGATCTGCACGGCGCATCCAGGGCAGTGGTAGCGGCGGAACATCAGGTCCCCGGCTCGGCGCACGACAATCGTGTTGTGGATGACAGACGGCTCGACGTGGGCTTCCGAGCACAGCGCCCACCACTTCCAGTTGGTCGTGTTGGCGGCCAACCGCTGTCCGCAGCGCCGGCAGTGGTAGAAGCCCTCGGCATCGATCGCCAGGCACTCTCCCAGCACCTGCTCGCCGTTCGCCGCCAGCGGCGCGCGCTCCTGTGGGCGTCCTCCGGAGCCGTCGCCGACCGGTAGCACCTCGGACCCCAGCGGGTAGGAGCGGCGCGACTCGCGGGCCTTCGCCCGCAGGGCCGCCGTGGCGTCGAGGTCGAGCGCGAGATGCTCACTCGGCGTGCCGTCCGCGTCGCCGTGGCCGCTGAGCGCCACGCCGTAGGCGGCCTCGGCCATGTGCGGCGAGACGAAGCCGCGCAGCACGTCGGCGAGCACGGCCTCGGGGTCGCGCTCCAGCGGATCGCCGTAGCCGGGTCCGCCGGTAGCGCGGATGTAGTAGCCATCCTCGCTGCTCACCTGAAAGCCGCGCGCGCGCGCCGGTGGATGCTCGGCGTGCAGGGCGTACTCGTCGATCGGCAGCTCTCTGTGCTGCTCCAGATGAGCGCGCACGTCCGGCATGATGCCGCGCGCGAAGGAGATTGCGGCGCCGGCGCCGGGCGAGCCGCCGCTGACGGCCGAGGAGGGCGTGGACATGCGGTTCTGGAACACCGTAACGTCCCAGCTGTCCGTGCCGTAGGGCACACACAGCGTCTCTGGCGCGAGTCCGCCACGCTGGCGGCCGACCCCGCCGCTGTCGCGCGCCAGCCCCGTCTGCAGGAACAGCACTGGGCTCTGCAGCTCGTACTCCTCGACGTTCGGCGCGAACGCGTCCACGGTCTGGATGCCCATCATCGCGTTCTGACCGTCGGAGGACTCCATCGCACCGGCGCCGCCGGCGCCGCCGGTGAAGACGTTCCAGAACCACGGCTCGCCGTACTGGTTGGGGCCCTGCAGCCACGCGAAGGTCCAGCAGCCCCAGGGACCGGTGCGCCGGTGGGAGGTCTCGGGGTTTCCGGCGATCAGGTAGTTGAGCGCCTCGAGTATGGCGTCGGTGCCGAACCAGCCCGCATACACGGTCGCCGCGGAGATCGGCGCGGGCTTGATCGAGTTCATCAGCGTGCCCTTGGGTGAGATCACCTCCACGACCTCCATCAGTCCCTCGTTGAAGGGGATGTCGGGCGCGAGCACGGTGCCGATCGCCGCCATGATGCTGCCGGTGCCGCCCACGTCGGTGCAGTTGATCGCGCCGATCGACTGCGGGTCGGTGCGGCTGTAGTCGAACGTCAGCTGCTCGCCGTCTTTGGTTACCGTGGCCCTGATCGTGAACACGCGGTCCTCCGCGCCGTCGTGCTCCATGTGCGAGGCGCCCTCGTAGATCCCGTCGGGCAGCGTCGCCAGCCGTGCGCGGAAGGCGCGCCCGGAGGCCTCGACCTGGCCGGCGTGGATCGCCTCGATGCGATCGGCGCCGTACTGCTCGAGCATCTCGCCGAGGCGCCCGCGGCCGATCCACACGGCGCCCATCAGCGCCTTGAGGTCGATACCGGTCTGCTTCGGCGCACGCGTGTTCGTCAGGAAGGCGTCGAGGATGTCGGCGCGGAAGTGGCCGCGTTCGTAGAACTTGACGGGGGTGAAGCGCACGTTCTCGCCGTAGACGTCCATCGGCTCGACCGCGAAGCCGCCCGGCTCGGCGCCGCCGACGTCGGTGACGTGCGCGGAGACGCCCACCCACATCGTCAGGCGCTCCTCGCCGGCCGGGCCCGACTCGTCGAACACGGGAGCCACCACGACGACATCGTGGGAGTGCAGGCCCCCGCCGTCGTAGGGATCGTTCGCGAAGATCACATCGCCGGGGTGCAGATCGTCGCCGAAGCGCTGCAGCGAGGCGCGCACGGTGTTCGACATCGAGTAGCCCATCTGCAGCGTCCATGCGATCGAGGTGAGGATCCTGCCGTCGGCGTCCAGGCAGCCGCAGGCGAAGTCAGACGCGGAGACGAACAGGAACGAGCCGGACAGGTTGACCAGTGCGCGGCCCATCTCGCGGTTCATCGTCAGCTCGTAGTTGCGCACGATCTCGCTGAGGACGGGGTCCTGCTCCAGGCTGGTGGGCGGCGCGGCGGTGCGTGACATCGGTCAGCTCCTCGAGAGGATCAGGTTGCGGAAGGGATCGACCTCGGCGCTCCAGCCACGCGGCACCAGCAGCGTGGTGTCGTCGTACTCGACGATCGCCGCACCCTGCAGCCGTGCGCCGGGTACGAGGTCGTCGCCGCGGTGCACCGCCAGCTGCTCGAGCGCCGTGGCATCGGGAGCCCCCAGCGCCAGGCGAGAGCCGGCCGGGGGCGGATCCGAGCTGTCGGCGGGCTGGGCCGGCGGCGCCTGTCGGCGCGGGATGCGACCGATGCCGGTGACGCGGTAGGCCTTCATGTCGTAGCCGTTCTCGGGCGCGGCCGCGCCCATGCCGTAGATCGCCGCGTAGCGTTCGTCGAAGAACCGCAGCGCGCGTTCGAGCTCGAGCTCGCCCAGCTTCTGGCGGGGCACCTCGACGTCGAAGTCCAGGATCTGGCGTCGGTAGCAGAGCCCCACCTCGTGCACGAGCTCGCGCCGCTCTGCCGGCAGGCCGTGCGCGTCGAGTGCGATCGTCACCTCGGCATCGAGCTCGCAGAAGGCGTCGTTGAGAGCTCCGAGGTCGTCGGCCGAGATGCCCGACCCGGGTTCGAACGCCTGGCTTGTGGAGCGCGCGAAGGTGTAGACGATGTCGGTCGTGATCAGCCCCGCCGCTGAGAACACCGAGGCCAGCCGCGGCACCAGCACGCGCTGCACCCCGAGCTCCTGCGCCACGCAGGCCGCGTGCAGGCCGCCGGCTCCGCCGAAGGAGACGAGCGTGAAGTGTGCCGGGTCCAGGCCGGCGAACACCGTGCGCAGGCGAATCGCATCGGCCATCACCGAGTTGGCCAGCCGGAACATGCCGACCGCCGCTTCCTGGGTGCCCAGCCCGAGCGCCCAACCGAGCTCGGCAAGGACGCGCTCGGCGGCGTCGGTGTCGAGGCTCATGCTGCCGCCGAGGAAGTAGTCGGGGTCGATCAGCCCGAGCACCAGATGGGCGTCGGTCACGGTCGGCAGGTCGCCGCCGCGGCCGTAGCAGGCGGGTCCCGGATCGGCGGCCGCGCTCTGTGGCCCGACTCGCAGCGCGCCGCTGGGGCCGATCCAGCCAATCGAGCCGCCTCCGG
Organism: Solirubrobacterales bacterium; assembly: GCA_025964355.1. Lineage (GTDB taxonomy): Bacteria > Actinomycetota > Thermoleophilia > Solirubrobacterales > Solirubrobacteraceae > Palsa-744. The sequence continues at coordinate 15,952 of JAOPZB010000135.1, read as the reverse complement.
CTCCGACCGTTGTCACTTCGACCATCGGCGTCGCCAGCGCCTGGCGATCGAGGAACTGCAGCGACGTCGTCCGCACCTGGCCCTCGTGGATCAGCCCGACGTCGGTGCTGGTCCCGCCCATGTCGAACGTGATCAGGTTCGGCTCCGAGAGCTCCGCACCGACGGCGCGCGCGCCCATCACGCCGGCGACGGGACCGGAGTAGACGGTGTGCCCGGCGGCTTTGACCGCGCTCTCGATCGTGCCGAGGCCGCCGTCGGACTTCATGAGCAGCAGCGTGCCGTCGAAGCCGGCGTCGCGCAGTTCCTGCTCCAGGCGGCCGGCGTAGCGGTGGATCGCCGGGCCGGCGTAGGCGGTGATCGCGGTTGTGCTGAGCCGCTCGTACTCGCCGATCAACGGGCAGGCCTCGTTGGAGACGGACACGAACGCGTCGGGTTCCTCCTCGAGGATCACCTGGCGGGCCAGCACCTCGTGCTCGGGGTTGCGAAACGACCACAAAAAGCAGACGGCGAACGAGCGGATGCCCTTCTTCAGTAGACGGCGCACCGACGCGCGCATGCCGTCCACGTCGATCGCCAGCACCACCTGGCCGCGGAAGTCGACGCGCTCGAACACCTCCTCGATGTCCGCTCGGGGCACGAGCGGGACCGGGTGGGTGACCAGCGCCGGGTCCTGCTCGCTGCCGCGGTACTGGCGCGCCAGGTCGTAGAGGTCGCCGAAGCCGCGGGTCGTGAGGATGCCGACGCGCTCCCCGGAGCGAGTGAGCACGACGTTGGTGGTGACCGTGGTGCCGTGGACGAACTCCTCCAGCGAGCCCAGCAGCCCGCGGCGGTCGGTGCCGAGGTCCTCGGCGATCACGTCGACGCCGTCGAACACCGCGCGCGCGAACTCCGGCGGCGTGCTCGGCACCTTCCAGCTGCGCACCGCGCCATCCTCTCCCGACAGCGCCAGGTCGGTGAAGGTGCCGCCGATGTCGACCCCGAGGCGCATGGCTATCGCTTGTCGGCGCGAGCGCGCGCCAGGACGACGGCCACGACCAGCACGACCCCCTGGTAGAGGTCCACGATCCAGAACTGGATGCCGTAGAGCTGCAGCCCGTTGATGCCGATCGCCACCACGAACAGGGCGACGATCAGGCCGGTCACGTTGAAGCGTCCCGGCCGGATCATGGTCGAGCCGAGGAACGCGGCGGCATAGGCGGGCAGCAGGAAGTTGGCGCCCACATTGGGCGGCCCTGCGCCGAGGTTGGCGCCGTAGACGGCGCCGGCGAGCGTCGCCAGGAACGCGGAGGCGACGAAGCTGATGAAGATCACGCGGTCGGTGCGCACGCCAGACAGGCGCGCCGCCTCGCGCCCGGCGCCCGTCGCATAGACCCGCCGTCCGAACGGAGTGTGCTCGAGCAGGTACCAGAGGATCGCCGCGATCACCAGGAAGTAGGCGAGCGTCAGCGGCACCTTGAGCACGTACTCGCGTCCGATCTGCGTGAAGCCGCCGGGTATGTTGTTGGCGATCGTTGTGCCGTTCGCGATCGCCTCGGAGATGCCGAGCAGCACCGAGCTGCTGCCGATCGTGGCGATGAACGGGTCGACTTTGGCCTTCACCACGAGCAGGCCGTTGATGCAGCCGATCACCAGCCCAACGGCGAGCGTGATCGCGATCGCCAGCGGGATCGGCATCGACCCGTTGGTCGTCTGGAACAGCCACGTCACGAGGATCACGGCGAGCGTCATCGATCCGCCGATCGAGATGTCGAACACGCCCGCCGCAAGCGGCAGCAGCAGCGACAGCGCCATGATGCCGGCGATCGTCTCGTTGCTGACGACGCCGATCAGGTTGCTGTATGTGGGAAACGTGCTGGACAGCGTCAGCGAGAACACGACGAACATGACCGCGATCAGCAGCAGCCCGCCGTAGCGCTCCAGGGGAGAGGCGCGGCGCGATTCCTCGTCGCCGCGACGGTTGAAGAAGGCGCCCAGCAGCTGCGAGCTGGCGAAGCCCCCGCGGCGCGGAGGCTCGATGACCGCGCCGTCGGCGGGGGCGCCCTCGCCGGGGGCCTCCGGATCCCCGACGGCGCTCTGTGTCGGCCGCTCCACGGGCACGCGCTCAGACATGCGCGAGGTCCGCCTCGGTGTAGCACTCCTGGGCGATCGTCTCGCGTGTGATCGCGGCACCGGTCAGCTCGGCCCCGATGCGCCCGCGCCGGATCACAAGCACGCGGTCGCACACAAGCTCGAGCTCCTCCAGGTCAGCGGAGCAGACCAGAACGGCCAACCCCCGGCGCGCGGAGTCGCGCAACAGCTCGAGGATCTCCTGCTTGCCGCCGACATCGATTCCCTGCGTCGGCTCCTCGAGCACCATCACGCGCGGTTCGGTGCGCAGCCACTTGGCCACCGTGACCTTCTGCTGGTTGCCGCCGCTCAGGGTGGCCAGCACGCGCTCGGGATCGCGCGGCAGCACGTTGAAGCGCTCGGTCAGCTCGCGCGCCAGCCGGCGCTCCTCGCGCAGCTGCAGCTGTCCGCGGCGCCACAGCGGCGCGAGGTGCGGCAGCGTCAAGTTCTCGCGCACGGTCAGGGTCGGCACGCTCTTGAGTGCGCGCGACGACGGCAGAACGGCGACGCGGCGCCTCAGCATCTCGTGCGGGCCGAGCCGCGCCAGCCGCTGTCCCTCGACCGACACGCTGCCGTGTTCGAGCTCCACCGTGCCAAGCAGCAGCCCGATCACGTCGTGCACGCCCGAGCCCACCAGGCCGGCCATTCCGACGATCTCGCCGGCGTGCACCGCCAGCTCGGCGCCACGAAGCTCGCCGCCGTGAACGTCGTCGAAGCGAAGGCGCTCCTCGCGCGCAGCGCTCGCGCTTGCCCTCTGCGCCGTCTGCGCCGCCTCCGCGGGGCGGGCGCGCGCGTCGCCGACGATCAGGTCAACCAGCCGCTCGCGTGTGAACTCCGCCTGGTCGCCGGAGCCGACGACGCGGCCGTCGCGCAGCACGGTGATGCGATCGGCGATGCGAGGGAGCTCTTCCAGGCGGTGCGAGACGTACACGACACTGATGCCCTGCTCGATCGTGGACCGGATGACGGCGAACAGGCGGTCGACCTCCGAGCTCGGAAGGGTGGCGGTGGGCTCGTCGAAGAACAGCACGCGAGCCTGCTCGTCGTCCTGCAGCGCGCGGGCGACAGCGACCTGTGTCCGCTGCACCGCGCTCAGATCGGAGACGACCGCGTCGGGGTGGATGTGCAGCCCGACGCGCTCGAGCAGCTCGCGTGCGGCCCGACGCTCGGCGCCCCAGCGGATGCGCGCCGCCCAGCCGGTGTCCCAGGTTCCCCCCAGGCGCAGGTTCTCGAGCACTGTCAGATCCTCGACGAGCCCCAGTTCCTGGTGGATGAAGCGCAGCCCCGCGCGCCGCGAGGCGCCGGCGTCGCCGGAGCGAAGCGGCGCCCCGGCCACCTCGATCGTCGTGGCTCCGTGAGTGTCGTCGGGCTGGTGGTAGCCGGCGAGGATCTTGATCATCGTCGACTTGCCCGATCCGTTGTGACCGACCAGGGCATGCACCTCGGCCGGTCGCACGTCGAAGGAGACCCGGTCCAGCGCCGGCTGCCCGACGAACGTCTTGGACAGCTCGCGGACGGTCAGGACCGACTCGGAGGGGCGCCCTCCCGCTGCTGGCGCCCCTCCGGTTGGATTGCTCGTTGACGTCACCTATTGCTGCTTGTCGTGACGGACTGCGGCCCGCTCAGCCTTTGTTCCAGAGCTTCGCGAACTGTGCGGCGTACCCGGTCGGCCCCTGGTAGGCGGGGGCGATCTGGGCGTAGTTCTGCTGCGTGACCAGGAACGACGTGACTTCTGTCACCGGCGGGACCGATTTGCCCACGGCGTTTCTGGCGGCGGCGTCCACCGCGGCGAACCCCGGCTCGGAGCCACCCGTCACGTCGTCCCACCTCTGGATTTCGCCCTTCTTCACAAGAGCCAGGTTAGGGGCGTCGCCGTCGAAGCCCGCCACCTTGATCGAGCCGGCCTTCCCGGCCTGGCGCACCGCGTTGGTGGCCGCCAGCGCCACGGCGTCGAACGTGCCGACGACGTAGGTCGTTTCGGGTTTCGACTGCAGAGCCGTCTGCAGCTGCCCGGGCAGCTGACTCGTGACGCCTTCGATCGCGAAGGACAGCGTGCTGACCTTGCAGCTCGAGCAGGTCTTCATCTGGCTGGTGAAGGACTGCTGGCGCTGAATGTTGCACTTGAAGGTGTTCGTGCCCACGAACAGGACATTGGCCTTGCCTTCGCTGTCGGCGATGATGGCGTTGGCGACTTCCTTGGCCTGTTTGACGCAGGCGTTGCCGGCGACCTCGGTCACCACGCCCTTCACTCCAGGCGAGTCACCGGTGAAGCTGCCGACGATCGGCACTTTGGCGCTGGCCGCCGCCGCGAAGCTCGCGCCGGCTTCGGCGTCGCCGATGCCGTTGACGACGATCGCCGTCGGTTTGGCTGCGATCGCTGTCTGGAAGCACTGCGCGATCTGGCCTGGAGTCGTGCCCCCGTTGCAGAGTTTGAACTTGTAACCGATCGCTTCCGTCCCGGCCTTGATGCCGTTCGACAGCTTCGTGCAGCCCTCGAGCGCCAGGTTGCAGGCGACGTGGTAGATCGTGCCCCCCGGCTTCGGAGTGAACGAGCCGAGCCCCGCCTGCAGGATGCTCGTCGGCACCTGTTCTGACTTTGTGGCTTCAGCCTTGGCGGCCGCAACCGAGGACGGCGCCGAGCTGGATGATGCGCTGCTCGATGTGCTGCTGGTGGAGCTGCTCCCACAACCGGCGATGATGGCCGTGACGGCCAACAGCCCGACCAGGGTCAGCGACTGGTTCACTTTCCTCACGTCTCTCCCTCCCTTGACTCAACAAGATGCATCGGGCACATAGTCGCCCGGCTGAGCGGGCGTTTGCAAGTCGGTTCTCTCGGGAGAAATCAGCTTCGCGGCGTGACCGCGCAGGGCGGCGCCAGCTCGGCCACACCCCCCGCCAGCAACACGCGCTCCCCCTGCCGCGCAGTGAACTCGACGCGGCCCACGAGGCGGCCTGCGAGGGCAGGCCCATCGGGAGCGCACGTGCCGGCACCCTCGATCACCAGCTCCTCGTCGGGAAAGCCATAGCCCCGGAACTGCACGCTGAGCAACTTGAGCGACAGCGGCCCTCCACCGGCAGCCGAGATCGTCCTCGCGGCCTGGGCGAGGGTCCACATGCCGTGCAGGATCGCGCGCGGCAGCCCGACCGCGCGGGCCGCGTCATCGTCGAGGTGGATCGGGTTCAGGTCTCCGGAGGCCTGTGCGTAGCGACGCGTCACACCGTCTCCCGGCAGCAGCCGGCGCTCGAGCGTCTCGGCGGCGTGGCTGGCTTCGCCCGTCCGCGGCTGTGGCGTGGCCTCAGGCATCCACGGCTCCCGGCGGATCGCGCACGATCGCGGTCCAGACGCCATCGCAGAGCGACTCCCCGGTGGGCAGGCGAGATCGCGAGAGCATCATGAAGAAGCGCAGTGCACCGCGCCGGTGCACCTCGGACAGCCGGCCGTCGCTCACCACCGTGTCCCCCGCGAGCACGGGGCGCCGAGGGTCCCAGCGAAACTCCTGCGCGCCGTGCACGGCGCGCTCGTAGTCGAAGTCGGTGGCTGGGTCGTCCTGCACCGCTTCGATTGCCGCCAGCGCGTAGACGGCCGCAAACATGGGCGGGGCCACCAGGTCGCGGTAGCCGGCCGCCTGTGCATGCGACAGGTCGGTGCACAGCGGATGCTGCTCGCCGATGGCGGCGCAGAAGGCCTTGATCGCCTCCCGCGTGACCTGGTATTCGACCCGGTGCGGCCAGGCCGGCGAAGGATCCGTGGGGGGGTGTGTGGCGGCATGCGCGCCCGATGCGCTCACGTAGCCCTGCTCGCTCATGCGCGCCTCCACACCGGCGAGCGGTGCTCGGTGAAGGCACGGGCGCCCTCTGCCGCGTCGGCGCTGCCCTGAACCGGATCGGAAAGGCTGGCCTGGCGCTGCCAGAACTCCTCGCGGGGCCAGTCGCGCTGGCGGTCGATGATCGCCCGAATGGCCTCGACGGCCAGTGGACCGTTGGAGGCGATCGTCCCAGCCAGCTCCAGGGCGGGCTCCAGCGAGGCACCCGATGGCGCGAGCCGGGAGACGAGGCCGAGATCGAAGGCACGTGCGGCGTCCAGCGGTTGGCCGGTCAGGGCGAGCTCGTAGACGACACCGAGTCCAACCCGCCGCGGCAGCGAGAGCAGCGCCCCGCCGGCGGGCACCAGCGAACGCGTGACCTCCGGCAGGCCGAAGCGCGCGTCGACGGCGGCGACGATCAGGTCGCAGGCCAGGGCCACCTCGAATCCCGCGGCCAGGGCGTAGCCGTCGACGGCGGCGATCAACGGCTTGGCGCGGTTGCGCCCGACGAGGCCCAGCAGACCGTGCCCGCCTGCCTCCGGAAGCTCGCCGCGCAGGAACGCCCGCAGGTCCATGCCGGAGCTGAAGTTGCCGCCGGCGCCGCGCAGGATGCCGACCGAGAGGCGATCGTCGCGTTCGAGCTCGTCCAGCGCGGCACAGACGCCCTCGGCGAGCTGGCGATCGAACGCGTTGCGCACGGCCGGGCGATCGAAGGTCACCACCTGGACGGCGCCGTGACGCTCGACGTGCACGCTCGCGCTCACGAGGCACGCTCGATGGTCAGCCACGACCACCCCTCGGGAAACCCCTGCTCGCCGACCAGCAGCAGACGCCGCTCGGCGATCAGCCATCCCGCGGGAGCACGGACGACCACGTCGTGGTAGCGGGCCCACAGATGCAAGTCCTGCCCGCCCTCGCGCGGGCGGTGCCAGGCGTAGAGCGCGCTCTGCGCCCGCGCGCGATTGGGCGTCTCGAAGTCGATGATGATCCCCGAGAGGTTGTGGCTGGTGGCGGCGAACAGCGGCAGGTCGTGTTCGGCCTGCAGCCGGCGCTCGGCGCTACCGACGCTGGGTGGACCGGGGGCGTAGAAGGCCAGGCAATCCTCGGTGAAGCACGCGGCAAGCCCCTCTGGATCGTTGAGGTCGGCACTGCGGCAGTAGCGATACAGCAGCCGCTCGATCTCCATGCGGTCCGCCAGCCGCTCGAGCGGTTTCCCCTCTTCCAGCATCTCGCTGGCCACGCTACGACCGCGCGCCGCGGCCAGCCAAGGGGCTTTCGTCACGAGAAGCGCGATGGACGCGCGCTCGATGCGGACCTAGCGTGAGCGCGGTGCGGGTCGGCCTGTTCCTGGACATGCGCAATCCGCCGGGGTGGCGACGCGGCTGGAGCGAGCACTACGAGTCGAGCCTCGAGCGCCTGGCGGCCGCGGAGCAGCTGGGTCTGGGGTCGGTGTGGCTGACCGAGCACCACTCCTTCGAGGACGGCTACCTGCCGCAGCCGCTGACGCTGGCGGCGGCGATCGCCCAGAGGACCTCGTCGGCGCGCATCGGCACCGCGATCCTGCAGGCGCCGCTGCGGCCGGCCATCGATATCGCCGAGCAGGCGGCGCTGGTGGACATCCTCAGCGGCGGACGCCTCGAGCTGGGGCTGGGAGCGGGCTACCGGGTGCCGGAGTGGGGGGCGTTCGGCGTGGACGGCGCAAGCCGCTACCTGCTGCTGGAGCAGCGCGCCGCCGAGATCGCGCGGCTGTGGGAGCGGGGCGTAGCCACTCCGCCTCCGGTTCAGTCGCCGGTGCCGATCTGGATCGGCGGCGAGGGCCCCCGCGGGGCGCGCATCGCGGGTCGTCTCGGCGCCGGGCTGCTCGCGCTGAAGCCAGAGCTGCTGCCCGTCTATCGCGAGGCGCTGGAGCAGGCTGGGCACCCGCCCGACTCGGCAAAGATGGCGGGCTGCGTGAACCTGATCCTGGCCGATGACCCCGAGGCCGCCTGGACGCGGATCGAGCCGTACCTGGACTACCAGTGGAACTCATACACGCGCTATGCCGCCGAGGGCACGGCGGAGACCCCGCAGGCGATCGACACCGCGCTGCTGCGCACGTCGGGGCGACCGATGCTGCCGCGCTTTGACGTCGTGAGCCCCGCCGACGCGGAGTCGCGGATCAGGGAGTGGCTGGACGGCCTGCCCGTCCCCCACGTTTACTTCTGGGATTCCATCGCCGGAATGCCCGAGGACCTCTCGTGGCGACATGTGGAGCTGCTGCTGAGCGAGCTCGCTCCCAGGCTGCAGGGGCTTGGAATCTCCTCGGACTAGGCCGGCGCGGCTTCGGCGTGACGAAGGTGGTCGAGGCCGTCGAGGATGAGATCGAGCCCCCAGGCGAACTCGACGGCGCTGTCGTAGCCGGAGTCGGGGAGCTTCGTGGCGATCTCGACGAGGTACGGGTAGTTCTCGAGCGCGCCGACCATCTCCGCCCTCCTCCGCGCGGCTTCTCCGGCACTGTCTGGAGTCTCCAACGCCAGATCCCTTTCCTGTAGGGCGAAGCCGTAGATATAGGCGTCCTGAACCGAATAGGCGTGGATCGCCATCTTGAATGAGAAGCCCGCCTCCCGCAGGCAGCCCATCACCGCGTTGTGGTTTCGCAGGTTCGCCGGCCCCGGATGCCGCGACTCCATCATCCCTATCGCCCAGCTGTGGCGGTTCAGCGCCTCGCGCGTCGAGATCGCCCGCCGCCGCATGGCGGACCTCCAGTCGTGGTCCCCAGAAGGGAGCTCGATCTCGCTGAAGACGACGTCGACCATGCCGTCGAGGAGCTCCTCCTTGCTCGCGACGTGTTTGTAGAGCGCCATCGGCACGACGCCGAGCTCCTGTGCGAGCCCGCGCATGCTGAACGCGTCGAGCCCGGCCCCGTCGGCGACGGCGACGGCGACCTGCAGCACACGAGCACTGCTCAGCGGTTTCCGGGTCGCGATCGTCCGTTTTGGCATTGGCCTTGACAAGTGTACACCGTACACCTATGGTTCCGGGTACGAGTGTACGCCGTACACCTCACAGAAAGGCACCTCATGAACCCCGACCCGCCGTATCCCGTCCAGTACTCGGTCGACTACCCGGACCGGCCGCTCAACCGCCTGACCACCTTCTTTCGCCTGTTCATGGTGATCCCGATCGTGATCGTGCTCGCGCTCGTGGAGGGCGGCGGCTACGCCTACGGTGGCGGGAGGGGCGCCGGGGCTGTCGGCGCTGCCGGCCTGGTCGTGCTGCCCACGCTGCTGTTGATCCTGTTCCGGCGGAAGTACCCGCGCTGGTGGTTTGACTGGAACCTCGAGCTGATGCGGTTCTCCGCCCGGGTCGGCGTATACGTGGCACTGATGGAGGACCGCTATCCCTCCACGGACGAGCATCAGGCGGTGCATCTCGAGTTTCCCTATCCGGACGCGCGCAACGACCTCAACCGCTGGCTGCCGCTGGTCAAGTGGCTGCTGGCCATCCCGCACTACGTGGTGCTGTTCTTCCTCTACATCGCCGCGTTCTTCGTCGTGATCGCCGCCTGGTTCGTGATCCTGTCCACCGGTCGCTTCCCGCGCCCGATGTTCGACTTCCTCGTCGGCGTCGGCCGCTGGACCAACCGGGTGATCGCATACGCCCACGTGCTGGTGACCGATCGCTACCCGCCCTTCCGCCTCGCCCCGTAGCTTCCGCGGGCGGGTCGTGATCAGGCCCAAATGGGGTCTGATCACGGCTCTGGGCGAAACGATGGCGAGGGTCGTTGCCCTGCACCCCGGCCGTCTGGCCGGGGGACCATGTCCTTAACGTTGCGCGGAGGCACTGCGTCGCGCCGTGACGAGTGCGGCGACGGTGCTCGCCCGGATTGGCCGCCCCAGGCGCGCATGGAGAGCATGATTCTCGTTCACGAGGGCGTCACGCTGGCCGGGTGACAGTCGCGCCCAGAACGACATCGTGCACAGCAGGGCGTTGAGCTCACCGGCGGTGTGCTCGATCAGGGTTGGCACGGTTGCGAGCTGGAGATCCTCGAAGAGATCGGCGGCGTAGTCACGCGCTATGTCGTAGCTCCCCAGCCAGCCCCAGGCGTCCGCGACGTTCAGACGGCGCTCCGCCACGCCCGCGAGCGTGCAACCGAGGTCGCGGTAGGTGGGCCAGGTCGCGGCGATCTCCCACGCGTGCGTGCGCAGGGCCGACAGGAGAGCCTCCTGATCATCGACGCTGCGCTGCTCCTGAAGGCCGAAGTACTGGATCAGGGCGAGCGTCCCGTTCGGAGCGAGCGCATCGGCGATCTTCCGCCAGCTCAGATCAGGGTCGACCCAGTGGATTGCGGACGCCGAGAACACCGCCTCGTAGCTCTCGCGGGGCAACTGCGTGTCCTCAAGCCGCGCGTGGACGAGCTCCACATCGCCCGCATCTTTCAGGTTCTCCTCGGCGACGCGGATCAGTTGATCTCCCGGCTCGAGTGCGGTCACGCGCAGCCCTCGCGCGAGGAGACTGCTCGTCAGCTGACCCGTTCCGCACCCGATCTCGAGCACCCTGTCGCCATCGCTGATACCTGCCACGTCGCATGCTTGTTCGACGAGCACATCGGGGTAGGTCGGGCGATTGCGGTGGTACTCGACTGCGACCTCGTCGAAGACCCTGCCGTAGCTCCGCGCGAGCGTCCCGTCGCTCATGCCCGCCCGTCCGGCTCGTGGGCGGCGGCGCGCTCAGGCTGAGCGGCGATGCTCGCAAGCAGATCGAGCGCCGTCTGTGACTCGGTGTCCGCTTGCGCCGTGTAGGTGACGAGCTGCTGTTCGGGCTCGTCGGGCAGCGCGAGGGTCTCGTATAGGAGCGTGAGCTCGCCGACCAGAGGATGGTTGATCCGCTTCGTGCCGGACATCTGCTCGCGGACCTCGTGACGGGCCCAGGCGCCGATGAACGCGTTGCTCTTGACCGACAGCTCGCCGACCAGCGCCTCGAGCTCGGGGTCATCGGGCCAGCGACCCGCCGCCGATCTCAACAGCCCGGCGCCGCTGGCCGCGACGCCATCCCATTCGGGGTAGAGGCTGCGAAACGACTCGTCCAGGAACGTCAGCCGGACCATGTTGCGCTCACGCCGAGGTAGCGCGCCGAAGTCGCAGATCAGGACCGCCGCCAGAGAGTTCCACGCCAGCACGTCCATGCGGCGGCCGAGCACGAGCGCCGCGACTCGATCGAGCCTCTTGAGCAGGAGCCGGACTCCGGGGCGCACCCGCTCCGGTGGAGGCTTGCGCCTCGGCGCCGACTGCGGCGCTGCGAGGCGGCGCAGATGCGACGCTTCGGGTTGGTCCAGCTGCAGCGCGCGGGCGATCGCGTCGAGTACCGAGCGCGATGGATGCACCCCGCGACCCTGCTCCAGTCGCGTGTAGTAGTCGACGCTCACCCCGGCGAGCTGCGCCAGCTCCTCGCGCCTGAGTCCGGGCACCCGGCGAGGGCCGTAGGAGCGCAGTCCGAGCTCATCGGGGGTCAGGCGCCCGCGGCGACTGCGTAGGAAATCGCTCAGCTCTTCGCGTGGCTCCACTGCTCTCACAGTGTGGCGTTTTGCGCACGTGCTTGGGTGGCCCTCCCAGTCCCAGGTTCGCCTAACCGGGGAGCGACGTCCCTCTGGCTGGGCGGGCGCGCGGCGCTCACCATGGAGGTGTCCACCCGATCAGAAGGAGCCGACATGCGCCATCAAACGAATTCTCTTGACAGCTACCGCCTCCTCGGTCGCTCCGGCTTGCGCGTCTCGCCGCTGGCGCTCGGCACGATGACATTCGGCACCGACTGGGGTTGGGGCTCCGACCGCGAGGAGGCGCACCGGATCTTCGACGCCTACGTCGATCGCGGCGGCAACTTCATCGACAGCTCGAACAACTACACAAACGGCACCTCTGAGCAGCTCGTCGGTGAGTTCGCGGCAGACAAGCGCGACCGCCTCGCGATCGCCACCAAGTACTCGGGTAACACCCGCGCGAAGGATCCGAACTCCGGCGGCGACCACCGCAAGAGCATGGTTCGCTCGGTCGAGCGCAGCCTCGCCAGGCTGCAGACCGACTACATCGACCTGCTGTATCTGCACCTCTGGGATGCCACAACGTCCGTGGAGGAGGTGCTGCGCGCGATGGACGACCTCGTTCGCGCCGGCAAGGTCCTGTATGTCGGGATCTCCGACACGCCGGCGTGGCAGGTCTCGCGGATGCAGGCGATCGCCGATCTTCGCGGCTGGTCGCCGTTGGTCGCGCTGGAGATCGAGTACAGCCTCATCGAGCGCACCGGAGAGCGCGACCTGATCCCGATGGCGAGTGAGATGGGCCTCGGCGTGATCCCGTGGTCACCGCTCGGCAGGGGAGTACTGACGGGCAAGTACACCAGCCGCGACCTCGATCACGACTCGGCTGGAGTGCAGGGCACGCGCCTGAGCGCCGGCGAGCTGAATGGCTCGCTCAGCGAGCGTAGCCTCGCGATCGCCGAGGTCGTCAAGACGGTCGCCACCGAGCTCGGCCGAACCCCGGCACAGGTAGCACTCGCCTGGACGCTCCTCAACGATTCGGTCACGGCTCCACTCATCGGCGCACGAACCCTGCCCCAGCTCGAAGACAACCTTGGCGCCCTCGAGGTGGAGCTGCCCGACGACGCCGTCGCCCGACTCGAGCAGGCGAGCGCGGTCGCGCTCGGCTTCCCGCACGACGTACTTGCGCTGGCGAGCACAATGGCCTCGGTCTTCGGGGACACCAAGGTCTCCGCACGGCGGGCACCAGCCGAGGCCGCGCGATGACGCCCGGCTGATGCTTCTGCACGGGTGTCGAAGAGGCGCCCGCAAATTTTGGCCGGTTGATCATTTGGCGAGTCGGTGGCCGCTGGGATAGTTCGTGGCGCCCTAGGGTTCCGCTGTCATCGCTGACAGGTCTGGTCCGAGAGGGCGGGCCGGCACCTACATAGCCGCGCTGACACGGAGGGATAAAAGCCCGGGAGACATTGTGTTCTCGCGGGCTTTTTTGCATCTCGCAAAGGCCTTGCCTTGCAGCTGACCGGAAACACAGCCCTGATCCTGATCGACGTCCAGAAGGGCGAGGTGCTGCCCGGCGAGCACGGGATCTCGATCATGGCGGGCGGCGAGGCCCGCCACGAGCGGATACGCGCGATCCTCGAGGCGGCCCGGGCCGCCGGGATCCCGCCGATCTTTATCCAGGAGGTCCACAAGCGCTCGCTCGTCGACTTCGGCCGCGAGCTCGACGGCGCGGAGGACGTGCACTGCCTCGAGGGCGACGAGGAGACCGAGCTCGCCGAGGGCATCGAGCCGGTCGCCGGGGAGTACCTGATTCGCAAGCGGAGGTATTCGGCCTTCTTCGCGACCGAGCTCGCGCTTGTGTTGAAGTCCCATGAGGTCTCGACGCTCGTGCTGCTCGGCTCACTGACCGACGTCTGCGTTCACTACACGTTCGCCGACGCCCACCAGCACGACTACCACTGCCACGTCGTCACCGATTGCGTGGGCGGCTCCTCCGAGGCCGCTCACGACGCGGCTCTCGAGGCGATGCGCTACCTGCAGCGCGACTGCCTGGTCGAGAGCGACGAGGTCCTCTGTGCCTTCTCCGCCGTCCGCGACGGGCGCTCCGCGGAGGTCCACACGTGAGCATCATCCCTGCCAGGCCAGCCCTCGAGGTGGACGACCTGCATGTGACGTTCCGTGTGCCCGGAGGCGACGTCCACGCCCTTCGGGGGGCCAGCCTCGCCGTCGCCCCCGGCGAGATCCTCGGGCTGGTCGGCGAGTCCGGCTCGGGGAAGAGCGTCCTCGGGCTCACCGCCCTGGGACTGCTCCCACATTCCCCGCGGGCCGACGTCACCGGGACGGTCCGCCTTGACGGCGAGGACATGGTGGCCGCGAACGAGGAGCAGCGCCGTGCGCGGCGCGGCGCGTACATCACCGCCGTGTTCCAGGATCCGATGGGCTCGCTGAACCCGTCCATGCGGGTCGGGGCGCAGGTCGCCGAGGCGCTCGGCGAGAGCGAGCCCGACCAGATCCACGAGCTGCTCGCCCAGACCGGGATCCCAGAGCCCCCTGTCAAGGCCCTCTGCTACCCGCATGAACTCTCGGGCGGGCTGCGCCAGCGGGTGATGATCGCGATGGCGCTGGCCCGGACGCCTAAGCTGGTGATCGCGGACGAGCCGACGACGGCGCTGGACGTCACCGTCCAGGCGCGGGTGCTGGACCTGCTCGCCCACGCCGCCCGCGAGCGCGGTGTCGCCCTGCTGCTGGTGACGCACGACCTGGGTGTCGCTGCGCGGATCTGCGACCGTATCGCCGTCGCCTACGCGGGGCGGATCGTCGAGGTCGGCACCGCCTCCCAGATCCTCGCCGGCCACCGCCACCCCTACACGGTCGGCCTGCTCGCCAGTCGTCCTCGGCTCAACGGGACGATCGCCGGCGGCGACCTTCCGACGCTTCCCGGCCAGCCGCCTGATCCGCGCCGCCCCGTCGCGGGCTGCGCATTCGCGGCTCGCTGTCCGATCGCCGACTTGGCGTGCGCGGAGCCGCCGCCCCTCGTCATCGACGGGGACCGGACCTGCGAGTGCCACCACCCCGGAGCGCTGAGCGGCTGGCCCTCGATCGTCGAGGAGCTATCGGCCGGGAGGGCCCTGGCGGCCCCTGCGCCGGGGCTGCAGGCAAGCAACGGCGCGATCCCCATCCCCGCACTGGTCGTCGAAGGGCTCGAATGCCACTTCACCCGCCCGCGGCGCCATCCCTTCGCCGCGGCCCAGGATCCACTGCGTGCCGTCGCCGGGATCGACCTGCGTGTGCCGGCCGGAGGCTCGCTTGCGATCGTCGGCGAGTCCGGCTCGGGCAAGTCGACCCTGCTGCGTGCGATCGTCGGGCTCCTCCAGCCGACCGCCGGGAGAGTCGCCCTCGGCCCCGGGGCGCCGCCCCAGCTGATCTTCCAAGACGCCGGCGCCTCGCTGACGCCATGGATGCCCGTGGGCGAGCAGATCGCCGAGCGCCTGGCAGCCATGAACGTCCCCCGTTCCGAGCGGCCCGCCCGCGTGGCGAGCGCGCTCGAAGCCGCAGGACTGCCTGCCGAGGTGGCCGGGGTCCTGCCGCGCAAGCTCTCAGGGGGCCAGCGCCAGCGGGCCGCGATTGCGCGCGCGATCGTCGTCCCGCCCGCCCTGTTGGCCTGCGACGAGCCGGTTTCGGCGCTCGACGTCTCGCTCGCCTCGCAGGTCCTGAACCTGCTGTGCAAGCTACGCGAGTCGCTCGGCATCGCCCTGTTGTTCGTGACCCACGATCTCGCCGTCGCCCGTGCCGTGGCCGACGAGGTCGCCGTCGTGAAGGAGGGTCTCATCGTCGAGCTCGCACCGACCGAGGAGATCTTCACTGCGCCCAAGCACGCCTATACGCGCGAGCTGATCGCGGCGGTGCCGGACCTGGCGGAGGCCGCATGAGCCTCGCCGCCGACAGGACAACGGCGCCGGCCGTGATGGTCGCCGGCGCTGCCCCCGAGACGCTCGCGCAGCCCGAGCCGGTCCGCCCGCGGCTGTGGCGAAAGCGCGCCCTGGCGGCGGGGAGAAGTGGACGGGCCGGAGTCCTCGGCGCGCTGATCCCCGTCGGCATCATGACCGTGATCGCGGTGGCGGCTCCCCTGCTTGCGACCCACACTGCGGCGGGCATCACCTCCGCTGGGGCACTGCGCCCGCCGTCTTTCAGCTATCCGTTCGGGACCGACGACATCGGCCGGGACGTCTTCTCGCGCGTCCTCTACGGGATCCGCGAGTCCTGGCTCGGAGCGGTCGGCGTGATCGCTGTAGGCGCCGCCGTCGGCGGGCTGATCGGCGCACTGGCCGGCTCGATCGGCGGGCTCGTCGACGCCGTCCTGATGCGCCTCACCGACCTGTTCCTGGCGCTGCCGGCACCGGTGCTCGCGATCGCTGTGATCGCCTCGATCGGCCCGAGCCTGTTCCACACGCTTTTGGCGCTGAGCATCGTGTGGTGGCCCTGGTATGCACGGATCGTCCGCGGCGAGGTCAGGGCGCTCGCCTCGCGGCCG
>JAOPZB010000129.1 GCA_025964355.1 Solirubrobacterales bacterium | reverse complement strand
ACACCTGCGCATCGGTCTACCGCTACCCCGCGAGCAAGACCGATGGTCACTCCGGCGCGAGCAACTGCATCCCCGAGGGCGCGCGCATCCAGCTGGACCCGAGCATCAACGTCGACGCGCTCCCCGGGATAACCCCCGGCGAGAAGATCGTCGCGCACGCCCTGCAGACCTACGGCGCCTACTGCAAGGACACCGGCGGATCGAGGCTCGCCTTCGGCTTCGAGAGCCCGCTCGGCAAGACGAACCCATACCCATCGCTCGGGTTCTCCAACGACTACTACGACATGCCACACATCCCGTGGAACCACCTGCGGGTGCTCGCTGCACCGGAACGTGGCCCTCCTCCTCCGCCGCCGCCGCCTCCGCCTCCGCCGCCCGCCGTCACCGGCGTCACCCCCAACGGAGGGCCTGCAGCCGGCGGGACGACGGTGCTTATCGCCGGAGCGGGCCTCGCGGGAGCGCGGTCGGTCCAATTCGGCGGGAGCGCCGCAGCGAGCTTCACGGTCAATTCCCAGACTGCGGTCACCGCCGTCTCGCCGCCCGGCGCCGGAGCCGTTGATGTGACCGTGACCACCCCGAACGGTAAGAGCTCCAGCACCCGGGCGGACCTGTTTCACTATGCGTCGGTGAGCTCCCGGCTCCCACAGTTCGGTCAGTGCGTCCCGGCAGAAGCCCACGGCGCCTACGCGGACCCGGGGTGCACGAGGGAAAGTCCCGAACATGCCGGCGGCTTTGAATGGTCTCCGGGCCCCGGTCCAAACGCGCAGTTTTCCGGCGCCTTCAAAGTTGTCGCCCTCGAAACCACCGGGCGCTCGAGGGTGGCTTGCGTCGAAGGTCTCACCAGCGGCCGGTATACGAGCGCTCGAAGCGAGACCCTGACGGGCACGTTGAGCGGCTGTCAGAACGTCGCCAGTCACAGGCCCTGCCAGAGCGAACTCACCCATAGCGGCCAGATCAAACTCCTGAGCATCTCGGCGCAGCTCGGCTTCATCGCGCGCGGGAGCGAACCACCAACGGTCGGACTGCGCCTGAGGCCGCTGAACATCGGACGTCGCGTCGCCATGTTCAAATGCGGTGGCAGCCCCACCGTGGCCGCGGTGCGTGGACTCGTAAAAGGCTCGGTGATCGGACGCCTCACGCCGACCAACCAGATGGCTTCGCAGTTCACGCTGCGATTCAGAGGAGCCCGCGGTAGTCAAACGCCGCAGCAGCTGGAAGGCGGACCGTCGAGCACGCTCACCGCGACGCTCGTCTCGGGCCTGCACCAAACCGTCGAACAGGCCGGGCTGACGGCATACCACCTGTTCAACAGCGCAGAACCGATGGAGATCAAAGTCACGCCCTAGCGTCGAAGGTCCTGTTCTGCGTGCGCGGTGCGCACCCCTATCATTGGCCGCGCATGCAAGCCCCCGATGTAAGCGTTCTCGTCCCCATCCGCAACGAGGCGTCGATCATCCGGGAATCATCGCGCACGATCGTCGGTCAGCTGTTCGACGGTTCGGCCGAGTTCCTGATGATCGACGGCAACTCTCAGGATGGCACCCGTGCCGTCCTCGATGAGCTCGCCGGGCAGGATCCGCGCGTGCGGGTTCTTGAGAACCCCGCAGGCGACCTGGCGTCGGCGTTGAACGTGGGGCTTGCGGCGGCACGCGGTGAGTTCGTCGCCAAGATGGACGCCCACACCTATTTCCCCACGTCCTATCTGCAGGCCGGAGTCGACCGATTGCGCAGAGGTGGCGTGAGCTGGGTCAGCGGGCCGCAGATCCCTCGCGGATCCGATCCCTGGTCACGGCGGGTCGCGCTCGCCCTGGGCACTCGCCTGGGCATGGGCGGCTCGGCGAAGTGGGGGTCCGCCTCCGGCGCCGGTGAACCCGAGGAGAAGGAGCTTGACACCGGCGTGTTCTCCGGCGTCTGGAGACGATCGGTGCTCGAACGGCTGGGCGGCTGGGATCCCGACTGGCCCGTCAACGAGGACAGCGAGCTGGCCTCACGCTTCCTGGAGACTGGTGAGCGGATTCTCTGCCTACGCTCGATGGGCGCGCATTACGTGCCGCGGAGCAGTGTCCGCGGTTTGGCGCGTCAGTACTACCGCTACGGTTACTACCGTGCCAAGACCGCAAATCGCCATCCGGCAAGCATGCGGAACTCTCATCTCGGTCCACCCACGATCATCCTGGTCTGCGTGGCCGGAGTGCTCGGAGGTCGGCGCAGCCGCGCGCTGGCCGGTCTTTCGCTCGCAGCCTATGCGCTCATCCAGGCCGCGGAATCAATCCGCGCGACGCGGGACGGCGACCACCGCGAGGCGCCACTGCTGCCGATCGTCTACACGACGATGCATATGAGCTTTGGGGCCGGTTACATCGCGGGATGCCTGCGATTTGGCATTCCACACGACGCGCTGAAGCTGCGCCTGGGCCGATGAGCGACCGCCTGCTGGTCATGGGCTGGCATAACGTCGCCGGCACGTTCGGCTTTCCCGCCGGTGAAGGCGAGGCGGAGCGCGGCTTCGCCAGCCAGATGAAGACGCTTGCACGCTTCGGCAACGTCCTGCCACTAAATGAAGCGCTCGGCCGGCTGGCCGCCGGGGAATCGCTGCCGAGCAGGGCGGTGGCGATTACCTTCGACGACGGATATCGGGACAACCTCACCCTGGCGGTACCCGTGCTCGAGCGACTCGGTCTTCCAGCCACCTTCTTTCTGGTCCCCGAACTGCTCTCCGGGAAGATCGATGCATGGTGGGAGACGATCGGATGGGCGCTCTCGGCCAGTTCGACCGGCAGGCTGTCCTGGGAGGGAATGACGTTCACGTTCGACGCGTCGGACTGGCAGACGGTCTACAGCCCGGTGGTCCGCCGGCTCAAGCGCAAAAGCCGAGCCGCCCGCGAGGAGGCTATGGCAGAGCTGCTGGAGATGCTGTCTCCCGAGGGGGATCCGCCAGACCTGTTCATGAATTGGGACGGCGCCCGCGAGCTCGCGCGGAGGGGATTCTCGGTCGAGTCACACACCCGCAGCCACGTCGTCCTCAGCGAAGAGACGCCGCAGGAGCAGCTGCGCGAGTTGGTCGAGGGGCGTGCCCAACTGGAAAGCGAGCTGGGAACGAGCATCTCGGCGATCGCCTATCCGCAAGGGGGGCCGCTGGACTACAACGCAGAGACCTTGACGGCGACGGCAGCCGCCGGCTACACGTGGGGCCTGACGACGCACGAGGGTTTCACGACGAGCGCCACCTCTCCCCTGGAGATCCGCCGCTGCGTGATCTATCCCGAGCGCGGCATCGTCGATCTGGCGGCACAGTTGCGCTACATGCTCACGGCCAGAATCCGGAGACTCCGGCAGTGACCCGATCGGCGAGCATCGTCGTCATCAGCCACAACTACGAGGAGTACCTGCGCGAGGCGATCGACAGCGCGCTCGCCCAGGATCACAGTCCGCTACAGGTGCTCGTGGTCGATGACGGCTCGACCGACTCCTCCCCCGAGATAATCCGCAGCTACGGCGACCGCGTCGAGACGCTCCTCAAGCCCAATGGGGGCAACTCCACCGCTATCAACGCGATCTTCCCCAGGTGCCAGGGCGAGATCGTGATGTTTCTCGACGCGGACGACTTTCTGTATCCGCACGCGCTGTCCCGAGTCGTCTCCGCGTGGGATGACACGTGCGCCAAGGTCGAGTTTCGGCTGACGCTTGTCGATGGGGCCGGCTCTCGTCAGGGAGTGGAGCCGCCCGCGGTGGCTCCCTTGCCGAGCGGCGACGTCGTTTCAGAAATCGCGAGATGGGGACACTACGTGACTCCGGTCCTCGGGGGCAACGCCTTTCGGCGGTCAACGCTCGAACGGCTCGTCCCGATTCCCGACGAGCCGCTGTTCGTCAACCACAACGACGGCTATCTGAATCCGCTCTGCGCCTTCTGCGGGCCGATCGCATCGATCGACGAGGAGCTCGGCGTCTACCGGCTGCACGGCACGAATCAGTGGGCGTATACGAGCGAGGTCGACACAGAGCGCCTTCACGAGCGCCTGCGCCACGAACTGGTCCGCGAACGCTATCTGCAAATGGCTGCCGCAAGGGACGGCCGGACGCTTCCCTCATCGCTGATGCTGCGCAATTCAGGACATGTGATGCAGCGGCTCGCCTCGCTCAAGCTCGACCCCGAGTCTCATCCCATCCCGGGCGACAGCGTCGTGAGAGTGTTTCGCGCACTGCCGGGCGCCGTGCGGCGCAACCCCGAGCTCACGATGGGCGAGCGCCTCTTCACGCTGTCCTGCGGCTTGCTCATGGCGCTGCTTCCGAGGCGCGCTGCCGCGGCCCCGGCCGGTTGGGCGCTAGCCAGTCGGCCACGCCCGCGCTGGCTGCGTGCAAGCGCGAGGATCATCCGCCGCATCGGCCGGCTGCGCCCGGCCTCCTCCACGGCCGTGTGAACGTCCAGGCCGATCGGAGCTCACATCCGTTCGATGACGCCGTCAGCGAACTCCTGCGTCCCGAGCGCGGTGGGATCGTCTCGGCGGGGCTTGAGGTCATACGTAGCCATGCCCTCTGCCAGCATCGCCTCCACGCCACTGATCACCCGCGCCGCCGCATCCCACTCGCCGATGTGCTCCAGCATCATCGCCGCACTGAGGATCACACCAGCAGGGTTTGCCCGCCCCGTCCCCGCGAGACGCGGCGCGCTTCCGTGCGCCGCCTCGAACAGCGACACGCCGGGCCCGTAGTTTGCTCCAGGCGCGATGCCGGTCCCCCCGATCAAGCCGGCGGCCAGATCAGAGATGAGGTCTCCGTACATATTCGGCATCACGAGGACGTCGTAGTCGGCCGAACGGCGCACCAGCTGTCCGCACAGGTTGTCGACGAGCCGCTCGTCGAAGCCGATGTCCCGGTTACGCCCGGCCACCTCACGAGCGGCCTCCAGGAAGAGCCCGTCGGTGCAGCGCATCACGCTGGCCTTGTGCACTACGGTCACCTTCCCACGCTCGAGCCGTCGCGCGTAGTCAAACGCGAACGTCGCGACCCTCCTGCTCGCCTGCGACGTCGTGAACTTTATGGACAGGCCGGCATCTGGCGGTATGACTCCGCGGTCGTGGCGCCCGACTGACTCGATCACCTCCGAAGCAGCCTCTGACTGCGCCTCGAGCTCAATCCCCGCGTAGAGATCCTCGGTCGTGTCGCGTATCACGAGCAGATCGACGCCGGCAACCGCCGCATGCGGACCCGGGCGCCCCAGGCAGGGACGCACCTGCACGAAGAGGTCGAGGTCCCGTCGCAGCGCCGCGTTGACCGAGCGAAAGCCCGTCCGTCCCACCGGCGTCGAGACAGGCCCCTTGAGCGCCACCCCGTTGGTTCGCACCGATTCCAGCACTGACAGGGGCAGCGGCTGGCCAGACTGCTCGATCGCCGGCAAACCGATTTGCTGCACGTCCCATGCAAGCGCAACGCCGGTTGCATCGAGCACGCGACGGGCAGCGTCTGTGATCTCCGGTCCGATACCATCCCCAGGGATCAACGTGACAGTGCGTATCATGGCCCGGCGCAGCAACATATCTCATTACGGATGAAGGGGTCTCTTGAATGACGAGTAGCAATGTTGCAAGCAAGCCGAAGTCCGCAGAGATGCATGTGGGACCCGGCTTTCGACTACAGCGCGAGTTCAGCCGCCCCGATCCAGCCCTGATCGCAGGCTTTGCGGAGTTTGACACTCCTACGATCTCCGATCTGATGAATCGCCTTTACACGATGAGCTATTTCATCCGAAATCTCACGGATCCCGATTTACGACTGCTGGGACCGGCCTGCACCGTGAAGGTTTATCCAGGTGACAACCTGATGGTCCACAAGAGTCTCGACATCGCCCAGCCGGGCGACGTCGTTGTTGTCGACGCAAGCTCCTCGACGATGACGGCCGTGCTGGGTGACCTGGTAAGCACAAAGGCGCGCCACCGTGGCATCGCGGGATTTGTGGTCGACGGCCTCATACGCGATCTTCCGGCGATACTCGCACTCGGAGACTTCCCTGTTTTCGCACGTGGGGTCACTCCGCTCGGCCCTCTTCATCGCGGGCCGGGCGAGGTGAATTATCCGATCTCCGCAGGAGGCATCGTCGTACATCCCGGCGACATTGTCGTCGGCGACCTGAACGGTGTCGTGGTCGTCGCACAGGAGATCGCCGCCGATCTGCTCGAGCGGCTGCAGACCCGCGGCCCAGCCGAAAACGCCTATGCCGAGTCTGTGGCCCGCGGAGAATTCTCCAACGACTGGGTCGACAAGTCGCTGGAACAGAGCGGACTCACCCTTTAGCCACAGGGTGACCGACGGTGCACGCATTCCGGCGGTCCTGCTGGGCGGTGCGGTGAACGCTCTGTCTGTGGCGCGTTCGCTGTGGCATTCAGGCGTCGCGGTCGACGTGCTCGCCGACGGGCGGTCGAACGCCATCGCGCCTCACTCCCGTGCCTGCCGGCGCTATGTGAGGCCATCGGACACCTCGGCTTTCGCCGAGGAATGGATGACATGGCTGCAGAACGAGTCCTCGCCGGCGGTGCTGCTTCCCTGCAGCGACGAGGGGGTGGAGTTCGTAGCCCGACGGCGCGCTGCGCTGGAGGCGATGGGGCACCTTCCCGTCGAGGGAGACGGCGAGGCGCTGCTCGCCATGCTCGACAAGGCTCGAGCCTACGAGCTTGCGCGCGCGCTGGGCGTGCCCGCGCCACGCACGGTGACGGTGACGGCACTATCGGACCTCGGCGAACTCGACTTCCCCTATCCCTGCGGCATCAAGCCGGTGCATTCGCATCGCTTTGCGCAAGACTTCCATGCCGATGCGAAAGGAGTGACGGTCTCCAGCCGCGATCACGCCCGACAAATCTTGGAGCCGATCCTCGACGCCGGACATCCGATGCTCGTGACGGAATACGTTCCAGGGCCCGACGATCAATATCGGTCCTATTACACCTATCTCGACCACGAGGGCGAACCTCTCGTTCATTTCACAAAGCGCAAGCTTCGTCAGTATCCGACGCATTTCGGCCTCGGGAGCTACCACCTGACCGAGTGGAACCCCGAGGTGGCCGAACTGGGGTTGCGATTTGCCCGCGGCGCCGGGCTGCGCGGGCTGGTCAACGTCGAGTTCAAGCGCGACGCGCGCGATGGCCTGCTGAAGCTCATAGAGTGCAACCCACGCTTCACCGCCGCAAACGAGCAGGTGAGAGCGGCGGGTATCGACTTTGCGTTGATCGCGTACAACGCACGCGTCGGAGGTCCGATCCCAGCGGCCAGTTCGTTCCGAGACGGCCTGGGATTGTGGCTGGTCGTCGACGATGTCCGTGCCTTTCGCCACTACCGCGAGCATGGCGAACTCACGACGAGAGCGTGGCTCAAGACGCTGATCCACAGGCAGGCCCCACTGCTTTTCTCCTGGTCTGACCCCAAACCAAGCTTGGTGGTGTGGCTGGGGCGTGCGCGTGCTCTGGTTCGCAAACCGTTCCGCCGCAGCCAACTCGAGAGCGCTTCGGTGGATCCGTTCGCCGTCGCCGGGTAGCGCCAGCGAGCGATCATGCCCGACGAGACCGAGTTCCCGATCGACGTGACCGCGCTGTCATCGCTGACGCAGGCATGCTTCGAGCGATTGGGCATACGGCAGGAGGATGCCCTGGCGGTGGCGGATGTCCTGATCGACTCGAACTTGCACGGGGTTCCCTCGCACGGGTTTCAACGCGTCCCGATCTATATGAGGCGGGTTAACGCCGGGTTGAGCGGTGGCACTGAGCACCTTCGCGTAGTCGCCGAGTCCGGGGCCCTTGCTCGCATGGACGCAGCCCATGCTCTGGGCCCAGCCGGGGCCGTGAAGGCTCTCGATCATGGGCTCGCGCTCGCCGGGAAATTTGGTGTCGCGCTGGTTGCGCTCGGCCGGAGCACCCACTTCGGCGCCGCCGGCTCATACTCCCGCCGCGCCGCTGCCGCCGGCTTTGCGAGCATCGTGATGACCAACGCGACCAAGAGGATGGCGCCCCACGGTTCCGCCGACGCTTTCCTCGGAACCAATGCCGTCGCGATTGGCATTCCCCTTGCCGCACACGATCCGTTCATCCTTGACATCGCCACGAGCATCGGCGCGCAGGGAAAGATCACTCGTGCGAAGCAGCTGAACGAGCAGATCCCCCCAGGGCTGGCGATCGACCCGCAGGGACAGCCGACGACAGACCCGGCATTGGCGCTGCTGGGGAGCCTGTTGCCGGTCGGTGGCGCAAAGGGGTCAGGATTGGCCCTCGCCGTCAGCCTGTTCGCGGTGCTGCTCGCGGAGGCCGATTGCGATGACGAGATGGCGTCCCTCTACAACGACTTCGAGCGCCGGCAGAACACCGGCCATGTCTTCGTGTTGATCGATCCGTCGCGCCTCGGGGACGCTGGGGACCGGCCCGACGTGATGATCGAGCGCCTGATGGGGCTGAGGCCGATCGCAGGCTCTCCTGCAGTCCGGTATCCCGGTCAGGAGAGCGCGAGACTGGCTCGTGCTCGGCGACGGGGCGGCGTGCCGATAAGCCGCGAGGAGCTCGCCAGCGTCGCCGACATATGCGGAGCCCTTGGTCACGAGGATCTCCAGGAGCGAGCCCACGCATTGCTCTCAGGAGCAGGACTCAGCGGATGAAAGCTGCAAAGCCCAGGCTGACGACACGTGTACTCGGCTCGTTTGCCCGGATGGGCCGAGCGGGCCGAGTCATCACGCCCCAGCTCGACTCGATGCGCACGCTTGGCCTGCCCGC
>JAOPZB010000031.1 GCA_025964355.1 Solirubrobacterales bacterium | reverse complement strand
GTGAGGTGTTGATCAGTCCCGAGGCGAGACCGGCCTCATGCGGCCTGGTCCCCGTCACGGCGCCAATGGTCACCGAAACGAACGAGAACCCGAGGCCGAAGGCGGCGAGCAGCGACGGCCCCAGCACATCGGCAGCGAAGGACCCGCCGGGGGCGGGTACTTGCGAGAACCACAGCAGACCGCCCGCGACGAGCAGCAGACCTGCGATCAGGACCGGCTTGAAGCCGATGCGCGTGACGAGCTGCGAGCCGACCCCGGCGGAGATGATGATTCCCACCGCCAGCGGCAGATAGGAGAGCCCCGTCCTGATCGCCGAGAAGCCCAGGACGTCCTGGAGATAGAGCGAGATGAAGAAGAACATCGAGAAGAGCGACATGCCGATCAGCAACCCCACGATGTCCGCTCCTCGCAGCGTGCGCAGGCGGAAGATCGAAAATGGCAGCAGCGGATGGCGCTGGCGGCGCTCGATGACGACGAACGCCACGAGCAGGAGGGCCGATCCGACGAGCCGGAGAAGCGTGCCTGTCGAGCCCCAGCCGACGTTGACGGCGTCGACGACCGTGTAGACGAGCAGCGCGAGGCCGGCCGTCACGGTCACGGCGCCCGGGATGTCAAAGCCTTCCGTGCCATCTTCCGCCTTGCTCTCGAGCAGCAGACGAGGGGCGGCTGTCGCCGCGGCAATGCCGATCGGCACGTTCACGAACAGCACCCAGCGCCAGCTCAGACCGCTCGTGAGAATCCCGCCCAGTAGGACGCCGGCGGCCCCTCCGGCGCCCGCGACCGCGCCCCAGATGCCCAGCGCGCGATTGCGCTCCGCGCCCTCTGCGAACGTGGTCGTGATGATCGAAAGCGCCGCCGGCGAGACGATTGCGGCGCCGAGACCCTGGATCGCGCGCGCGGCGATCAGCCATGGCTCAGACTGGGCAAAGCCGCCGGCGAGCGAGGCAAGCGAGAAGACGACCAGGCCGATCATGAACATCCGCCTCCGACCGAGCAGATCGGCTAGGCGGCCGCCTAGCAGCAGGAACCCTCCGAACGTGAGCGTATAGGCGTTGACCACCCACGAGAGGTCATCGCGGGAGAAATGCAGATGGGAGCCGATCGACGGGAGCGCGACGTTCACGATCGACGCATCGATCACCACCACGAACTGCGTCATCGCCAAGAGCATCAGAGCGAGGTTCTTGCCGCGCTCAGAGCTCAGGTCGGCAGTTGCCCTGGGGCCGCGGGAGCCGATTCTCGCTGTCTCGCCAGATTGGGTCTCGGTGGTGCTCATACGGGTCCTCTCGAGAGTCGAACGTCAAGAATTGATCCGGAAGCGGAATTACGGTTCCTGTTGCTTATAGCAGCATACGGAGCTAAGATTCCGTTTGTCAAGGCAAATGTCTACCGACCAGCGAACACTCCGAGCGGACGCCCGACGCAATCGCGAGCGGATCATGTCGTCGGGCCGCGAGCTGTTCGCGCGCGACGGCCCGGAGGCGCAGATGGACGAGATCGCCGCGCGGGCCGGCGTCGGGATCGGCACCGTGTACCGCCACTTCCCGACGAAGGAGGCCCTCCTGACTGCGATGGTTCGCGATCGCTTCCAGGAGTTCGCCGAGATCGCGACGCTTGCAGAGGACACCATCGACCCGCGATATGCGGTCGAGACCGTCATGCGACGTTCCGCCGAAGCTGTCGAGGGGGACGTGGGCTTTCAGCTGGCGATGATGGGCTCCAACCAGCTCGAGTGGGAGGGCATCGAGGAACAGAAGGCTGTCCTCGCGGCGGTCGTCACGCGGATCATCCGACGTGCAGTCGATGCAGGCGCCGTCCGCGACGATTTCACCTTCGAGGACTTCGGAATGATGATGTGTGGGATCACGTCGACGATGTACTACCAGCCGGGTAGCGCCGACTGGCGTCGCCATCTCGCGATCATTGTTCGCGGCCTGTGCCCTCCGGTCCGGGATGCCGAGCCGGAGAGCGTCTAGGCCTGCGACGGCCCCCGCGGCAACCGCGGCTGGGTCTTACAAATCTCTTTGACGAAATACAGGTCGCTGTTACGGCCACCTTCTCGGTCTCATGGCAGGTCGCCAGCACCGCCCAGGCCCCGAACGGCGGTCAGCCAGCCGTCCCTGGATACCCAGCCCCGGGCGGCCCATTTTCCGCGGGGGGCAGCGGCTACGTCCGGCCCCCCATGACGCACTACCCCTGGCTCTGAGCGGCGTCTGCGGCGGTTACCGTAGAGCGAGCCCGGCCTCCGAACAGATAGGTCCAGGCGCGACTCCTGGCGGGATCTAGGCCGCGCGAGGAATGCGGCCGGCCCCGACAGTCGCGCGCCGCGGGTTCAATTTGGCGGCCCACCAATTGATGCGCTGCTGGTGAGTATCCTGAATCTCTTTGACGCTCGCCAGAGACTCGTCGTACTCGTATACGTAGCCATTGACAGAGTGGTGGCGTGAGATCTCCACCACCGTTGTTTCGGCGCTGGTCATCATTCCCCGTTTTGTCCCCGTCGCGCGTCTATGGCTGTCGCGCGTATTCCATTTGCTTATACCCAATTTGCGCCCGGCCAAACGTGTCATCGGGCTGTTGGCGCCCGCGCAAACGGGGGCCCGGAAGCGTACGCAGGGCCGGATCCTGCGCTGGTCTTCTAGTCTCGTTTTGCACAACCAGCTCAGGAAGGAGAACCGATGCCGCTACAGGGCGAATATGAGCCGAGCTCTTCGGAGTGGGTCCGCGACCAGGTCGAGGAGTACGAGAGCTCCAGTGGGGACAGGGGGACGAGCCTACGGGGCGTCCCGGTGGTCGTGATCACGTCGGTGGGCGCCAGCTCCGGCAAGCTGCGCAAGAACCCCGTCATGCGGGTCGAGCACGACGGCGTCTATGCGGCGGTCGCTTCAAAGGGCGGCGCCCCCGAGCATCCGGCCTGGTACCGCAATTTCGCCGACCATCCACTCGTGGAACTGCAGGATCGGGCCGCCAAGGCGGACTACACCGCGCGTGAGACCTCCGGCGACGAGCGCGCGCTGTGGTGGGAACGCGCCGTGGCAATCTGGCCCGACTACGCCGACTATCAGACCAAGACCGACCGACAGATCCCGGTGTTCGTGCTGGAGCCCGTCGAGTGACGTCGTAGAGGTGCCGCAGCTCGACACGCGGCGCTTAACGCGAGCGAGGTGACCCGAGAACCTCCCGGTTTGGCGGCGCCTGATCACGGGTATCAAAGTACTGGACCATGGAAGCCCCTCTTAGGGGGTGGACTGCTCCGCCGTCGGCTGAGCGCAATGGAGCGGTCCTCATTTGCTTGTAGCGCGCTCTCCCCCCTGAGCGCGCTACAAGCGCTTTAAGGCTGCCGGCCGTCTCAACAAGAGGATCGTCGTTGCCGGGATGGAGACCCCGGCGATCCGACCGGCGGTGGGCGCGCGTCTCAGTCTGCCGAGGAAAACGGGAGGACTTTGAGCAGGCCGGTCCGCTCGAAAAGGCTCTGGATCTGCCACGGACCGGGGATCAGCCGAAGCTCATACCCACCCTCCTCAAAACGTTCATGGACTTCGAGGATGGCCCGCAGGCCCGCGAGGTCCATGAACTCGAGCTCGCGAAGGTCGAGGGTGATCGAGCGTGCGCCGTTTGCGGTGAGCTGACGCGTTGCCGTCTCGAGGCGTCCGAAGGACGCGATGTCGAGTTCCCCGCTCAGCATCAACGTGTGCACGCCGTCGTGAACGATGTCGAGGACGCCGAGCTGGCCGCCGGCGTCGGAGGTGATCATCGCTGCACCGGCTCGTGCCGGCCCCGCGGCGGCGGTCCCTCCGAGGCTGTGGCGATCGTTCGCAACCTTCGCTCTCGGCCGATGTCGGTCAGCCCTGCCACACAGCCCCCCGGTTGCGGGGACGGTCCGACCGGCTCATCGGGGATGCCGGCACGCCGCATCCCACGGTCATCATCATCAAGGCCTCTCGAAGGGAGCCAGAGCAGGGACCCAACGGATCTTACGCCTCATCCAGCCCACGCTGCATGGCGAGGTTCTCCCGCCTCGCCGAGCCGCGCACAACCGCGCTCGCGCAGATCAGCCCAGGCGCAGCTCCTTCCGTGACCTCGGCTGCCGTTCAGGTCCCGATCGCGTAGTGCTCCCGATGCGACATCTCGTCGGAGCTGTAGGCCTCCTTGATCGCCCACGCCAAGCGCTCCAGGATCTGCAGCGATGAGTGCTCGTCTTCGAAATGGATCGGCTGCACATGCTCATTGAGCAGGATTCGATCCTGTTGTTCGTTCAATACAAGGATTCTCGCCATGGAGAACCTCCTCTCTGTGTCGTGGAGAGCGTCCTTGCTCGTCTGGTTCGCCGTGCGTGCGAAGAGATTCGGTGCGGGGACACCTCGGGCAAGATGTCCCCGCACCGGTTCCAGCGCGCGGGTAGGCAAGGAGCTGAACCTCCACGCGGCAGTGGGCGGCGACCGTGGGGAAGACGGTGGCCGTCCAGGTTCTTGACGATCTTTCCCCCCGCCGAGGCCTCGGGCGCTCGGCTGTGGCCAGCGGCGTCATCGCCGCGCGCGGCGGCGCGGCAGACGCCGGCGAGCATCGTTACGACAGCCAACCAGCCGGCTGGGAGCAGGATGAGAAGCACTCGACCGGCGAGGTCAAAGGCCTCGACTGTCCTGTCGCGCGGATTTGCCGAGTCCGTCGTTGCTATCGAGCATCACGTGTCCCCTACGTTGCTTGGAGCACGGACCAAGAGGTGCCGGCCATCGTGTGACCGCGAGCTCGTTCCGGTTCTTGGGTGCAATCCCCGCCACGGGCCTTGCCCGCACTTGCAGGATCGCTGTGCGGCGGATCATAGCGCGCCGGAACGCGATCCGCTCAGCGCGTTTTCGCAGCCGAGCCCTGGCCGCCGCGAGATGTTCGGTCGGCCGGGCCCCAGCGCGAGACGGCTCGAGCGCGGGGACTCTTGACCACCTGCCGAGTGCCCATTACGCTTAAGGGCGCGGCGCGGTTTGCGAGGTCGTCTTACCGGACGGACCGGGCCTTGGGATACGAACGACGGACCGCTGGGGCCTCGCGAGTCCCACCGGACCAGGAGTGGTGTTGAAGTGGACGCGAAGGCTGCCGTCGACAATCCGCTCACCGGCGGACATCTGCTAGCTGCAATCTCGACGAGCATCGTCGGGATCCTGCGCGAGCACTACGGACGCGGCCCGATGAAGGCCAAGACCTACGTGCTCGATGACATCATCGTCGTCGTCATGCGCGGCAGCGGCTTCACCCCGCTCGAGCAGACGATCATGAACAGCGGCGAGCCAGACCGGGTCATCGCCATGCGAGAGGACTTCCAGCGCGTCATGGCCACGCGCTACCGCGAGACGATCGAAGAGCTCACCGGACGCAAGGTCCTGGCGTTCCTCAGCCAAGCCCATGTGGAGCCGGACATCACGATGGAGATCTTCTTCGTCGACGGCCCCCTCGAAGGCTTCGGGGCCGTCGAGATCACCGAAGCAGAGTGACCCCGCAGCGGTCGCCGGGTCGCCTCGGCTAACCTGGGCTCATGGATGATCAGTCGATCCTCGCGCGCATAGAGGATCTGGTCAAAGAGGAGCACGCGCTGCAGGAGAAGGAGGACGCTGACGCGGTGCGCAGCGAGGCGCTCGAAGATGAGCGCCGCCGCCTCGACGCCGTGTCGGTCGAGCTCGATCGTTGCTGGGACCTGCTGCGCCAGCGCCGTGCGCTTCGCAGCGCCGGACAGGATCCCGACAAGGCTCAGGCCCGCGACAGCGACACCGTCGAGAAATACTGGCAGTAGCTCACGCGTGCTTCGGCTCGATGCCGAGCGCGCGGCGCAGCGGCTCGCGCATGAACAGCCGGTAGGCAAGGTCCGTGACGGCCACGGCCGCGATCACGCGCCGCGCCTTCCCTCTCCATCTTCCCATCTCCGTTCCTCCTTGAACGTTGATGCGAGGTTCGCCCGCTCTCCCCCGCGGCGACCACGCACCGAGAACGCTAGGGGATCGTGCTGATGGCGTCAACTTCTGAATCTTCGACGCCATCGCGTCGCGACCTCCGTGACCCGCGATCGTGCCGATCGAGGCGGGGGCAGCTCGCCCCCGCCGCCTACGCGCCTGCGTCGCCCCGCTTCGACGCGCCTCTGTACGATTGCAGGCGCGACGCCCGAGACCGGCTCGGCGGCGTCTCTTCGATTCGAGGGAACAGCAATGGTCCGAAGGTCATCCACCTGCCTAGTCGTCGCGCTGCTCGGCGGGATCCTGCTCGCCGGGTGTGGCGGCGGCTCCAGCCAGAGCACCGCGGCGCCGCCGGCGACGAGCTCAACGCCGAAGACCGGCTCAACGCCGAAGACCGGCTCGACGCCGAAGACGAGCCCGGCTCTCACCGCCGAACGGGCCCAGTTCGCGGTCAACACCTGCAAGCGCACGATCGCGACGCAGCTCTCGCTGACGACGTCGGCCAAGACGAAACTCGAAGCGATATGCAACCAGGCGGGGAAAGGCGACATCGCCTCGATCCGCAAAGCTGCTCAGGAAGTCTGCGTGGAAGTCATCAAAGCCTCAGGTGGGGCGGGCAGTCCGGCCGCGCAACAGGCGATCGCCGCCTGCAAGTCGGCCAAATAGCTCCCTAAGGCGCGGCGGCTACTGCGCCGCGTCGTCCTCGGCGTCCTCGTCAGCGTCGTCGTCGGTCTCGGCATAGAGCGACTCTCGCGCCAGCTCGCGACCCTTGACGTCGAACAGCTTGATCTCGAGCAGGTCGTGCCGGTAGTCGTCCGGGGCGATCAGCGTGAAGCGCTCCTCGACCAGTTCGCACTGGTCGACCGCGAGATCGGCGAGCTCGGCCGTGACGATCCGTCCGGCCGAGATGATGGGGCGGCCCCACACGAGCGTCATCGCGGCAACGGACCCGAAGTGCCCGCGCCAGGAGCCGATCACCTCCTCGCAGAGATCGAGCCGCCAGTCCGGATTGCGCTCGGCGGTCTCCTCGGTGAAGTCGGCATGAGCGTAGAAGTCGCTCGCGTCCTGCCCCTCGGCGGCCGGTGCGAAGCGGACGTAGCCGAACAGCTCGTAGCCGCCGGACGTGCGCGCCGTCGCGGGGACGTAGGTCAGCCCCTGCCAGCTGCGGTCCGGATACCAGATGACGGTGCCCGCGTCCCCGAGATCGTCCGGCGGCGAGTCGATGCGAAGCGACGCCGCCAGGAACTCCTGCTGCAGCCTCTCCTCCCAACGGCCGTAGGGCAGCTCCTC
>JAOPZB010000006.1 GCA_025964355.1 Solirubrobacterales bacterium | reverse complement strand
GACCCGATGATCCGCGAGACGGCTGCGAACACCCCGGGCGTCGAGCTGATCCTCGGCCACACGGTGCACGAGCTGCTGCGCGATGGCGATGTCGTGTGCGGCGCGCTCGCGCGCAACACGGCCGGCGAGGAGCTGCGCCTGAAGAGCAGACTGCTCGTCGGCGCCGACGGGCGCGGCTCGGGCATCGCCAAGCTCGCCGGCGTCGCCAGCAAGACAGTGCCGCACGGCCGCATCGCCTACGGCGGCTACTTCGAAGGACCACCGCCGGAGGGATCGCCCGACGCGTCGTTCTGGCTGCTCGACCCCGACATGGCAGCGGCCTTCCCGACCGACAGCGGCCTGACGTTCTATGCGGCGATGCCCGTCAAGGAGCACGCGGGCGCGTTTCGCGAGGATCCGGGCAAGGCGCTCGTCGCGCTGCTGGAGGGCCTGCCGGACGGTCCTCCGATCGGGGCTTCGCGCATGGTCCAGCCGCCGCAGGGCAAGCTCGACATGACCAACGTCGCCAACGAGCCGGTGGCTCCCGGCCTCGCGCTCGTGGGCGACGCGGCGCTGGCGATCGACCCGCTGTGGGGCGTCGGCTGCGGCTGGGCGCTGCAGTCGGCGGGCTGGCTCGCGGACAGCGTCTCGCCCGCTCTGCGCGGCTCCGAGCCGCTGCCGGCCGCGCTGAAGCGCTACCGCCGCAGGCATGCGCGCGCGCTGCGCGGGCACGCGGCGATGATCTACGACTACGCCGGTGGCAGGAAGTTCAACGCCCCCGAGCGTCTGCTGTTCTCCACGGCGACCTACGATGACCGCATGGCCGCGGTGATGGAGGCGTTCGGGACCCGCAACATGGGGCCGCTGCAGATGATGATGCGCGGCATGCCGCTCGCCCTGCGCGCGCGGGCGCGCCGCTCGCTGTCCCGGCGCGGCGGGAGCCGCTCCGGCTCGGCGCCGGCGTCGGCGGCGGCGCAGGGTTCCTCCACGCGGGCCGCCCGATGAGCGCCCTGCGCCACGGTCGCGTGGCGGCGGGCGGCGTCGACTCGCCGCTGATCGAAGCGGGTCCGCAGGACGCGGGCGAGGCGGTCGTGTTCGTGCACGGCAACCCCGGCTCCTCCAGCGACTGGACGAGCCTCGTCGAGGCCGCCGGGGAGCTCGGGCGCGCCGTCGCCTTCGACATGCCCGGCTTCGGCAAAGCCGCGGCGCCGCGCGACTTCGACTACCAGGTGTCCTCCTACGCCGACTTCCTGCAGGCCGCCATCACGGAGCTCGGGATCGACCGCGTGCACCTGGTCGTGCACGACTTCGGCGGTCCCTTCGGCCTGCTGTGGGGCCTCCAGCACCCGCAGGCCTGGCACAGCGTGGTGCTGATCAACGTGGGCGTAATGCCCGGCTACACCTGGCACTCGATGGCCAAACGCTGGCGCACCCCGGTGATCGGTGAGCTCGTGCAGGCATGGATCCCGCGCTCGGGCTGGCGACGCGTGATGCAGAAATCGAGTCCGCGGGGGCTGCCGCCCGAGTTCGTGGACAAGATGTATGACGACTACGACCGCGGCACACGACGGACGGTGCTGAAGCTCTACCGTTCGACACCCGATCCGAGCCGCACGGCGCAGGAGCTCGGCGCCGCCATGGCAGGGCTGCGAAAGCCCGCGCTGGTCGTCTGGGGAGCCGCCGATCCCTTCATCGGCGTGGAGTTCGCCGAGCGCCAGCGCGACTTCTTCGACGTCGAGGACATGCTGATCCTCGACGACAGCGGCCACTGGCCGTTCCAGGATGACCCGCAGCCGGTCGAGGGCGCGATCGTGCCGTTCCTGCGCCGGCACCTGCACGCCGGCGTGCCCGGCTAGCGGAAGAGGTCCTCGTCGGGCGACCGCAGCAGCGCGGCCGCTCCAGGGCCGTCGTCGTGCGTGACGTAGCGCTCGAGGCCGTCGATCACGACTACCGGCTCGCGCGAATCCTTCATGCGCGCGAGATCGGCGGCCGCGGCGGCGGCGTCGGCGACGGCGAGCCAGGTCGCCCTCAGCGTCAGGCCGCTCGCGTCGGTGCGCCCCCGCCAATCGTCGAGTGGCTGCATGCCGGCGAGGCCCACCGCCACGTCGGTCTGCCCGTGACGCCAGGCGCGGCCGAAGGTGTCGCTGATGAGAACGGCCGGCGCGGGCCGGTCGCCGCCGCTGTCACCCATGAGCTCGCGCAGGCGCGCGCGAATCCGCCGCGCTGAGGCGTCGGGGTCACGGGGCAGCAGGACGACGGTGTCGGCGGCCGATGCGTTGGAGACGTCGACGCCTGCGTTGGCGCAGACGAAGCCATGGCGAGTGCGGCAGATCAGCACGCCGCGCTCGGCGCGCATCACCTCGCTCGACTCGTCGAGCACCACCTGAACGACGCGTGGGTCCCTGTCCTCGCCGGCGCTCGCGGCGAGGTCGGCGGCCAGCTCGCGCGCTCGCTCGCTCGGAGTCACGTCGTCGAGCGCGACGACCGCCGACTCGGCCTTGGAGACGGCCGTATGGGCGATCGCGATCACCTGCGCACCCTGCGGCGCCGGGCCGTCGAGGCCGGGGGCGATCAGTGCCGCCAGGTCGTCGCCGGGGCGCACCTCGGGAATCCCGCCGATTCCCCGCGCGGAGAGGCTCGCCAAGATGCCGGCCGTCAGGCCGAAGTCGTGATCGAGAGGATGTCCGTGCGTTCGGGCTGGCCGAGCACCGCGCGCGTGTGTGATGCGCGGGGGCCGTGCTCCGAGAGCCGGTCTCGCAGGGCGGCGAGGTCGGCGCCCGTGTCGATGTCCAGCAGCAGGGACGGCAGCTGCTCGACGCGGCAGACGACCCCGGCGGCTCGCGCGAGCTCGCGGTGACGCTCGCAGCTGCCGGGTCCGAACGCGGGGGCGATCGCGTCGGGGGGAGCGAGCAGCAGGCCGTTGGTGCCGGTCCCGTGGCGGTCGGGCAGGATCACGACCTCTGGCGCGCCGCGGGCAACGCCCGCATCGCCGGCGCGGATCGGTCGTGTCTGCAGGAGCCGGTCGACCTCTGCCGCGTCCAGCGCCGGGCAGTCGCCGGGGACGCACAGTACGCGCTCGAATCCGTCGGCGAGTGCACGCCGCACTCCGAGACTCACGGCGGCCGGCTGGCCGCTCTCGTCCTCGTCGTCGATGACGATCGCCCCCAGCTCGCGTGCCGCGAGCGCGACGGCGGGCTCGCGGGTGACGACGATCGTGCGCTCGATCGAGTCGGTCTCGGCCAGTGCGAGCAGCACGTCGGCGACCATCGCGTCGGCCAGCGCCGTGCGCATCGGATCGGAGACGGTCTCGCCGAGGCGCTGCTTGGCGCGGGCGAATCGCTTGACGGGCAGGATCGCTGCGGTGCGCATCTGCTCAGACGATAGTGACGCGAGCGCCGCCGCTACCACTCGAGCAGCATCATCCCCAGGGTGACCCCCGGACCGATCGTCACCAGCAGGCCACGCTCGCCCGGCCGCGGCTCATAACGCTCGATCGTGTCTTTGAGCACGTAGAAGATCGAGGGGGTGCCGGCGTTGCCGTGCTCGGCCAGCACGCTCCAGCTCGTGGCCACGTCGTCGTCGGAGAGCTCGAGCGCCGCCTGGACGTTCTCGATGATGCGTCTCCCTCCCGGATGGACGATCCAGTGGTCGACCTGCGAATGCTCGAGGTGGTTGTGGCGCAGGAACCCCTCGACCACCTCTCCCAGGCCCGCCCGGGCGAGGTCCGGGAGGTCGCGGGCCAGGTGCAGGTAGCTGTCCTGCTCGGACACGTCCAGGCTTACCGCGTCGAGCCTGCCCGCGATCTGGTGGACGCGGGAGGCGACGATGGCCGGCCCGTCCGCACGGGGGTCGCTGGAGAGCAGGGCAGCGGCGCAGCCGTCGCCGAAGATGGCCGAGCCGACCGTCTTGGCCTTCGGATCCGATGGCGCGGCGGGCGTCAGGATCCCGCTCATGCTCTCCGCCGCCACGACCAGCGCTCCTCGGCCGGGGTGCTCGCGCATGGCCTGGGCAGCGAGCCGCATGAGCGGCACACCGCTCATACAGCCGACCCCCGTCACGTGGTACTTGTCGGTCGAGGGGTCCATGCGGTAGTGGTCGACCAGTCGATGGGCCAGCGTCGGACACCCGAGCGAGTAGAGGCTCGCGCTGAGAACCGTCCCGATCTTCGCGGGGTCGAGCTCGAGCGCGTCAACGGCTCGGATAGAGTGGCGCAGCAGTTCCTGCTCGACCTGCGGCGTACGGCCCTGCAGGGTCCGGGCGAGGAAGTCCCCGCCCAGTTCCAGGTGGCGGCGCTTGACGCCGCTGCGCTCGAAGATGCCCTCCGCAAACTCGTTGCCCTTCAGTCCCAGACGATCCAGGACCTGCTCCTGGGAGAGTGCCTGCTCGGAGTCCGAGACGGCGATCGCGGCGATGCGCGGGCCGGCTCGTCGAACGGAGGTGCGGGCGGCCGCCAGCGGATCGACTAGAAGCGATCCTCCCTCGCGACGGTTGGGGCCTTTCTGCACGGTCGGACTCCTTCGTTGGCGCTGGCTGCCCGGTCGGGGCTGTCCAGCTGGCGTCGACGATATGCGCAAGGGTGGGTCCCAACCGGTGCGCGGCCGCCGTTCTTATCGGGTTCTTCGTGTGGCCAGACGTCGATCTGCTGCGATGCCAGCAGTTATCCGAGCGTGGGAGTTTAGATGAACGACCTCACAGAATCGTCGGGCATCAGGCTGATCGGGGCCGGATTGCCCCGGACGGGCACCCTGACGCAGAAGCTCGCGCTGGAGCAGCTCGGCCTGGGCCCCTGCTACCACTGGGTCAACGTGATCGCCGATCTCGGGCAGGTGGAGCTCTGGGATCGGGCGCTCGACGGCGAGGCGCCATGGGCAGAGGTCTTCGACGGTCATCGCTCGACCGTCGACTGGCCCGGCGGCTACTTCTACCGCGAGCTGATGGATGTCTACCCCGAGGCGAAGGTCCTGCTGAGCGTGCGCGACCCGGAGTCGTGGGAGCGCAGCTTCAGGGAAACGATCTGGGTGATGTGCCATGGCGAGACGCTGATGCCGCTGCTGTCGCGCGCTCGCGCGGAGATCGACCCCCGCTGGCGACGCTACCTGAAGCTCGTCGACCGGATGTTCTGGGGTCCGCAGGGCACCTTCGCAGCCGGCCACGCCGAGCCGTCGCAGCTGATCGAGCAGATGGTTCGCCACAACGAGGAGGTCAAGCGCGCGGTCCCCGCCGAGCGCCTGCTCGTGTGGGAGGTCGGCGACGGATGGGAGCCACTGTGCGAGTTCCTCGACGTGGACGTCCCCGACGAGCCGCTGCCGCACGCAAACGACCGCGAGTCGTTCGTCGAACGGGTCACCGACGCAGCTCTCGACTCGCTGGCGGCGTGGCGCGAGGCCAGATTGCCGGCCGGCGCCTGAGGCTCGTCCGCTAGGAGCGCAGCCCGTCGGCGAAGGAGAGCGTCTGCTCGGCGACGCGCGCCCTCGCGGCGGCGTCGGCCATGCGGATGTCGGTCCGCAAGCTCGCCAGCCGGCCGACGTTCTCGTCGGCCACGATCCCGTCGAGAAGCTCGCCGTAGAAGTCCGCCACGCCGTCGGCGCTCAGGTCGAGCGCCGCGAACGCCATGAACGACGCGGTCGGGCCCTTGAGCACCTCGCCCTCGACGATCGGGCTCACCGCCACGACGGGCGCGGTGGCGGAGAGGAGCGCCTGGTGGATGCCGGGCAGCGCCAGGATCGGGCCGATCGAGGCGAGCGGGTTGGAGGGCCCGATCACGATCGCGCGCGCCGAGCCGATCGCCTCGAGCACCTCGGCGCTCGGCGCCGCCTGCTCTGCGCCGCGGTACTCCAAGGCCTCGATCAGGCCGGCCGCACCCTCACGGATCATGAACTCCTGAAAGGCGAACCAGCCGCCGTCGCCGGTTCGGACCCAGGTGCGCACCGGATCATCGCTCATCGGAAGCACGCGCGTACCAACGCCGATCGCCTCGTTCAGCCGCGCGAGGGCCGCCGTGGGGGAGAGCCCCTCGGCGAGCAGCCTCGCGCGCTCGAGGCACCAGGCGAGGTCGCGGTCGCCGAGGTGAAACCACACGTCCACCCCGAGCGCGCGCAGGGCGTCCATCACGTTGAACGTGTCGCCCCCGATGCCCCAGCCGCGCTCGTCGATCTCGTCCGCAAGCCAGTAGGAGACGAGGTCCGGGTCGGGCGAGACATGGGCGCCGTAGATCTCGATGTCGTCGCCGGTGTTCGCGATCACGGTGAGGCGCTCGGCCCCAACCACGTCGACCATGCCCCTCGCGAGCTTGGCGCCGCCGGTGCCGCCCGCCAGTACGACCACGTCCTCTTTCGCCGCCGTCACGTCGCTCACTCCCACAGCTGCTCGGGAAGGCTCGTCAGACGGACGCCCGCATGGGCCTTGTAGCGCGCGTTGACCGAGATCAGCATGGCGGTGAGCGACTCGGCGACGCGCGCCATCTCCAGCGGCCCGCAGTCGACGCAGCGAAGGCCGGCGATCTGCTCGATCAGCATCGCCGCCTCCACCTTGTCGGCGCGCACGTCGCCGCAGACGAGCACGTCCTGCTCGAGGGGGTGCTCGAGGTCGCTGAGCGACGCCGCGCTGATCGTATGAAGGGCGGAGACGACGCGCACGCCGTCGGGGACCATCTCGGCGGTCTGCTGAGCCGCCGAGCCCTGCCAGACACCGAGCATCCTCGTCGCCTTGCCGCTCACCGCCGCCGCCAGCGGGACGGTCGCGTCGATGACGAGCTGGCCGGGCCGCCATGCCGTCCGGAGGTTGGTGAGCGTCTCGGACTGGTTGCGAAAGGGCACGCTCAGGATCACCGTCGAGGCGGCCGCGACCGCGCCGGCGTTGTCGAACGCCGAGAACTCGCCGTCCGGGGCGACGAAGCTCGCCCGCTCGACGGTTTCCTCCGCTCGCAGCGAATCGCGCGAGCCGATCGCGATCGGCACGCCGACACGCCCGAGCCTGATCGCGAGCCCGAACCCGAGCGCGCCCGACGCGCCGATGACAGCCACGGGATCGGGAGGCGACGGGGCCACGGCGGCCGAGTATAGGCTGCGACCGATGAGGCTCGACGGAAGGACCGCGTTGGCCGCCAGCGACGCACCCCGGATCGGCGCCGCGACCTCCCGCCGGCCGGCAGCCGCGTGAGCGCACCGGCGCGCGATCTGCCGCGTGCGGTCAGCATCCGGGAGGTCGGACCGCGCGACGGCTTTCAGAACGAGCCCGAGATCCTCCCGACCGCGGACAAGGTCGAGCTGATCAACGCGCTCGCCAGAACGGGCATTCGCCGCCTGGAGGTCACGAGCTTCGTCCGTCCAGACGTGATCCCGCAGCTCGCCGACGCGGCCGAGGTGCTCGCGCTGATCGACGTGCCCGACGACGTCAGCCTCTCTGTGCTGATCCCCAACGAGCGCGGTCTCGACGCGGCGCTCGAGCATCGCCGCAAGATCGACGAGATCAACGTCTTCCTGTCCGCGTCGCAGACGCACAACCGCAAGAACGTCAACCGCTCCGTCGAGGAGTCGCTGGCGGCCCTGCAGGTCGTGCTGGTCCGAGCGCGTGAGGCCGGGCTGCGCTGCGAGGCGGTCATCTCGACATCCTTCGGCTGCCCCTACGAGGGCCGGGTTGGGCCCGAGCGCGTCCTGGAGATCGCCGCGGCCCTGCGCGATGCGGGCGCGCAGGAGATCGGCTTCGGCGACACCACCGGCATGGCCAACCCGCGGCAGGTTCGCGAGTTCTTCGGACTCGCCGCCGCCGCGCTGGGGGACGGGGTGCAGCTGACCGCGCACTTCCACAACACGCGCGGACAGGGCCTTGCGAACGTGCTCGCCGCGCTGCAGGCCGGCGTGCAGAGCTTCGAGTCGAGCTTCGGCGAGCTCGGGGGATGCCCGGTGCCGGCCGGCGCCACCGGCAACATCGCCACCGAGGACCTCGTCTCGATGCTCGAGCAGATGGGGATCGAGACCGGCGTCGACCTGCCGGCCCTTCTCGCGTGCGCGCGACGCGTGCAGGAGCTCCTCGGCCGCCCGCTCGGCAGCCACACGCTCGTGGCCGGCCCGATCGACTGGCGCGGCTAGCCGCCGGCGGGGACCGGCGCGGCCTGCGAGTCCCTCTCGCGCCGCGCGCGCTCGCGCGCCTCGGCGACGCAGTACTCCTGCACCGCGACCTCCAGCTCGAGCGTCTGTGCGAGCGCCGGGCGGGCGGATGCGTCGATCACCCGCTTGGCCCGGCCGACGGCGACCGGCGAGTTGGCGAGCAGTTCGTCGACGAGCGCCTGCGTGGCGTTCTCCAGCTCGTCGGGCGCCGCGACCCGGTTGACGAGGCCGATTCGCTCCGCCTCCTCGGCGCCGATCAACCTCGCCGTCATGATCAGATCCTTGGCGCGACCCAGCCCGACGACGGCCGGCAGGCGGGTGGAGCCGCCGACGTCCGGGATGATCCCGAACTTCACCTCCGGCAGGCCGAGTTGGGCGTCGCTGGACGCCACGCGCAAGTCGCAGCCGAGCGCGACCTCGAGCGCTCCGCCTACGCACGTCCGGTGGATCTGGCAGACGACGGGCTTGGGCATCGTTTCGCAGAGGTTCGCGCACTCCAGAAAGACGTTGCGAAACGGCCTCAGCACGCCCGGCTCGCCCGTGGAGGACATCAGCTCGCCGAGGTCCACGCCGGCGGAGAACACCGGGCCTTCGCCGCGCAGCACCACA
This sequence comes from Solirubrobacterales bacterium, assembly GCA_025964355.1. Lineage (GTDB taxonomy): Bacteria > Actinomycetota > Thermoleophilia > Solirubrobacterales > Solirubrobacteraceae > Palsa-744. Next base: position 912 of record JAOPZB010000006.1, on the reverse strand, counting down.
CAGTCGACGGTGACGTCGCCCGCGGCCGCCCGCAGCACATCGCCGAGCTCGAGCAGCAGCTCCTGGTTCATCGCGTTGCGCTTCTCGGGTCGATTCAGCAACACGTGCCTGACCGGCCCACGGTCCACGGTGACGACCATGCTCATCGGTGGCTCCTGACGCTCGGAGGGCGATCGGCTGATGCCGATTGACGCTGGGCCCGTGAGCCTACCGCCGCCGGGATCCTCGTGATCGCCCCCGCACGCGGCCGGCGCCGCTCCAGTTTGCGGGGCGGTGCCTGCTCTCGGGCGCGTAATAGGCTCCCGCGGCAAGGCAAACCAAAGCGGAGGTCTCATGGCGCAGCGGATCGAGAGGGTGGGTGTGCTGGGAGCGGGGCTGATGGGTCACGGCATCGCACAGGTGGCGGCGCAGTCCGGCTATGAGGTCGTGCTGCGAGAGGTCGACCAGCAGACGCTCGAGAAGGGGATCGCCAAAATCGAGAAGCAGCTCGCACGCGCCGTGGAGAAGGGCAGGTCGACGCAGGAGGACGCCGACGCGGTTCGCGCCCGCATCGCGGGAACGCTCGACTACGGCGACCTTGCCGGCTGCGACCTCGTGATCGAGGCCATCACCGAGAGCCTCCCGCTGAAGCTCGAGATGTGGCGTGAGGTCGACCAGGTCGTAAAGGCCGATGCGGTGTTCGCGACGAACACGTCGTCGCTGGCGGTGATCGACCAGGCGGCGGCGACCGGCCGCCCCGAGCGGTTCGTCGGCCTGCACTACTTCAACCCGGCCCAGGTCATGAGGCTGGTGGAGGTCGTCCGCTGCGTGACCACCTCCGACGAGGCGTTCGAGACGGCGCTTGCGTTCGCGCGCTCGGAGGACAAGCTCGCGATCCCGACCAAGGACAAGGCCGGCTTCATCGTCAATCGC
>JAOPZB010000232.1 GCA_025964355.1 Solirubrobacterales bacterium | reverse complement strand
CCTGGCGGGTCAGCGCCCCGCCGTGATGGTTGAGGAATAGCCGCGTCGCGCGACCGTTGGCGACGAGCGGCGGCCGTCCCCGGGCGCAGTAGGCGCGCAGCGCGCCGACGGCCTCGCTTCCGATCGGCACCAGCCGCTCCTTGGCGCCCTTGCCGCGCGCGCAGAGGATGCCCTCCTCGAGGTCGACGTCTGCGAGCTCCAGCCCGACCGCCTCCGAGGAGCGCAGGCCGCACGCATACATCAGCTCCAGCAGGGCACGGTCGCGCAGCGCCCGAGGCTCGGTGCCGCGCGGCTGGCTCAGCAGACGCAGGACCTGATCGCGCGAGAGGACGCGCGGCAGGCGCTGCGTCTTGCGCGGACCGCGCAGCTCCGCCGTCGGGTCGTGTTCGATCGTGTCCTCGCGTCGCAGATGCCTGTAGAACGAGCGCAGGCACGCCACCTTTCGCGCGAGGGTGGAGGGGCCCAGCGGCGGGCGCTCGCCGGCGCCGGCCGCTAGCTCCGACAGGAACTCCGCGATCTCGCCGTGGCTCGCCTCGGTCGCCTGGAGGCCGCGGCGGTCGAGGAACTCGCCGTACTGGAGCAGGTCGGAGCGGTAGGCCTCGAGCGTGTTGCGCGAGAGGCCTCGCTCGAGCTCGAGGTAGGCGAGGAAGTCGAGGATCAGGCGACCGATCTCGACTCCGGTGGGCGGCGCGGCGATCCCGGCTGAGCTCATAGGGCAAGCTTCGCGTTTGGGGTGCGGGCTCCCTGGTCGTGCAATCAGACGTTCAGGCGCCGCGCGAGCCAGAGCAGCCCGATCAACGTCTTCGCGTCGCGGCACTCCTCGATCGCGGTGTCCAGGCTGCGCAGGGGCCAGGGCACTATCTCGATCCGCTCGTTCTCGCCGCTGTCGGCCGTCGACTCGTAGAGGTCCGTGGCGAGGAACAGGTGCACTCGCTCGTCACTGAAGCCGGCGCTCGAGTAGTAGGTGACGATCGGCTCCCAGCTGCGGGCGCCGCGCCCGATCTCCTCGGCCAGCTCACGCTGGGCGGCCGCGAGCGGCTGCTCGCCGTCGACGTCGAGCCGGCCGGCGGGAATCTCAAGCAGATCCGGCTCCTGCACCGTCTCGCGCGGCTGGCGCACGAGCCAGACGCGCTCGCCGTCGTGCGCCACGATGCCGACGGCTCCGCGATGGCGCACCAGCTCGCGCGTGACCTCCTCGCCGTCTGCGTGACGGAAGCGCTCGATGCGGACGTCGAAGAATCGCCCGTGATAGACGGTCTCGCCGTCGAGCGCCTGGAAGCTGCGGCCCGTGGCGGCGTCCTGGTCGCCGTCGGTCTGGCCATGCGGGCGATCAGCCGCCAGCGCGCTCACCCCCCGCCCCCGCCTCCTCCTGCCCGCCGGCCCGCGCAGCCATCTCGCCGAGGGCGCCGCCCCCGGCCAGGGCCGCGCCGAAGAAGAGCGGATCGTCGGCCAGCCCGCGCCCCATCGTCTCGGTCGGCAGGCCGCTCGACGCGTATGAAGGGAGGTCGACCGCTGCGCGGCGCCAGTCATGGCGGGTTATGCGCGCCGGCCGCGCCACCTCCGGCGAGGACACATGCCGGCTGGGCATCGAGCCTGCGAACACGGCGCCGAGGCCGGCGCGCAGGTCCGCGCCGACGGGGGAGCGCATCCCGGCGGGCAGGGCGACGGTGACCGGCGCCAGCAGCAGGTCAAGGACGGTGAGGGTGTGGTGGGAGATGCCACGGTGGCGCAGGCGGTCGTCCCCGGATGACATGCGCGCCACGAGCAGCGTCTCACAGCCCAGCGCGAGCGCCACGTGAGCGGAGTCGAGCGCCGACATGCCGCCGTGTCCGAGCGATGAGCGCGAGCCCACGATCCCGGGCCCCGGGCCACACACCGCGGCGTCCCAGCCGAGCGTGTGCAGCCCGTGGTGCAGGGCCCCGGCCGTCGTGACCGCCTCGCCGTCGCCTCCGAACGACGCGCCCGCTGTCAGATGACCGGCCAGCAGGCCCCGCCTGCGCAGGCTCGCAACCGTGTGCGAGTGCCCTCCCGGGAGCGCGCCGCCCTCCGTCTGCACGTATCCGAGCTTCATCGATGGCGCGCTCTCGGCGAACGCCCAGGCGACGGCTGCCAGCTGTCCATGCAGAGCGAGCACGGCCACCGGTCGCTCGATCGGCAGCTCCAGGGCCTCGTCCTCCACCACGACGACGGCGTGCTGCAGGCTCGTGTAGTTCAGCTTCATCACGTGCGCGCCGTCGACGCCGTCTGCGCCGAGGCCACGGGTGAGGTTGACGTGGACGACGTCGAAGCCGCCGGAGCCGAGCTCCAGGTCCAGTGCCTGGACGTTGACGATCACCTCGTCGCCGGGCTCGGCGCGCCCGACGAGCGCCACGTCGGCGATCGCCGCACGCCGCTGACCGCCACCGCCGTCGGAGAGCTCGACGACGAGCTGCTGCTCACCCGCCTGGGAGGGGACTGCGTCCAAGGTCGGGCGCGCGTCCTGTGGCTCGCCACTCTCCAGGACGGTGGCATGGCGTAGCTTGAGCATCGCGAGAAGCTATCGCGCGGCGTCCGTCAAGAGCGCCGCCTGGTCCAGCAGCGCGAGCGCTACGTCGAGCATCTCCTCGAGCGCCGCCACGCTGACGCTCTCCCCCGGCTCGTGGTTGCGGTCGGTGCCGTTGGCCAGGTTCACCGTCTGGAGGCCCTGTGCGAGCAGCGCGTTGGCATCGGAGCCGCCGCCGCTGACGATCCGCTGCGGCTCGTGGCCGCACGCCCGCAGCGCCGCCTCAGCAACCAGCAGGGGCGGCGAGCTTGGCGGCAGGCGGTAGCCGGAGAACGTCCGCTGCACGGTCACATCCACGTCGCAGTCGCAATCGGGCATGTTGGCCGCCTGCTGAATGCGATCGACCACCTCGGCGACGAGCGTCTCGGCCCGCGCGTCGCGCAGGCTGCGTACCTCCGCGAGCAGCGAGCAGCGGTCGGGCACGACGTTCATCGCCGTGCCGCCGGAGATCATCCCGACGTTCACCGTGCTCTCCTCGTCCAGGCGGCCGAGACGCATCGACGCGACCGCCCTCGCAGCGGCGAGGATCGCGCTGCGCCCCGTCTCCGGACGGATCCCCGCATGCGCTGCCGCGCCATGAAACGACGCGTCTATGCGGAAATGACTCGGCGAGTCCACGATCACCTCGCCGATCGCCGTCGCATGGTCGAAGACATAGCCGAAATCGCTGCGCAGGCGCGAGGCGTCGAACGCGCGGGCGCCCGCCAGGGCGGTCTCCTCGCCGACCGTGAACAGCAGCTCGATGTCGACAGGGGCGCCCTCGCGCGTGACATGACGCGCGAGCGCCAGCAGAACCGCGATCGCGGCCTTGTTGTCGGCCCCGAGGATGCCGTCGTTGGCGTTTTCCCAGACGCCGTCGACGAGGACCGGCTCGATCTCGGCCTGCAGCGGAACCGTGTCCAGGTGCGCGCAGAGCAGCAGCGAGCGCCTGCCGCTGTCACCCGGCGGCGCGGAGGCCTCGCCGGATCCGATCCGCGCCAGCAGGTTGCCGCAGTCCGAGCCGGTGACCGCGCCGGCCCCGTCCTCTTGCACAGCGACTCCGAGCGCGCGCAGCTCCGCCTGCACGCGCTCCGCGCACGCGCGCTCATGGCCGGACGGGCTCTCGATGCGGCAGAGCTCTGCGAACGTGGCGCTCAGGTAGCGGCGCTCGAGTGTCTGGACTCTCGACGCGGGCGTGCCGAGCGTCACGACAAGCCGGCGCGCTGCCCCGGAGCCTGGGCGGCCTTCGGCGACGACCCGGTTGCGGCGCGCGCGTCCTGCACCTGGAAGTCCTCGCGTGCGGCGGCGCGCGCCAGCGCGGCCTCGATGAAGCCGCGGAACAGCGGCGAGGGTCGCTCGGGGCGGGACTTGAACTCGGGGTGAAACTGCGAGGCCACGAAGAACGGGTGGTCCTCGAGCTCGATCGCCTCGACGAGGCGCTCGTCCGGCGAGGTGCCCGAGATGCGCAGGCCCGAGCCGCCTGCCTCGCCGGAGCCGGCGGCGTTGACGAGCCGCTTGCGCAGCAGGTTGTTGACCTCATAGCGGTGGCGATGGCGCTCGTAGATGACGGCCTCGCCATACATCTCCCGCACGCGCGTCCCCGGGTGGAGCTTGATCGGGTCGGCTCCCAGGCGCATCGTGCCGCCGAGGTCGGCGACCTCCTTCTGCTCGGGCAGCAGATCGATCACCGGAAACGGGGTCTCGATGTCGAACTCCGTCGAGTTCGCCCCGTCCATGCCGGCGACGTTGCGGGCGAACTCGGCGACCGCCACCTGCATGCCGAGGCAGATGCCCAGAAACGGGATCTGGCGCTCGCGTGCGGCCCTCGCCGCGGCGATCTTGCCCTCGATCCCACGTCCGCCGAAGCCGCCCGGGATGAGGATCCCGTCGGCCCGGGCGAGCGCCTCGTAGGGGTCCTCCTCGGCCGTCGGGCGCTCGTCGCCCTCGGCGCCCTCCGCCTCGCCCGCGCCCTCGCCCGCGCCCGCGGGATCCTCTGCGTCGTCGGCGTCCCCGCGCTCTGACTCGCGAGCGGCCTGGGCCTCGAGCCGCTCGGAGTCGATCCATTGGATCTCGACCCTGCTGTCCTGCAGCGACGCCGCATGGCGCAGCGCTTCGGAGACTGAGAGGTAGGCGTCCTCGAGCTGGATGTACTTGCCGACGAGCGCGATCCGGACGGTGCGCGTGGCTCGCTCCGAGCGCTCGATCGGCTCCTTCCACCGCTCCAGCTGGGGAGCGGGCGCCTCGATGCCGAAGTGGTCGAGGATGAAGTCGTCGACGCCCTGCCGGTGGAAGGTGAGCGGCACCTCGTAGATGTTCTTGACGTCGCACGCCGAGACGATCGCCTCCTCCTGCAGGCTCGCGAACAGCGCGATCTTCCTGCGGATCTCCGACGAGAGCGAGCCCTCGGAGCGACACATCAGCATGTCGGGCGCGATCCCGATTCGGCGCAGCTCGTTGACGGAATGCTGGGTGGGCTTCGTCTTGAGCTCGCCCGCATGGCCGATGTAGGGGACGAGCGTCAGGTGGATGAACATGCAGCGCCCGCGCGCTCCGCGTGCGCTGCCCCTCCCCACGTCGACCGGGAACTGGCGGATCGCCTCGAGGAACGGCAGCGACTCGATGTCGCCGACGGTGCCGCCTATCTCGGTGATGACGAAGTCGACGTCGCTGGACTCGGCGATCAGCGAGATCCGCTGCTTGATCTCGTCGGTGATGTGCGGCACGACCTGAACGGTGCCGCCGAGGTAGTCGCCGCGGCGCTCGCGGCGGATGACGGTGTCGTAGATCCCTCCGGCGGTGACGTTGGAGGCGCGGCTCGTGTTCGCGTCGGTGAAGCGCTCGTAGTGGCCGAGATCGAGATCGGTCTCGGCGCCGTCCTCGGTGACGAACACCTCGCCGTGCTGGTAGGGCGACATGGTGCCGGGATCGACGTTGATGTAGGGGTCGAACTTCTGGAGGCCCACGGTGAGCCCCCGCGAGACGAGCAGGCGGCCGAGCGAGGCCGCTGCGATGCCCTTGCCGAGCGAGGAGACG
>JAOPZB010000210.1 GCA_025964355.1 Solirubrobacterales bacterium | reverse complement strand
GGTCTAAGTGACCGGCCTCGCGCCAGTGGTAGGCAAGGATCGCCGCCGAGCCGCCAGCGGAGCCGATCACCTCGGAGAATTCGGCCACGAGCCGCTCGCCCGGCGCCTCGCTGCACAGCTCCTCAAGCGCCTCGGCCACCTGCCGGTGAAGCATGGCGCGACGTGTGGCGCCGAGATCCTCATACAAAGTGTGCGCGACAAGGGCATGAACGAAGGTGAAGCGCCCGGCTCGCTCTGGCCTCTCCTGAAGCAGCGATGCCGCGACCGCTTCATCGAGCAGATCGAGCAGCTGCGCCTGTGGGAGATCCACCACCGCCAAGAGCACGCCAAGATCGAAATCGCGGCCGACGACCGCGGCGGCGCTAAGCGCTCGGCGCGCGTCGGAGCCCAGGCGCTCCACGCGCCGCCCGATCACCTCACGCACACTCTGCGGCAAGCCCAGCTCGGCCACCTCGCCAACGACGTGCCACCGCCCGCCCTCCTCTTGCACGATCGCGCCTGCCTCCATCAGGTGACGAAGAAGCTCGCCCGCGAAGAAGGGATTGCCGGCGGTCTCGCGCGTGATCTCCTCGGCTAGGGCGCAGCCGTCCTCGTCGAGCTCATGACCGGCCAGAGCCTCGATCAACGACAGCACGTCCCCGGTCTGAAGGCCGGCGAGCTTCATGCGCTCGCCGCCCCGATCACGGTGAAGGTCAGCCAACAGCGCCGTCAGCGGGTGATCGCGCGAGAGATCAGAGTCACGATAGGTCCCCACGACCATTACTGCCATCGAGGGGCCCGCGGTGACTGCGTGGCGGAGCAGCGACACCGTCGGCGCATCCGCCCAGTGCAAATCATCGAGGACCAATAGAAGCGGCTCCCGCTTCGAGGCCTCCTCGAGGAGGCTCACGACGGCGGCGTACAGCAAATAGCGGTCTGTCTCGGGGTCATTCCCGCGTGCAGACGGCAGCTCGGGCACACGATCGCGTAGGGCGGGTATGAGGCGCGCCGCGTCGCCGCCAAAACGCTCCACATGGACATCGAGAACCCGGTCCGGTGCCTCCTTGACCAGGTGCCCAAACGCCTGCACCCACGGCTGGTAAGGGACGCCGAGGTCCTCATCACAGCGCCCATAGAGCACCGTCGCGCCCTCGACATGCGCCTGCAGCGCCAGATGCATGGACAGCCGCGTCTTACCCACACCCGCCTCCCCGCTTATCAGCGCAAGGCGCAACGACCCATCGCGCGTCTGCCCCCACAGCTCCGCCAGTCGCTCGCGCTCCGCCACTCGGCCCACGAACGCCGTCGCGGGGAGCTCACGTAGCCGCTCAGGCAGCGCGATGCCGCTTCCAAAGGCGGGCTCCCACACCACCTCTATCGCTTCCAATGGCTCCGGCAACCCCTTGAGCTCGAGCGCGCCCACAGACGTAAAGACGTGGCCCCGTCCCGTCGCGAGATGCCCAACTATCTCCTTCGCGAGGATCTGCCCAGGCGAGCAGCTGTCACAAAGACGCGCCGCCTCGATAACCGGCATGCCAAAGACATCGCCCCCAGCCGTACTCGCGTCGCCCGAGCTCACACCCGCCTTGATCAGCAGCGTCTCCATAGCCGACCGGTTGCGTCGCTCAAAGCGCTGCTGAATCAAGACCGCGCACGAGACCGCCGCCGCGGCGCTCGGGAAAGCAACCATCAGGCCATCGCCCGTGTTCTTCACCTCGCGTCCGCCTGCCTCCCCGACGGCCTCCCGGAGGAGTCCGAAATGCTCCTCCCGCAGCTCCTCCGCCACGATCGGTCCCACCCGAGACTCCAGCTGCGTGGAGCCCACTAGATCGGTGATCAAGATCGTGACCGTCTCTACGCCCGCGCCCCCCATGCACACATCATCCGCCTTCCGGAAGACTCGTGCCGCCGCGTCGCGCAGTGTTGCTCGGCGATCAGCAACACCGCTGTGGCGGCACTCAGCTCGAGCACGCGGATCACTGATCGGCCACAGACGCGTGAACGTGCGGACGGCCTGGCGTGATCCGCCGCACGTCACGCGCCGAGCTGGTCGCGATCGTCCTCTACCGCGGTTGACTCGACGTCGGCCGACCACTCACCGTGACCGCCGCGTGGACTGAAGCGCACCGCCGTTGCAGCAAGGCTCATCACCCGGCGGGCGTGCCGGCGGGAGAGCCAGCCGCGCGCAAGCGCTCGCGTGGGCGGAAGCAGAAGAAGCGCGCCCAGCCCGTCCGTGACGAATCCGGGGACCACGAGCAGGATGCATCCGAGAAATCCGAGTGCGCCGTCCAGCGCCGCACGACCGGGCGCCCGGCGCTCAGACATCGCCAACGACAACCGCCGGAGCGCAGAGCGCCCCTGGATACGCAGAAGCGGCACGCCAAGCAGAGAGATCCCGAGCAACAGCACAGTCGCCAGGAGCCAGCCGATCGCCAGCCCGACCTCGATGAAGACGAACACCTCGACGGCAGGCACGGCCAACAGGACAAGGACGAACATCTCGGCACTCAGGGTAGGCGACACAGAACCACGATCGGGAGAAGCGGCGTTTCAAATCGCATCGCCCGAGCTGCGGTGGAGCGGGGTCTGGCAAGGCGGCGATGCGATGATGCATTCCCGTCGTCGTCCAAGGAGCGGATCCGTGTCGAACAATCCCACCGAGCCGGTCACGTCGGTCCCGGAGCACCTTCACACCGTCACGCCTCGTTTGGTCGTCCGGGACGGCGGTGCCGCGATTGACTTCTACGCCAGGGCGTTTGCCGCGCAGGAGATCGGCGAGCGGTTCACCGGTCCCGGCGGTGAGCTGATCCATTCCGAGATTCGCATCGGTGACTCGGTAGTCATGCTCACCGACGACGCGGCGGATGGCGGACCAGCCATGTCACCGGATTCACTCGACTGCGTAGTGACGGCAATCATGGCCACCTATTGGGAGGACGTCGACGCCGCCTGGAACCGCGCCGTCGCAGCCGGCGCCGAAGTGGTCTATGAGCTGGCCGACCAGTTCTACGGTGAGCGTGGCGGGCGGCTGCGAGATCCCTTCGGGCACCAGTGGATGCTCAGCAAGCGCACCGAGCGCCTCTCACCTCAGGAGATCAACGAACGCGCCAGCAGGCGCTCCGGCTGACGTGGCCCTGCGCCGTCAGCGCAAGGCCTAGTCGACCATCATCGACTAGGTAAACATGCCTGGCAACCTCTAGGCTTCGTTGTGCGATGCACGTCCGCTCATACGCGCAGATCAAGCCGTTCGTCACACTCGACGGCTCGGATATCCGGGAGTGGGCGGGGCCAGTCGCGGCGCCGGCTCAGAACCAAAGCCTGGCCGAGGCGACGATCCCGGTGGGTGGCGCGACGACAGAGCATTACCACCGCCTGAGCGAGGAGCTTTATCTCGTCAGCGCTGGTCAAGGTCGGCTGATCATCGATGGTGAGGAGCGGATCATCAGCAAGGGTGACTGTGCGCTGATCCCACCGGGCGCCCGCCACAAGGTCTTCAGCGTCGGTGTTGAGCCGCTGCGCCTGATATGCGCCTGCTCGCCTGCCTACTCGCACGAGGACACCTGTCTGACCGAGTGAGCTCTCTGAACGCGCGGCGGATTGGGAGTCGGTCGGCCCTCAGCGAGCAAATCGGTTCGCGACCCGCCGGCGTTGTGGACCTCCTTAGTCGGCCAGGCCCGGCATGACCTCCTCGGCGATCAACGCGACGTGGTCGAGGTCATCGAGGTCGATCACCTGAAGGTAGGAGCGGGAGACGCCCGCCCGCCGGTACTCCTGCAGCCGGGCGGTCACCTCTTGCGGAGTTCCGGCGGCGCCAGAGCTACGGAGATCGTCGAGCTCGCGCCCGATCCCGGCGGCGCGCCGCTCGAGCTCGGATGCGTCGCGCCCGCAGCAGACCGTGATCGCGTGCGAGTAGACCAGGTCGTCGGGATCTCGACCCGCCGCTTCGCACGCGGTTCTGACCCCCTGGATACGTTCTGCGGCGACATCGACGGGAGCGAACGGCACATTGAACTCGTTCGCGAACCTTGCGGCCAGGGCAGGAGTGCGGCGGGCTCCGAGACCACCGACGATGATCGGCGGATGTGGGCGCTGCAGCGGCTTCGGCAGCGCCGGGCTGTCGGTGAGCCGGTAGTAGATCCCGTCGAAGGAATAGCGGTCGCCTGCAGGCGAGCCCCACAGGCCGGTGAGTATCGTCAGCTGCTCTTCGAGCCGGTCGAAGCGCTCACCGAACGGGGGGAACGGGATCCCGTATGCGGTGTGCTCGGCGTCGAACCATCCTGTGCCGACGCCGATCTCCACTCGGCCGTCGCTCATCGCGTCGACCTGGGCGACCGCGACTGCGAGCAGCCCAGGGAACCTGAACGTCGCCGACGTAACCAACGTCCCGAGGCGGATCGTGGTGGTCTCCCGCGCCAGCGCTCCCAGACTCACCCAAGAGTCGGTCGGTCCGGGCAGTCCGGACCCCGGTTTGATCCTCAGGAGATGATCAGAGCGGAAGAACGCACCGAAGCCGTGAGACTCCGCGACCTGGGCCATCGCGAGCTGCTGGTCATAGCTCGCGCCTTCCTGCGGCTCGGCGAAGATCCTCAACTCCATCGCGGGCCTCCTCGCGAGCGACTCGAGGACGAGCCCACGCTGGATCTAGACAGCAGACACCAACGCGCTGGCGCGGCCGCGGGCCCGGTTGGCGGCTTCGAGGTCGAAGCGCATCTCCACCTGGACCCCCCGCGATGGCGTCGTGCCGACCATGAAGTGATCGCTGCACGCCGCGATCAGCGTCAGGCCGAATCCCATCCGGCGGCGCTCGCCGCCGTCGTCGGCGACCACGACCGCAAGCTGCCCGCCCTCGACGGTCGCCGTGACGTGAACCTCCCCGCCGTCGTCGCGTTCGACAGCGCTCGTGAGCGCCTCCGAGACCGCGAGGCGGACGGACTCCAGGCGCTCCTCGCTGGCCCCGGCCCTGTAGGCCACCGCAGCAACGAGATCGCGCGCGACGGACACCGAGCTAGGCACGGCTGGATAGGAGGTATGCAACACCACAATGGGGGGTACCCCTTCTCGCGCTGAAGTACGCCTGCTGGCGGCCGATCCCAGCGGCCTCGACGCCGGAGGCTATCCGCATGTCGCGACGACTCTCGACGATATGGGTCCGGGGCGCAGGCGCGGCTGCGGCGCCGGCGGCGCCCAGGGCGCGCGCCCGTTAACGGGTAAGGGCGCTGTCGGCGGCACCTGCATAGAGCTCGACGGCGCGCCAGCAGTACCAGGCGACGACCGTCCGGTAGGGACGGTAGGGGTCGCCGAGCGGCTCGAGCTCGCGCGCCGTCGGCGTCGGCACTCTCCACGCAAGGCCGTAGCCCTGGCGGACCCCGAAGTCGCCGACCGGCCAGACGTCCAGACGCCGGAGCCGGAAGATGAGGAACATCTGGGCGGTCCACGGTCCGATGCCGCGGACAGTCGAGAGGCTGGCGATGACTTGCTCATCCGATCGGTGGGGTAAGCCACGCGGCGACAAGGCGACCGTCCCATCGAGCACCTTGGTCGCGAGGTCGCGTAGCGAGAGCGCCTTGTTGGCGGACAGGCCGACGGCTCGGAGCGTCTCGTCTGAGAGGGCCAGCAGCGCTTCGGGCTCCACATCGTCGTCGAGTGCCGCGACCAAACGGCCATGGATTGCTTTCGCGGCGGCGCCGGCGAGCTGCTGGTAGACGATCGCTTCGACCAGGGCGGCGAAATGCGACACCGTGCCTCGCCGGCTGATGCGAATCGGCCCAGCCGCCGCGATCAGGCGCGCGAGGAGCGGGTCGCGGCTCGCCAGGATGTCGGCCGCGGCCGCGGGTGACACGCGCGCAGGCCGCGATCCGGGAACGGTGCTCATTGGGGAGACTCCGTCATGAGCCGCACCTGAAGGCGATCTCGTTGAGGGCGATCGAGGCGACTGCCCCGTCGTCGGTGCTCACCGCGGCCGCTCTCGGACGACCTCGGCCGCGAGCTTGTCATCGCGCAGTCCGAGGAAGCGCGACTGGCGCAGACGACCGTCGTGCGTCCACTCGGCAAAGCCTACCTGGGCGACCAGTTCGGGGCGGGTCCAGTGCGTGCCGCGCGGAATCGGTCGCGCGTCGACGAACGGTGACTGCGGCGTCTGCAGCTCGCGGAGCCTGGCACCGAGGTCGCGGAGCGTCGCCGCGGTATAACCCGTGCCGACCTTTCCGGCGTACAGCAGGCGGCCGTCTTCGTGGTAGCCGACGAGCAGAGCGCCGAAATCCGTGCGACTGCCGGCGGGGTCGGTGAAGCCGCCGATGACTAGCTCCTGCTCCCAAGCGCACTTCAGCTTCAGCCAATCCTTCGAGCGCCCGCGCGTATAGGGCGCATCCACGCGCTTGGCCATGAGCCCCTCCCAACCAGACCGGCAAGCCTCGGCGAACCGCCGCTCGGAGTCACCGTGCCAGGCTTCGGTCAGCTGCAGCGCGCCGGTCGGCAGGATCGCCCCCGCCATCCGGGCGCGGCGCTGCAAGAGAGGTCGATCGGTGAGATCCTCGTCGTCGAGCTCGAGCAGGTCGAACACGCAGTAGACGACGGGGTATGCGGCGACCTGCTCGGGAGAGGGCCTGGCGATTCCAAGTCGCTGCTGGAGGCGGCTGAAGGAGGTCTGCCCGCCGTCGTATGCGACGACCTCGCCGTCGAGCAGCATCTGCCTGGGTCGTTGTGCCGCCACCGAGGCATGGACCTCTGGATAGGTGCCCGTGAGATCCTTGCCCGTGCGCGACTCCAGCCGCACGTCGATGCCGTCCTTGCGTGCCACGCATCGCTCACCGTCGAGCTTTCGCTCGAGCACCCAATCCTCGCCGAAGTCGCGACGGTCGGTCAGAGTTGCGAGCATCAACGGGATGGGCATGGCGGCATCGTCTCGCATCGAGTCGACACGTGAAGATCCTACGCCGGGACAACAACGGGGTTAGAACGATGATGCAGCCGCTCGACGAGGCGATCGATCATGTGCGCGGCCCTGGGGCGGCCCGTCTGATCGTCGAGTACGGCGACTACGAGTGCCCCTACTCGCGGCGAGCGTTTCGCGAGATCGAACAGGTCGAGCGGCGACTTCGCGACGGGGTCCGCTTCGCCTTCCGGCACTTCCCCCTGAATGAGATCCACCCGCATGCACTCGCCGCTTCGGCTGCAGCAGAGGCCGCGGCACTACAACGGCAGTTCTGGGCGATGCACGAGCTGCTCTTTCATCGCCAGAGCGCCCTGGACGAAGACGACCTACGGCGATACGCAGCCGATCTCGAGCTCGACGTGGCGCTCTTTGACAGCGATCGCGTCGGCGTCGACGTACTCGGACGCGTTCGCCGCGACGTCGAGAGCGGAATCGCCACGGGAGAGGTGCAGGGAACGCCAACTCTGTTCATCGACGGGATAGTGCACCTTGGCCCATATGACGTGTCCAGCCTGATGGAGGCACTCGCGAGGTGAGCGTGACTTTGGTGGGGACCATGCTGCCCGCCACCTCGGCATAGTCGGAGATGTGGTGCGCGGCGCTGCTGCCGCCCATGATCTCGTGGATGATTCGCTCGCTTACTTCGGGGCCGGATGAATCGGCCGTGTCGATGAACCTCACGCGGAGCGCAAGCGCTCAGGCAATCCCGGGCGTAGCGTCACAGCCGTACAAGTGTTCGCGCAACTGGTCACAGGTCTCGGCCGACCAGCGCTCACTCGTCTCCAGCGACTCGATCAGTTCCTCGGCCGCTCGAAGCAGCCGGCGGTTCTCAGGCTCGCCGAACAGCAGGGCGTCGGCGGCTTCCAGCAGCTGCTCGCGCTCTTGTGTATGCAGCTTCGTGGCGCCCTGGTGATCAATCGCTTCGAGCAGCGCCGTGTAGTGGGCGCCACGTGCGGTCATCGGCTCGGCGGTGGTCATCATCGCTCTCTTAGATTAGCCATACCGCAGCCGATGCCCGGTTCGCACCCGTGGAGCTGGTCGGGCGCCCTTTGGCGGGTCGCCGCCCGCGCATTCGCCCGGGCGAAACATGCGTAGACGCTGACGATCCGTGCAGTCGCCGGCACCTGCGGAGGTCGCAGAGCGCAGTTGCCCTCAGGTGCCGGACGGACGCGACTGCGTGTCTCCCGGCACCATCTCCGCCTTAGGGACGCGGGAACGGCAGGCTCACGGGACGGGCGACTGCGATAACGGGCGGCGTCAGTTCGCTCGCGAGGTGATCATCGGCCGCGGAGCAGCTACGCTCGCCGCCTTCCTTTTCAGCCTTCCCACGCCTACGGCCTCGGCCGTGCCATCAACAGCTTGTCGCCGACGAGCTTCCTAAGCAGACCAGGGCGGCCCTCCGCAGCCGCGACGAGTGGGCTCCCGGTGAGCGTTCTCGCGCCAACTTTCGGGCGCGCTTGATCGGGTCTCGCGCCTTTTCCGAGACCCCTTAAGGGGTTCTCGGACCACGTTCGGCGCCGGTTTCGCGTCGAGTTGCGTCGCTTGACGCCCGACGGACGGGCTCGTACAAGCACCGCCCAAGTCTCGCCCTGCCTCGCGCATCGGCGATGTCCCTCAGAACCGGCCAGGAGCCAGCCATGACCTCATCCCTCTCCTCCAGTCCCTCGCAAGCGCGCCGAATCTCCCGTCGACGTCGCGTCCCCGAGCGCAGTGCTCACCGACTACCCCCACAGCGCCGCGCCGGTCGGCACCGAAGCCGCGTCCTCGGCCGCTACATCGACTCGACTGGTGGCGCGAGGGAGGTCGTGGCAAGGCCGGGCGCAGCCGGAAGCGCTCTCGTCGTGGACAGAGACGCCGCAACCAGGGGAGACCGTCGCCTCATCGCCCATCTGGCAGCAGACGAGCCCGCCGAGAACGCCGTGCTCCTAACGCGTCACTACATCGGCCATGCAAGTGAAACCCCGTACCGTTGCCGATCCCTCACGGCCCAGGACGCACGCACGGTGCCGTTCGCCGAGGAGGAAGAGAGGCAACTCGCGGCCGCTGCGCTGCTCACCGACTCCGAGCCTATTGACGAATCCGGGAATCGCTACGGGCTGCAGCGAATCCAGACGAGCATGTCGATACCCGAGCTGCGATGGCGGCGTTCACGGGCCGACGGGAGCGCAACGGTCATCAGCGTGCGCGAGGCGGTCGCCAGCTTCGAGCGCTATGAGCCGATCTGTGGACTCACGCTGCGTATGCTCGCGCGGCACGCGGACGATCCCGACGTATCGACGAGCGTCCTGCGCGGGGAGCTGACACGCGTACGGAACAGCCCGATCGTGCTCAACAAGGCGCTGCGAGAAGCTACGCTCGCCAGGATCGAGCAGCAGCACCTCAGCATGAGCGAGATCGCGATCCGCTGCGGGCGCGTCAAGCGCGACCGCAAAGGCAACGAGAGCGGCGAGACGAGCTGGCTCGCCCGCCGCCTGGGGCTGCTCGCCGAGGCGGGCCAGGCCATGCCGACGCCGTGGGTTCACAGCGACGTGCTCGCGCTGATCGCACGTCGCGGGCTTGGAGTCAGCCCCCGTGAGGTGGAACTGACGTGAGCCGTCGGAGGTCATCGACGGTGCCGCCGCGCCGTCCGGCCTGCGTCCCAAGCTCGCGGCACATCAGAGCGCTCGCCGGCTGCTCGACGCGTGGGGGGTCGGCTGCCGGCTGACGTGAAACTCGAGCGGCCGGAAGCAGCGCCCGGCCGCCTGCAAACTTGACCGAGCCAAACGCTCGGCGAGACCACTACGGCTGACCTCCGGGTCGGCCGTAGCCCGTTAAAGACCACGGCCGGCCGTCGCCGGCCTACAGCGATCGGTCCGCGAGGGCAGATCCGCAGAAAGGACACGCGCAATGCGCTCATCGAACCCGTTCTCCCAAGCGGCGGCATCACCGGACGCGCCCATCGGGCAGTTAGCCCGATGGGTGTTGGACACGACGTTTCACTGCGTGCTCGGCCTGGTGGTCGGCATGGCGGTTGCACGAATGTTGCGCTCCCGGGAGCTGCACTGGAGCTGGGCGGCCACGTCCGTCGTTCCGCTGCTTCTGTTGCGGGCAAGCCTCGGGAGCTGGACGCTCGCAGCCATGCTCGCCGGACTCTCGGCGACGAAAGTCGGGCGGCGCTGGCATCGGGAAGACATCGCAGCAGGGGCCGATCTGGCCCGAGTCGCCGCTCGCCGCCGTGGACCGCTTTCATTGCTTCGCGCGTCGTTCGCGGGCGTGGACCTTCACCCTCGCGGCACCCGTCGAGCGGACGCCTGCCGGATCGCCGGCCGCTTGATCCTAGGCGCCGACGAACGCGGTCGCGCCATCTCGATTCCGTTCGCTGGCGAAGGTGGCGGCCGGCACATGCTCGTCGTCGGGGCGACCGGCTCCGGCAAGACGGTCACCCAGACATTGCTCGCCACGCGGGCCATCGAGCAGGGGATGGGTGCTGTCATCGTCGATCCGAAGGGCGATTGCGACATGCGCGAGCAGCTGCGTCTCGCGGCGAGCATCGCGGGCAGACCGTTCATCGAGTGGACTCCCGGTGGCCCGTCCGTGTACAACCCCTACGCCTGCGGAGGTGAGACGGAGATCGCTGACAAGGCGCTTGCCGGCGAGCGCTTCACCGAGCCTCACTACCAGCGCCAGGCGCAGCGCTATCTAGGTCACGTGGTTCGCGCTCTGCGCGAGAACGCGATCGAGGTCAGCCTCTGTGCGATCGTCGAGCATCTGGACCCGGACAGGCTGGAGACGCTCGCAAGGACTCTTCCCGAGTCACACGCGGCCGCCACCCACGCCTACCTTGATTCGCTCACGACCCGCCAGCGGAGCGACCTGGCGGGAGTACGCGATCGTCTGGCGATCCTCACCGAGTCCGACGTCGGGCCCTGGCTGGATCCGCAGGCCTCCGCTGCAGAGCGGTTCGATCTCCTCGGCGCGACGCGAGCGCGTGCGGTCGTCTACTTCAACCTCCAATCCGATAGCCGGCCACTGCTCACGCAGATCCTCGGCGCCGCAATCGTCCAGGACCTCCAGACCACCGTGGCGAGCCTGCAGGGACGACCGGTGCCGACCCTTGTCGTAATCGACGAGTTCTCGGCGGTCTCTGCCGAGCATGTGGTGCGGCTCTTCGGACGCGCGCGGTCCGCGGGGCTGTCTCTGCTCCTCGGCACGCAGGAGCTGTCCGATCTGCGACCGCCAGGCAGGGAGCGGCTGCTCGAGCAGGTGATGGGCAACCTCACCGTGCTGATCGCACACCGCCAGGTGGTCCCTGCCTCGGCAGAGCTCATCGCGAGCGTCGCCGGATCAAGAGGGGCCTGGAAGGTCGCCCGCCACAGCGACGGACGAACGACGCGCACGCGCACCAGCGAGCCGATCCTCGATCCCAACGAGGTCAGAACCCTGGATCCCGGGTCGGCGGCGGTGATCGTGCTCGGCGGTGGCGGCGGCGTCGCGATCGGGCGCGTCCTCTCGCCGCTACAGGTCCGCTGAGCAACAGCCTCGACTGCATCGAACGAGCAACCGGGCGAACCCCGGTCAGTCATGGACACACACGACCAAGGAGGACCGATGGTCCAAGCAGACAACACGTACTCGCACGAGCGAGTGGAGATCCTGCAATGGACGGCGCGCATGGGTGCCGTCACCGACCAGGCGCTCGCCGACCGCCGGCGTTTTACGCTCGCGTCAGCGCGCTCGCGCCTGCTGGCCGCCGAGCGTGACCGGCAGTTGACCCGCCGGCGTCCGTTGGCAGGCGAGCCGGCGCTGTTCACCGTCACGCGAGCGGGTCTGCGAGCGTCCGGCTTGCAGGGACTCGAGCCATGTCGAATCAGCGTCGCAAACGCGCCACATGCGATCGCCTGCGTGCGCGTGGCCTCCGCGTTGGAGCGCTGCTATCAGGATCACCGCGTCGTAGGCGAGCGCGAGCTGCGCCGCGACGAGCGCCTCGCCGGCGCCGCACTGGCCAGCGCCCGTTTGGGCAACGCGCCCGACGGCGGCCCGCTGCTGCATCGGCCAGACCTCGTCCTCTGGCCCAGAGGGCCGCAAGCGCGGCTGCCGATCGCCGTAGAGGTCGAGCTGACGGTCAAGTCACCGCGGCGCCTGGCTGAGATCTGCCGAGCCTGGGCCCGGTGCCGTCTTGTAGAGGGCGTGCTCTATCTGGCGGCGCCCGAGGTCGAGCATGCTCTCGGCCGGGCGATCGCCAAGGCCGACGCCGGCGAGGCGATAATCGTCCTCCCGCTCGCGGCAGCCACGGCCGAGCGCTCGCCGGCGTCGCCTGAGAGAACCGTCCCAGGCGATGCGTAGGTTCTTCGTCGGGGGGTCAACCGCGAAGCGATGGAGACCCAGGAATGCCCTACTCAAGCATCAACCGTGTTGTGCTCATAGGACGTCTGACCCGTGACCCCGAGTTGCGGGCGCTGCCGTCTGGAACGAGCGTGTGCGCTCTGCGAATCGCGTGCAACGGGAGCCGTCGCGACGCCGAGGGCGACTATCACGAGCGCCCGAACTACTTCGACGTCAGCGTCTACGGCGCCTCGGGCGAGAGCGTGGGGACCTACATGCGCAAGGGAAGCCGAGTCGCGATCGACGGACGCCTCGAGTGGCGCGAGTGGGAGACGACAGATCAGCAGAAGCGCCAGGCCGTCAGCATCGTCGCCGACACCGTCCAGTTCCTGGACACTCCGGGTGACCGTGCCGCGGACGACGGCGAGCTCGTCGGGGTCGGCGCGGGTTCGGATTCCGAGGAGTCCGTCTTCTAGGCGCAAGGCTGGCAGCGAGGTCCGATCAGTCGCCACGGACCGGCGGCGGGGACGCCCAGAGCGTCGCCGCCGCGTCGCTGCCCCCAGGGGGTTTTCGTCGTTAACGGGGCGGCGAGCGCGTCGCCGCACGGTGTGGCACGCAAATCGCGGCGCACTGTGCGTAAACTGGCGCGCCGCGGGGAGCCGTCGACGTCAGCGCACGCAAGGAGCGCCGTTCCAATGCCAGTCAACACACAAGCGGTCGGCAAGGCGTATGAGCCAACCGTCTATGCCGTGGGCCGCGAGAAGGTCAAGGAGTATGCGCGTGCGGTCGGCGAGACCAATCCCCTTCATCTCGACGTCGACGCCGCGCGCGCAGCCGGATACGCCGACGTCGTCGCGCCACCGATGTTCGCGGTCGTCTACAGCGCACCATCGGTGGGTCCGCCGATATTCGACCCGGAGATCGAACTCAACTTCGCGATGATGGTGCACGGCGGTCAGGAGTTTCTCTGGGGGCCTCTCGTCGTGGCCGGCGACGAGGTCACCACCACCACAAACGTCAAGGACATCTCCGAGCGCGACGGTCGCGGCTACTACGTGTTCGAGTCGGTCTCGACCAACCAGCGCGACGAGCAGGTCTGCCGCGGAACGTGGACGAACATCGTGCGAGGAGTGTGAGCGATGGCCGACCTCGATGTCGGGGCGCAGATCCCGGAGCTTAGGACCACACCCGACAGGTTTCTCACGGCGCGCTATGCCGGCGCGTCGGGAGACTTCAACCCGATCCACATCGACGAGGAGTTCGCCCGGTCGGTCGGGTTGCCCGGGCGGATACTGCATGGCCTGTGGACGATGGCCCAGGTCGCGCGCGCGCAGACCGATGCGGCGGGCGGTCCCGAGCACCTGCGGCGCCTGTCTGTCCAGTTCCGCGGCATGGGCGTGCCCGAGCAGGAGGTTCTCGTGACGGGGACGGTGCGCGAGGTCAGCGACGGACGGGTGCTTGTCGACACCGTCGCCGAGCAGAGTGGCACGCAGATCATCCGCAACGCCGAGGCAGAGCTCGAGCTCTAGACCTGGCGCGGCCCTTCGACGGCGCCAGCACGCCGCCTACAATCAGTCCATGCTGACCTCTCGTCAGGAGCGGATTCTCTGCAAGGTGGTCGACGACTACCTGCAGACCGGGCAACCGGTGGCGTCCCGCGCGATCGCCGCCGACCCGGAGCTCGACTGCGGCCCGTCGACCGTGCGCCACGAGCTCGCTCTGCTCGAGGAGTACGGGTTGCTTGGGCACCCGCATGTCTCCGCCGGTCGCGTCCCGACGGACGCCGGGCATCGCTACCTCGTCGATCGCCTGCTCACCTCGGGGCAGGCTCTCGCTCCACCTGAGCCTCGTCTCGAGCTGTCGCTGATCCGCCGAGAGGTCGACGAGGCGATGCGCGCGACGACGGAGACGCTCTCACAGATGACGAACCTGCTCGCGGTCGTCTCGGCGCCATCGCTGAACACGGCGACGATCCGCCGGATCGAGGTGCTCGCGCTGCAGCCGCAGGTGGTTCTGGTCGTGATCATCACCTCGACGGGGGGCGTCTCGAAGATGCTCGCTACGTTCGAACGCTCGGTCGACCCCGGGTTGATCGCCTGGGCCGGTGAGTACCTCAACGAGCGGCTCGTCGGCCTCGGCCTCGGCGCGCGCATGATCCACCAGCGCCTGACCGAGCCGGGCCTCTCGGTGACCGAGCTGGCATTCCTGGCGCGCTTCGCGCCCGCCTTTGGCACCCTGGCGTCAGAGACCGACGACGCCCTCTACTTCGAGGGGACGGCACGGCTCTTCTCCTCCGTCCAGACCGAGGACAGCGAGCAGGTCAACGAGCTGATTGGCCTGCTCGAGCGGCGCGTCGCGCTGCTGCGGATCCTGCGGTCTGCCCTCGGCGAGGAGGGCGTGTACGTGCGGATCGGCGAGGAGAACGAGCTTCCCGCCATGCGCTCGCTCGCCGTGGTCGCGACCGGCTACGGCATGCCCCTTCGCAAGCTGGGGACGGTGTCGGTGATCGGACCGGTGCGCATGGATTACGCAGGCGCCATCGCGACGGTGCAGGAGGCAGCCCACGAGCTGTCGCGCTTCGTCGAAGACACCTATGCCGAGAACTGACAAGACCGGCATGCTGCGCGACCCCTACGAGGTGCTCGGCGTGGGCCGGGACGCCTCTGAGCAGGAGATCAAGAAAGCCTTTCGCCAGCTCGCCAGGGAGCTGCATCCGGACGTCAACGCACACGACCCCGATGCCGAGGAGAAGTTCAAGACGGCGGCCGAGGCATACGAGATCCTGTCCGACGCCGATCGCCGCGCCACTTATGACCGCTACGGGCATGAAGGGCTCAGATCGGGTGGATACTCACCTAACTTCGAGGGCTTCGGATCGATCGGAGATCTGTTCAACGCGTTCTTCGGCGGCGGCTTCGGCGGCGCTGCAGGGCCGGCGCAGGGAGAGGACGTCGCCGTCGCGCTCGACATTGATCTCGTCGAAGCCGCGAACGGGGTCAAGAGGCAGATCGCCTTTCAGGCGGTCGACCGCTGTGAGCGCTGTCATGGCAATGGCGCCGAGCCGGGGACGCCGATAGAGACCTGCGAGCGCTGCGGTGGCGCCGGGCAGCTGCAGGCGGTGACCCGCACGCCGTTCGGGCAGATGATGCGCACGATGATCTGCGACGTCTGTCACGGGGACGGTCGTGTCGCGACGCAGCCCTGCCGGGAGTGTCGCGGCCGCGGTCGTCTGGCGAACAGGAGCGAGCTAGAGGTGGACGTGCCTGCCGGCATCTCAGACGGGCAGCGAATCAGGCTCGGCGGACGCGGGCACGCCGGCGAGGCGGGAGCCCCCTCCGGCGACCTCTACGTGATCGTCAACGTCGCCGACGACGATCGCTTCGTGCGCGAAGGTGATCACCTCATCACCTCGCTGGATGTCGCCGCTCCGCTCGCTGCCCTCGGCGGAACGCTCGAGGTCGCGACGCTAGAGGGGATAGCGGCCGTCGAGCTGTCGGCCGGGACGCAGCCGGGCGAGGTGCTGACTGTCCACGGCGAGGGCATGCCCTCGCTCGGACGCGGGCGGCGCGGAGACCTGCGCGTCGTCGTCAACGTCCTCGTGCCGCGCAACCTCGATGACGAGCAGCGTCAGTTGATGGAGCGCTTGAACGAGACTCTCACCGCCGAGAACCTGCGCTCGGAGGAATCGATGTTCGCGAAGCTCCGCCGTGCGCTCGGCAGTCGCGCCGCGTGATCAGGCTCGCGGTCCGCGTACCGCGCGAACAGGCGGAGATGGTCCTGGCGGAGCTCTTGGAGCTGGTGCCCGCCGGCGTCGAAGAGCGGGAGGTCGAGCCGAGCACCGTGGAGTTCGCGGTCTACGGGGCGCCGGGCGAGCTTCCCGCGCTCCCTGACCTGGAGGCCGCCGTCGGCGATGCCCTGGTCGCGATCTCGACGAGCGAGATAGCCGACGACTGGGACGAGCGCTGGAAGCGGTTCCACAGGCCGGTATTCATCGACGCACCGGCCGCTCACGTGGCCGGCGCCAAGTTGATGCCCGCCCTGCGCGTGCGCCCGCCGTGGGAAGGGCCGCAGTCTTCGCCGCCCGGCGACGTGGAGGAGATCGTGATCGATCCGGGGCAGGCGTTCGGGACAGGTGCGCACGCGAGCACGCGCATGTGCCTGGAACTGCTGCTGGAGCTCGCGGCCGCTGCGCCGGTGAGCGGACCGCTGCTCGACATAGGGACCGGCTCGGGCGTGCTGGCGATCGCGGCGGCACGACTGGGCTTTGGTCCGGTGCTCGGCCTCGACCACGAGCGCGAGAGCGTTCTCGCCGCCCGGCAGAACGCCGCCGGGAACGGCGTGGAGATAGAGGTTCGCCGCTTCGACCTCCGTGCACAGCCACTGCCCTGGATGAGCGAGCCCGAGCGGCCCCCCGGCGAGATCGTGATCGTCGCGAATCTACTGCGCCCGCTGCTTCTTGAGCTCACGCGCACGATGCAGGCGACGCCTCGGCATCTCGTCGCCGGAGGGCTGCTCATAGGCGAGGCCGACGAGATCGCGCAGGCGTTCGCGAAGGAGCTCGGCCTGCGCGAGCGCGAACGCCGCGAGAGCGGCGAGTGGGCGGCTCTCTGGCTCGCGTGCGCCTGATCAGGCGGTGTCGGGTATCTCGGTCGCCGCTCGGACGATCGAGCGATATACGAGGTCGATCGCAGCACGCACGCCGCCCTCGGCTTCGAGCAGGGCATCGGCCGCGCTGAGCGCGGCGCCGATCGTGTCCAGCGCCTCGCCCACCGTTCCCGGCTCCGGGTCGCGGCACGCGGCGAGCGCCATGTCGAGCATCGCGCGGGCCTGGTCCAGGGCGCCGGTGAACAGCGCCGGGCCGACGAGGCTGGCATAGCCGTAGACGCGGGCCAGTCGGCCCGACAGCTCGATCGAGTCTCCCCGGCGCGGGGCCGAGACGGGCGGCAGGCCCTGCCCGTCTAGCAGCGCGGCCATCGTGCCGCCGAGAACGGCTCTGGTGGTCTGCTCGTCGAGATGTGCCTGCGCGGCCATGCGCAGCGCCATGTAGAGCGACGTGGCCGGCAGCCCATAGGGGGGGTCGGAGGCGAACACGATCCTCTCCGCAGGGACGCGCGCCAGGAGCTCCATCACGTCCAGCGGGAAGAAGCACGAGATGTCGTAGAGCACGCCGGGATGGTCGGCGAGCCGCGAGGTCAGGATGCCCTGGTCGCAGATCGCGCCGTGGGCGAGGATCAGTACCGCCCGCGGGTGGCGCAGGGCGAGGTCGACCAGCCCCTCGGCCAGAGGCGGCAGGCCGCGACCGGCATGGATCAGGATCGGAACCTGCGCCGATTCGGCGAGGCCGAAGACGCTGTCCAGCTCGCCGCCGTCGAAGACGAAGTCCTGAGCGCGAGGGTGCAGCTTGATCCCGCGCGCTCCAGCCGCCAGGCAGCGTTCGCTCTCGGCCAGCGGGTCTTCCGTTGGGTCGAGACGGCAGAACGGAACGAGCCTGCCCTCGGCCTCGGCCGCCCAGCCCAGAACGCGGTCGTTGGGAACGCGGTAGGCCGGGTGACGGTCGGGGTCGTGAAGGGGAAACACGCAGGCGCGGCGCGCCCCGGCGGCATCGAGCTGCTCGAGCAGCTGCGCGAGCGTGAGCGACCGCCCATCCTCGTCCAATCCGAGATGGGTGTGGGCGTCGATCACTTCGACGTCAGGTGGTCGAAGGCGCTCCACCTCGGCCAGGAAAGGCGCGAGAGCGTTGGCGTAGAGCGTGTCGTTCACGGCGTGCACCCTATTCCCTCCGACGATCGATGCTCGCGCACGCTCTGCGGCGACGCTGTGACTGGTACGGGGCTGCGCCACCCGTTTGCCGGAGCGTCACGGAGCCGATCGAGCACCCAGCGGGGGCCCTCGCGCCGAATGCGCCCCGGGCATCGGGCGACCGGCGTATCCTGGTCTGAGATGGAAGTGCTCGACACGATCAAAGCTGACCTCACCGATGCGATGCGCGCCGGAGACAAAGAGAAGGTCAGCGCCCTGCGACTGGTGATGTCGGAGCTGCAGAAGGCGTCCAAGGAGGGCTCTGACGACGAGCTCGCCGTGCTGCGTCGCGAGCGCAAGCGGCGACTGGAGGCGGCGACTGCCTATCGCGAGGCCGGGCGAGAGGATCTGGCGACGGGCGAGGCGTCAGAGGCAGAGCTGATCAGCGCCTACCTCCCGGCCGAGCTGTCCGAGGAGGATCTGCGTGTCATCGTCGAGCGCGCCATCCGCGAGAGCGGTGCCGAGTCGCCCAAGGACATGGGCCTGGCGATGAAGCAGGCGATGGCGGCTGTCGACGGTCGAGCGGACGGAAAGCGAGTATCGGGGCTCGTACGGGCCTCACTGCAAGGATGAGGACCCAGATCGAGCTCTCCAACGAAGTCGCGGCCGAGCTGGCTGGTAGCCAGGACGTCGTGCTGCGCGCCCTCGAGGCGCATCTCGACTGCAAGGTCTTCCTGCGGGGCAACCTCTTGACCTTCGACGGGGACGAGAGCGAGACACACGTCGGCGAGCGCGTCGTGCACGAGCTGGCCGACCTGATCTCGCGCGGACACCAGATCGGCCCGGGGACCATCACCGCGGTGACCGGTGCGCTCGACGCCCACGAATCGCCTGCGCGGGTCCTCGAGGACGTCGTCTGGCGCCATCGTGGACTCAGGGTGGCTCCAAAGACGATCAACCAGAAGCGCTACGTCGACTCGGTGCGCCAGAGCACGATCACCTTCGGGGTCGGGCCCGCCGGGACCGGCAAGACCTTCCTCGCCGTGGCTATGGCCGCCGCCGCGCTCTCGCGCCACGAGGTCAACCGCATCATCCTCACGAGGCCCGCCGTCGAGGCCGGCGAGCGGCTCGGCTTCCTGCCGGGCGACATGATGGCCAAGGTCGACCCGTACCTGCGGCCGCTGTTCGACGCGCTCCACGACATGATCGATCCGGAGAAGGTCTCCCAGCACATCGAGCGTGGGGTCATCGAGATCGCCCCCCTCGCGTTCATGCGCGGCCGCACCCTGAACGACTCCTTCGTCATCCTCGACGAGGCCCAGAACACGACGCCGGAGCAGATGAAGATGTTCCTCACCCGTCTCGGCTTCGGGTCGAGGATGGTGGTGACGGGCGATGTGACGCAGGTGGATCTCCCGCGCGAGCAGCAGTCCGGCCTGATCGTGGTGGGCGACGTGCTGGAGTCGATCGAGGGCATCGAGTTCGTGCGCTTCGGCGGCGAGGATGTGGTTCGCCACAAGCTCGTGCAGCGCATCGTCGAGGCATACGACGAGCACTCCCAGCGCGGCGCCGGCGACCGCTCCCCTGCGCGACCCGAGCGGCTTGCCGAGGGCTCCGGCGCGCAAGGCGGCCGTTCGGCCATCCGCAGCGCCTGAGCATCGATGCTCGACGTGGAGGTGTTCGGAGACGCGCCCGGCAGCGATGCCCCGTCGGTGGCCGAGGTCCGTCGGCTGTGCACCGCGGCGGCTGCATCGGCGGCCGTGCATGACGGGCATGTCGCGATCGAGTTCGTGGACGAGCCGCGGATAACAGAACTCAACGCGGCCTATCGTGGACGCCGTGGCCCGACCGACGTGCTGTCCTTTCCGATCGATGGCACCGAGCCGTTCCTCGCCCCAGGGTCACCCACCGAGTCGACGCGCCCCGTGGAGCTCGGCCGGGGAGACGGGCACCCGACGCGCGAGCTCGGCGACGTGATCATCTGTCCCGCCCACACGAGCGACCTGCGCGAGGCAATCGTGCACGGGATGCTCCATCTACTGGGTATGGACCACGAGGTAGACCACGGCGAGATGCTGGCGCTCCAGCAGAGCCTGCTGCAGCGCGCCGGCCGGTGACCCGTGCCGGCTTCGTCGCGCTGGCCGGCCGGCCCAACGTCGGCAAGTCGACGTTCGTCAACGCGGTCGTCGGGCAGAAGGTCGCGATCGTCTCGGACAAGCCCCAGACCACCAGGCGTGCGATACGAGGGGTTCACGAGAGCGGCGACTGCCAGCTGATCCTCGTCGACCTACCCGGGGTTCAGCGACCGCGGGACCCGCTGACTTCGCGCATGGCGCGACGAGTGCAGCAGGAGCTCGAGGACTCCGACGCGGCGCTGCTCATGCTCAACGGCGAGCAGGGGATCGGACCGGGCGATCGGTTCATCGCCAACGCCCTGACGAGCGTGGACATACCGGTGGCGATCGCCGTCAACAAGGTGGACCGCCTCGCGCGGGCGCAGCTGCTGGCGGTGCTGCAGAGCGCCGCCGATCTCGCGGTCGACGGCGACGTCTTTCCGATCTCCGCGCGCAACGGGTCAGGCGTCCAGGCGCTCGTCACGCATCTCGCGACGTTGATGCCCGAGGGTCCGCATCTGTTCGCGCCCGGTGAGAGATCCGACCAGTCGTCTGAGCTGCTGATAGCCGAGCTCGTGCGGGAGGCGGTCATCCGCCGCACCTTCCAGGAGGTGCCACATTCAGTCGAGGTGCTCGTCGAGGACATCGAGACGCCGCGGCCGGGACTCACTCGCGTGCGGGCGCTCATCTGGGTCGAGAGCGATTCTCAGAAGGGCATCCTCGTCGGCGCCCACGGGCGGATGGTCAAGGCGATCGGCATCGCGGCGCGTCGCGAGATCGAGCGCGAGCTCGGCGACCAGGTTCACCTCGACCTCTCAGTGCGCGTGCGCCGTGACTGGCGTGCCGACGACGGCCTGCTCGATCGCCTCGGGATCACATAGGGCGAAGTGACCGTCGTGCTCCGCCGTCGGGTTCTACAGCCTGCGCCCGAGCTGCTCGGCGACGCGTTCCACCGCCGGGAGATCCATGCCGGCGCCCCATACGAACGGAACGCCGGCGACCGCGAAGTCCCGGCGTCTCAGCCGCGCGAGTTGGTTGTGCTGAAACCGCGCGCGGTCGTGAACGGTCTTTGCCGCCAGCGCCGCGGAGCGTCGCAGCGCACTGTCCGTCGCGGTGTCGCGCCGCGTCGGCTTGATCGCGCTCCGCGCCGTCGCGGCACCCCGCCCCGACTTGGCGCTCCCCGCGTTGCGGGCGCTCGCGCCATCGGCCGCGTCTGTGCTGGCCCTGTCGATCAGGCGCAGCTCGGCCGCACTGAAGCGCTGCGGCAGAAGGCCATTGACGATGACCGTGTCCAAAGTGCGCCCGAGCTTGGCGCGCAGGCCGTCCTGCAGCTCGAGCGCCTCAGTCACCGCCATGTCGGTGGGCATCGCCACAGCCACGAAGGCCGTGCGCTCGGGAGCCTCGAGCAGATCGCGCACGTGCTCGGCCTGTCCGGCCACCGGGCCGACGCGCGCGATCGCGCCAAACGTCTGCGGCGAGCCGAGCATGCCGAGCGCGTTGCCGGTCGCGGGAGCGTCGAGCACCACGAGGTCATAACCCGCGGCACGGCGCTGCCAGCGTCGCGACTGTGTCAGCTCCCAGATCTTCACCATGCTCACCATCTCCTTGGCGCCGGGGGCAGCGGCGGCGAAGTACTGGAACGTCCCGCTCGACGCGAGCAGGCGCCCCGAGACGCGGCCGCCGAGCGTCTGCAGCCACTCGAGCAGCGCTCGGTCGGGGTCGATCGAGATGCTCGACAGCCGCTCCTGAAGCCTGCTCTCGGCGCCCGCCTGCCCGGGCGGGTGACCGAACAGCTCGGGCAGCCGGGTCTGATCTCCGACCTCGACGACGATCACGCGCTTGCCACGCTGGGCCGCGAGCAGGCCGATCGCCGCCGAAATCGTCGTCTTGCCGACTCCACCCTTGCCGGTTACCACGACGAGTTCGCGTTCGAGCACAGATTGCATCGCCTGCAGTCTGTCTAAAACCGCAAGCGCTGGGCTGTACCTACAATCGTGCAATGGGCAACACCGCCGAGGAATCAATCGAGCAGCAGGTCGAGTACGACCGCGAGGGCCTCGTGCCGTGCATCGTCCAGGACTGGAGCACCGGCGAGGTCCTGACGCTCGCCTACATGAACGAGCAGGCGCTACAGCGCACGCGCGCCACCGGCGAGCTTCACCTGTGGAGTCGCTCACGCGGCGAGCAATGGCACAAGGGCGAGACAAGCGGCAACGTCCAGGCCGTCCGTGCGCTGCGCCTGGACTGCGACGGCGACACCCTTCTGGCGCTGGTCGAGCCCGCGGGGCCAGCCTGTCACACCGGCGAGCGCTCATGCTTCCACAGGGGTGACTTCGACGCCGCCGCGCCCCATGAGGCGCTGCCCACGCTGGAGCGAACCTTGCGCGAGCGCGCGAGCCGGCGCCCCGTCGGCTCATACACCGTCGAGCTGCTCGACGATCCCGACAGGATCGGCGAGAAGGTGATGGAGGAGGCCGAGGAGGTGGCGCGCGCCGCCCGCGAGGAGTCCGAGGAGCGCATCGACGAGGAGGCCGCCGACGTGCTCTATCACCTGCTCGTGCTGTTGCGAAGCCGCGGCCGGTCGCTCGCTGACGCTGAGCGGGTGCTCGATGGCCGTCGCTCCTAGCGCTCCCGGCGATCCGCTCGGCGATCCCGTGGCCGTGGAGCCCCGCGGTGGCGAAGGCGATGGCCCGCGCGGTGACGCCGTGACGCTGGAGCCAAGCCTCGAGCGGGCCATGGAGCTCTCGCACGCCCACAACCTCATCCCGCTGCGCTACAGCTTCGTCGAGGATTGCGAGACGCCGGTGTCGGCGTTTCTGAAGCTTCGTGCGCTGGCGCCCGGAGAGCCCGCCTTCCTGCTCGAGTCCGCCGACCAGGGACAGCGCGTCGGCCGCTGGTCGTTCATCGGCTTCCGTCCTCGAGCCGTGCTGCGCTGGGCGCTCTCCGACGGCGGCGACCCCTACGCGCTCGCCGCCGAGCACGTCGCCCGCTTCAGGCAGGCTCCAATGGTTGACGCACCGCCGTTCGCCGGCGGCGCAGTCGGCTATTTCGGCTATGACCTCGTGCGGGCGGTCGAGCCGCTCGGCGAGGCGCCGCCGG
This sequence comes from Solirubrobacterales bacterium, assembly GCA_025964355.1. Lineage (GTDB taxonomy): Bacteria > Actinomycetota > Thermoleophilia > Solirubrobacterales > Solirubrobacteraceae > Palsa-744. Next base: position 16,429 of record JAOPZB010000210.1, on the reverse strand, counting down.
ACCCCCTGGGCCTCCCGGACATGGCCCTCATGCTGTCCGATGCGCTCGTCGTCTTCGACCATCTGAAGCACACCGTGACGATCCTCGCAAACGCCGATCTGGACGCCGAGCCGGACGTCGAGCGGGCATACGACCGGGCCGCGAGCACCATCGGCGAGGTCCGCCGCGTGCTGGCCGGTCCCGTGCCCCGCGGAGAGGTCAGACAGCGCGCCGCGCGCGAGCTGCCCGCCTTTGAGTCGAACATGCCCCGCGAGCACTTCGAAGCGATCGTGCGGCGGATCGTCGAGTACATCTACGCCGGGGACGCGTTTCAGGTCGTGCCGTCCCAGCGCTGGTCGGCTGCGGTGCCGGTCGAGGCCTTCTCCATCTATCGCGGCCTGCGGGCCGTCAACCCAAGCCCCTACATGTACTTCCTGGACTTCGGCGACTTCCAGGTTGCCGGCGCCAGCCCTGAGCCACTGTTGACAGTCACGGGCCGCCACGTCAGCACCAAGCCGATCGCCGGGACCCGTCCCCGCGGCGCGAGCCCGGAGGAGGACCGGCGGATCGCCGCGGAGCTGCTGGCCGACGAGAAGGAGCGCGCCGAGCACGTGATGCTCGTCGATCTCGGACGCAACGATCTCGGCCGGGTGTGCGAGTACGGGACGGTCACCGTTGACGAGCTCATGGAGATCGAGTCCTACAGCCATGTCATGCACATCGTCTCGTCGGTGTCCGGGACGCTTGCAACGGACGTCGGGCCGATGGATGCGCTGCGGTCGGTGCTTCCCGCCGGCACGCTGTCGGGAGCTCCGAAGGTGAGGGCGATGGAGATCATCGACGAGCTCGAGCCGGTCAAGCGCGGCGGGTATGGCGGTGCGATCGGCTACCTGAGCTACGCCGGGGACCTCGACACGGCGATCCATATCCGCACGGTGGTCGTCAAGGACGGCGTCGCCCACGTCCAGGCCGGCGGTGGCACCGTCGCGGACGCGAAGCCCGATTACGAGTACGAGGAGTCCGTCGCTAAGTCCACGGCAGCGATGCGCGCGATCGCCCTCGCCTGCGAACACCCTGACTGGACATGAGAGTCCTCGTCGTCGACAACTACGACTCGTTCACCTACAACCTCGTGCAGTACCTCGGCGAGCTGGGCGCAGAGGTGCAGGTCGTGCGCAACGACCGGGCCACCGTGGACGAGCTGCTGGCGCGCGACTACGAACGGTGCGTCGTCTCACCTGGACCTTGCACGCCGGACGTCGCCGGTATCACGCTCGAGGTCGTTCGCAGGATGCCCGAAGCGGGTATACCCACGCTCGGCGTCTGCCTCGGCCATCAGGCGCTGGCCCAGGCCTTCGGAGGTCAGGTGAAGCTGAACCCGCCCGTGCATGGCAAGGCGACGACGATCGAGCACGACGGCCGCACCATCTTCCGCGGGCTCTCCTCGCCGCTGACCGTCGGTCGCTACCACTCGCTCGTCGTGGACCCGGAGCTTCCCGACTGCCTAGAGGAGACGGCGCGCGGCGGTGGCGTGCTGATGGGCCTGCGCCATCGAGCGCTGCCCGCCGAGGGAGTTCAGTTTCACCCCGAGTCCGTCTTGACCGAGCAGGGCCGAGAGCTTCTGGGCAACTTCCTCGCGAGCGAGCGCCGCTAGGCCATGCCGAACGCGATCCTCAGCGCCGCGATCGATGCGCTGTCCTCGCGCAGAGACCTGAGCGCGGAGGAGACCGCCGACGTCCTCGCGGAGATCATGCGCGGCGAGGTCTCCGAGACGCAGATCGCCGGCTTCCTGATCGCCCTGCGGACCAAGGGAGAGACCGTCGAGGAGCTCACCGGGCTGGCCCGCACGATGCGGGCGCTCGCGGCGCCCGTGCGCAGCGAGCGCGCCGACCTGCTCGACACGGCCGGCACCGGCGGGGGCCGGAGCACCTTCAACGTGTCGACGACTGCCGCGCTCATCGCCGCCGGTGCCGGCTGTGCCGTGGCCAAGCACGGCAACCGCTCGGCCACGAGCCGATCGGGGTCGGCGGACCTGCTCGAGGCGCTCGGCGCACGCATCGACCTCGGGCCCGACGCGGTCGCCGACTGCATCGAAGAGGCCGGGTTCGGCTTCATGTTCGCCCCCGCCCATCACCAGGCGACTCGTTTTGTGGTCCCCGTGCGACGCGAGCTCGCCGTGCGCACCATCTTCAACCTGATCGGCCCGCTCACGAACCCCGCGGGCGCGCGGCGCCAGCTGATCGGCGTCTCCGACCCGCGCTTTCTGCAGCGGATCGCGCGCGCGCTGGCCAAGCTCGGGGTCGATCGAGCGCTCGTCGTCTCAAGCGACGACGGACTCGATGAGATCTCGGCGGCTGCGGCGACGAAAGTGGTGGAGGTCAACGGGGAGGAGATCAGCGAATACGTGCTGGACCCGCACGACCTCGGCGTCGTGGAGCCGGGCGCGGCCGCCACCGACGGCTGGGGAGGGGGAACGCCGCAGGAGAACGCTCGGGTGACGCGGGCGATCCTCGAAGGTGAGAAAACGATCGCCAAGCGTCCCGCAGGCGAGTCCCTGGCGGTCGTCAACGCGGGTGCCGCCATCTACGCCGCCGGTCGCGCTGACACGATCGCCGGGGGCGTGCAAGCAGCTCGCGAGGCGCTCGCCGACGGGCGCGCGGCATCCGCGCTCGAGCGTTACCTGCAGGCCAGCCAGAGGCATGCGCCGGCCGAGGCAGCGCGGTGAGCGACGGCGCGCCGACGGTGCTCGCGCGGATCCTCGCCGAGACGCGCGAAGAGGTCGAGCGTCGCAAGCGCCGCGCGCCGCTCGCCCAGCTCGAAGCCGCGGCCGGCGCGCGGTCGCCCGGCATGACGTCGTTCCGCGACGCGCTGCTCGCGCCGGGGATGTCGGTGATCGCCGAGTTCAAGCGGCGATCCCCTTCAGCCGGCGAGCTGCACGAGGACCCGGACGTCGAGGAGGTCCTGGGTGCCTATCGCGACGGCGGCGCGGCCGCCGTGTCGATCCTCACCGAGGGGCCGAACTTCGGCGGGTCGCTCGAGGACCTGCAAGCCGCTCGCGCCATCTGCGGGCTGCCGTTGCTGCGCAAGGACTTCGTCGTCGATCACTACCAGCTCGTCGAGTCCATCGCCGCAGGCGCCGACGCGGTGCTGCTGATCGTGGCCGCCCTGCCCCGGCCCGAGCTGGCCTCGCTCCATGGCGCTGCTCGGGCGATGGGCCTGGACGTGCTCGTCGAGGTGCACGACCGCGACGAGCTCTCCAGCGCACTTGCACTCGACCCAGACTTGGTCGGAATCAACAACCGCGACCTGCGCGACTTCAGTGTGGACGTTCGCCGCACCGAACGGCTGATGGCCGACGTTCCGCCCGGTGTCACCGTCGTCTCGGAGTCAGGGATCGCAAACGCCGAGCAGCTTCGCAGCCTGTACGAGCAGGGGGTGCAGGCGGTTCTCGTGGGAGAGTTCCTCATGCGCTCGGCCGATGCCGCGGGCTCGCTGCGGGCCCTGAGAAGTTTTAACCCCGCTCACGACACCCTTTAGATGCCCTTCATGGCCTCCGACCATCCTGTCCTGCAATGAGGCGCATGTTCGTGATCCCCTTCCTCGCGGCGCTGCTCGGCGGCGGTGTCGTCGTGGCCATCGTGGCGGCCTTCGGCGGCCTCGAACAGAACCAGAAGTCGGTCACCACGGTCCAGGCCGCTCCCATCGCCCCCTCCAACGCCTCGCAGCGGACGACCGGTATGACCCCGCATCAGGTCTATGTCCGCGACGCGCCGGGCGTAGCCTTCGTGACGTCGACGATCGTGCAGAAAACCGAATCGCCGTTCAACCTCTTCGGCGGCGGCGAAACACAGCGACAGGGACAGGCGACCGGCTCCGGCATCGTGATCGACGGCAACGGCACGATCCTGACCAATTACCACGTCGTGGAGAACGCCGTCAAGGTCACCGTCAGCTTCGAAAAAGGCAAGTCGGTCGAAGCCCAGGTCGTCGGCAAGGACCCCTCCAACGATCTGGCCGTGCTGCGCATCAGGACCGACGGCCTGACCCTTCACCCGCTCACGCTCGGTGACTCGGCCGGCGCCCAGGTCGGCGATCCGGTGTACGCGATCGGCAACCCGTTCGATCTCGAACGCACGCTCACCACCGGTGTGATCTCCGCGCTGCAGCGCCAGATCCAGGCCCCCAACGGCTTCACCATCAACAACGTGCTGCAGACCGACGCGCCGATCAACCCCGGCAACTCCGGAGGTCCGCTCCTCGACGCGGCCGGCCGCGTGATCGGAATCAACTCCCAGATCGAGACCAGCAGCGGTGGCGGCAGCGTGGGTATCGGCTTCGCCGTTCCGATCAACACCGCCAAGTCCGAGATCGCGCAGCTCGAGAAAGGCGGGACCGTCCGCGGCGCCTATCTCGGGCTGACCTCGCTGACGATCGACGGCTCGCTGTCGGCGCTGAACCTGCCGGTCAAGAGCGGCGCGCTCGTCCAGACCGTGCAGAAGGGAACCGCCGCTGCCAAGGCGGAAATTCGTGCCGGCACCATCAACAGCACGACCGAAACAGGACAGATAGCGGTCGGCGGCGACATCATCGTCTCGGTCGACGGCAAGGCCGTCGCGAGCTCCGAAGACCTCGCCAACGACGTCGCGTCCAAGAAAGCCGGTCAGACCGTCACCATAGGCCTGCTGCGGGCGAACGGCAAAGGCGGCTACGAACACAAGACCGTCAAGGCGACGTTGGGCAGCCGGCCAAACTCGGTGCCGAACGTCAACACGCCGGAAGGCTAGACCGCTCCCGCCGAACCGCGGCGGATCCGGCGATCGGACTCGCTACGGTTGGCACATGGAGCACACGCCTGCAAAGGTCAAGATATGCGGGATCACCAGCCTGCAGGACGCTGAGCTGGCGGTCGACCTCGGCGCCTGGGCGGTGGGCATGATCTTCTACGACGGCAGCCCGCGCCGGTGCTCGCTCGTCGAGGCGCAGCGGATCGTGGCGCGGCTGCGGCGCAGGGCTCAGATGTGCGGCGTCTTTGTCAACGCACCGCTGGAGGAGGCCGTCGACACGGCAGAGGCACTGGGCCTCGCGATGCTCCAGTTCCACGGCGACGAGGGGCCCTCATACTGTGCCGCGGCGGCCAGTCGCACAGGCGCGCGGATCGTCAAGGCGACACAGGTGGCCGGCCCCGGCGACCTTCGCGATCTCGAGCGCTTCCACGTCGACTTCCACCTCGTCGACGCTCGCTCGCGCACGCCTGATGGCCGCGGGCTGCGAGGAGGTACCGGTGAGACGTTCGACTGGACGCTGCTCGCCGCTCGGCGCTCGAAGGTTCCGCTGATCCTCAGCGGCGGTCTGCACGCCGGGAACGTCGGCGAGGCGATCGCCCTCACGCATCCCTTCGCGGTGGACAGCGCGAGCGGCACCGAGGCGGCTCCCGGACGCAAGGATCCGAAGCGGCTGCGTGAGTTCATCGAGGCGGCCGTCGCCCCTTCCCCAGAGGTCTCGCCTCAGGCCCCGGACGTCCAGCCGGGGGAGCCGCGGATCGGTCAACCGGCGTGAGCGCAGACGAGGCGCCCGGAGCGCGGCCAGACCGCGGCGGCTCCGGGTTGCCGATCGAGCACCGCTTCGGCCCCTATGGCGGCCAGTTCGTGCCCGAGACGTTGATGCCGGCTCTGGCCGAGCTGGAGCGGGCGTGGGTGCTGGCTCGAGAGGACGAGGGCTACCGCTCCGAGCTCAACGGGCTGCTGCGCGACTTCGCTGGGCGCCCCACGCCGCTGTATCTCGCCCGGCGGCTCTCCGAGCGGGTGGGGAGGCGGGTCTACTTCAAGCGCGAGGATCTCAACCACACCGGCTCGCACAAGCTCAACAACGCGCTCGGCCAGGCGCTCCTCGCCCGGCGCATGGGCAAGCGGCGGATCATCGCCGAGACCGGCGCGGGGCAGCATGGCGTGGCCACCGCCACCGTGTGCGCCCTGCTCGGGATGGAGTGCGTCGTCTACATGGGCGTCGAGGACATGCGCAGGCAGCTGCCCAACGTGCAGCGGATGGAGCTGCTCGGGGCGACGGTGGCGCCGGTGGACGCCGGCGCGAGCACGCTCAAGGAGGCGACCTCGGCGGCGATCCGCGACTGGGTCACCAGTGTCGAGAGCACCCACTACGTGATCGGCTCCGTCGTCGGTCCGGCTCCCTACCCGGCGCTGGTGCGCGATCTGCAGCGCGTCATCGGCGACGAGGCGCGCCGACAGATGCTCGAGCGCGAGGGCAGACTGCCGGCGCGCGTCGTCGCCTGCGTCGGGGGTGGGTCGAACGCGATCGGGACCTTTACGGCCTTCATCGACGACGCCGCCGTGGAGCTCGTGGGAGTCGAGGCAGGCGGCGAGGGCATCGACACCGGACATCACGGGGCTCCGCTGACCGTCGGTGGGCGGCCCGGCATCCTGCACGGCTCGCGCTCGGCGGTGATGCAGGACGAGGAGGGCCAGATCGTCCAGGCGCACTCGATCTCCGCCGGCCTGGACTATCCGGGTGCAGGTCCACAGCACGCCCACCTCCGAGACAGCGGGCGAGCGCGATACGTGGCCGTCACCGATGACGAGGCTCTCGCGGCGTTCGGGGAGGTCGCACGGCTGGAGGGCATCATCCCGGCGCTCGAGACGGCACATGCGCTCGCGTGGGTGCTCGCACAGCCCGACGGCGAGCTGGACCTCGTGTGTCTGTCGGGACGCGGCGACAAGGATCTCGCGGAGGCTCTGGGGCGGGAGCGGGCATGAGCCCTGTGCGCACGACCGGAATCGAGCGCATCGCGGAGAGCTTCGCTGCCACGAGCAAGCGCGCGGCCCTGATGCCCTACGTGATGGGCGGGTTCCCGTCGTTGCAGGAGTCGGTTCGGATCGGCGAGGCGTGCGTCGGCGCCGGCGCCGACATACTCGAGCTCGGCATGCCCTACTCGGACCCGCTCGCCGACGGCCCGGTGATCCATGCGGCCGGGACGCGCGCGCTGGCGGCCGGCGCCAATGTGGCCGGGGTGCTCGGGGTCGCGCGTGCTCTGGCTCCGAGCGTGCCGGTGGTGCTCATGTGTTACGCGAACATGGTTTTCGCGCCGGGCCTTGAGGCCTTTCTGGAGCGACTCGAGCAGTCGGGCGCGTGCGGGCTGATCGTGCCCGACCTGCCGCAGGGCGAGGCAGGGGAGGTGCTCGAGGAGTGCGATCGGCGCGGTCTTGCGCTCGTGCCGCTGGTGGCGCCGACCACGACGGGCGAGCGTCTTGCGTCGATCGGCGGCAGGGCACGCGGCTTTCTGTACACCGTCTCGGTGGTCGGCACCACCGGAGAGCGTCGCGCGCTGGGCGAGCGGTTCGCCGAGGTCGTCGCTGCAGCCAAGAGCTCCACCGACGTGCCGGTGGCGCTCGGCTTCGGGATCGGCACGCCCCAGCAGGCCGCCGAAGCGGCCGACGCAGGCGCCGACGGCGTGATCGTCGGCACCCGCCTCGTCCGCGCCGCCGACGAAGGCGATGACCCGGCGTCCGCCGTGGGCGCGGTGGTCGGCGAACTGGCCGCAGGGCTTGCCCCGACCGATCGCAGATAGGCCAGCTAGGATTCCGCCGGCATGGGACTGATCCTCACCGTCGCCGCGGGCCTCGTCGTCTGGATCGTTTTGTGGGCGCTCGGCACCAAAGGCTTCGACGCGTTCATGCTTTCCGCCGCGATCATCCTGCTCGGAGCGGCGCTGCGGATCCTCTCCGGCTACCTCCCGAGCCGTCGCGGCTAGGAGCCGCGTGCGTGCGCGCTGGCTGGGTCTAGCCGCTCTCGCCGCCGTTATCCCGGGAGCCGCCGGCTGCGGAGGCACCGGCGTGTCAGGCGCCTCCCAGGCCGCGGGCAATCAGCTCGCCATCTATTCGAGCCTTCCCCTTCAAGGCCCGACGGCGGCGATCTCCCGCCAGATCGTCGACGGCGAGAAGCAGGCGCTCGCCGACGCGGGCGGCCACGCCGGGGCGTTCAAGATCGGCTACGTGTCGCTCGATGACTCGAGCCCCAAGAACGGGCGCTGGGATCCCGGCATCACCGCTTCAGATGCAAAGACGGCCGCGCAGGACACGAGCACGATCGCCTACCTCGGCGACTACAACTCCGCGGCGACGGCGATCTCGCTGCCGCTCATCAACGCGGCCGGGATCCTCCAGGTCAGCGCGGGCAGCCCCTATGTCGGCCTCACGTCCTCGCTCGACGCCGGCCAGGACGAGCCGGGCCGTTTCTATCCGACCGGCCGGCGCACGTTCGGACGCCTGCCCCCGGGCGACTCGATCGAGGGTGGCGCGCAGGTCAAGCTGATGCGGCTGCTCGGCGTGCGCAGCGTCTACGTGATCGACGATCAGGATCCGTTTCACCTTCCGCTGTCGGACATCGTCTCGGCTGGCGCCGCCCGCGCAGGGATCGCTGTCGCGGCACACGACAGCCTCACGCTTGCACCGGGCACCCTCTACACGGGCGAGATAGAAAGGATCGTCAAGAGCGGCGCGCAGGCCGTTTTCCTGGCCGGCTCGGATGGACTGGGCGCGGTCTCGCTGTGGCGCCAGTTGCACGCCGCCGACCCGGGACTGCTGCTGCTCGGCACGAGCGCGATGGCAGACGAAGCGTTCACCTCCCAGATCGGCGCCGCCGGCGCCAACACCTACCTGACCACGCCGGCATTGTCGACCGCGCTCTACCCGGGGCGGGCGCAGCGCGTGCTGAGTGACTACGGTCGCGACTTTGGCAGCGCAGGCGGACCCTACGCGCTGTACGGCTATGAGGCGATGAGCGTGGTGCTGGACGCGATTCGCAGCGCCGGCGCTCATGGCAATGACCGCCAGGTCGTGATCGACCGTTTCTTTTCGACCCGCAACCGCGACTCGGTGATCGGGCGCTACTCGATCCGCCCGGACGGCGAAACCACGCTGTCGCGCTATGGCGTCGACCGCGTGGTCGGCGGGCGACCGTCCTTCTCCCGCGAGCTGACCGTGCCCTGAGCGAGCTGCCACTAATGCAGCGCGAGAACGACCCGCGCGCGTTGCACGCCTGCGCCGAGGCCGCGAGTCCCTCCGGCGATCGTCGTGACGCTGCGCAGGTATGGCAGCACCTTCGACAGGGTCGGATCTTCGGTGAGGCCGACGCCTTCGAGAAGGCTCAGCAGCGTCGGGACGTCGGCGATCAGGTTGGGGTGGATGCCTTCGCCGAGAGCCGACGCCGCCGCGGCTGTGGACGGCGCCCCGGCGAGCGCGCTCGCCGGGCTCAGGGCGGCCGTCACCGATGCTTCGCCGAGTCCGAGCACGAACTTCGCGTGGCCGCTGGAGTCAACGCCGCTCGCGATGTCGAGCATCAGCGGCAGACCGTTCACCCGGGCTGCGACGGCTGCATCGGTGCCGGCGATCGAAACCGGCTGCACAGACCCGCCCCTGCGCAGCTGCGCGGCGAGCTTTGCGACCGCCGCTCGGGACGCCGCGCGGTCGCTCGAGGAGATGACGACGGCCCCCTTGAGTTCGAGCAGGTTGCCACCGCTGGCGAATATGCCGCCCGAGCCCATCCAGCGCGTGAAGTCCTGACGCGCCTGCGGGGTTTCAGCGCCGAGCGCCGCCAGCGGCGTCAGCAGTGCGTCGAGCAGGCTCTTGAGGTTGAGCGTCAGCGAGCTCCCGCCTTCCCCGCCGCTCGCCTGCAGCGAGCTCCCCAGGGAAGCCAGCGCCCGCAGTGCGCGAACGTCTTCGCCGAGGCTCGCGCCCAGGTGCCCGAGCCCAAACGCCAGCCAGGAGTCCGCCGGTAGTTCGCCGAGAGCCTGCGCGCCGTCGGCGCCCGCGCCGAGCAGCCCGCCCGCTGCGCCGCCCGAGCCGGCCGCAAGCGTGTCGGCGTCGAGCGCGACTGAGCTTTTCGATGCCACGAGTGAGAGGTTGGCTTCACGCCTGCCGATGAGCAGGGGCAGCAGGCCCGTCGATTCCTTGGCGCCCGCCGCCGCGTTCGCGTACACATGGGCTATCGCTTCCGTGGGAGCGCCGGCGAGGAGCCTCGCGTAGCCGCTCGCGTGCACGAGCGCAGGGCCGCCCTGAGTGGTTTCGATGACGCTGCGCACCGCGCTCTCGGTGCCGATCACCGCGAACTTGCCGACGAGGGCGAAGGCGACGCCCGCGGCGGTCGCCTGATAGGAGACGCCGCGATAGGTCGCGGCGTGCGCGCCGGCATGGCGAGCCTGGGACGCCAGGAACGATCGGGCCTTGCCCGTGTCGCTGGTGTCGAGCACGATCGCTCCCTGAGCGGCGCCCGCGCCGGCGCCCCCAAAGGGGAACCCGCCGGCGGCGGGGCCTCCGAGACCCTGGAGAAGCGACAGCACCAGCGCGCTCTGCGCCTTGCCCGATGCCTGAAGCGAGGTGAGGAAGATGCCGGCCTTCGGTCCGAGCCACGGAGCCACGTCGCGCGAGAAGCTGAGCGTCGGCGAGCCCGGCGTCTGCAACAGCTGCGTGAGTCGCAGGTAGGGGTCGGCCTGATGGGTGAGCGTGCGGCCGACCGCGAGAGCGGCCGTCTTCTGCTCGCCCGTGGGACGCACTGTCGCGCCGGCGTAAAGCGGCGCCGAGGCAGGGACGGCACCGGCGGGGTCGGCGGCGGTGGCACTGGCGTGCGAGCCGCCGCATCCCGTGAGCGCCGCCGCGGCGACGGCCCCCAGCACGACCGTCGCGCCGCCGCGCATGACGGCGGCGGGTGGACGCAGGTGGCTGGTGGAGCGCTGGCGGCTCGGGACTCGGAGCAAGGGGCCGTCCTTTCTAGCGGCCCTGTCGGACCGGCGGGGGAGGCGATGGTACGTGCACGGCGCGTGTCCTTGCAAGTCGGAAGCCGCTCGGCAAGCAGCGTTTCATCTCAGCGATATGCACGCGATCCTGCATCGCCGAACGATTCTGGCGGCGCGGCCGGCGGCGGCCGAAAACGGTCGCTTTGCGGCCAGTTCGTTGCGCCCGGGCGCCAACGAGGGCTGTTGTGGGAAAAGATGTGCAATCAGGGTTGCATTGTGGGGGGAAGTGGGGTATGTTCGCGCACAGCGAGCCGGGGTGGAGGGGCTCCTCCCACTCCTCCACCTCGGCTCGGTAAACAACTCTGGAGCTCCCGTGGCACCCTTCCGTGGCACCTTCGACCATACGCTCGACGCGAAGAACCGCCTCACCGTGCCGGCGCGCTACCGGGCGGCGCTGGCCGAGGGGGTCGTGCTCGCCATGCCGGTCGACCTGAAGCCGTGCGTCGGCGTGTGGCGCCCGGAGGAGTACGAGAGCTACACACGGCGGGCGCTCGCCGAGCTGCCGCCGCTCTCCTCGCGCCTGACCGAGCTCGAACGCTTCTTCTACGGCAGCTCCCATGACGCCGAGCTCGACGCCGCCGGGCGCATAATGGTCCCCGGCTTCCTCGGCGAGCACGCGCGGCTGGCCAAGGATGTCATCGTGGTCGGGGTGGGGGATCGCCTGGAGCTCTGGGACAAGGCCGCCTGGAACGAACATCGATCGGCGCTGCTCAGCGGCGTCGCAGAGGTCACGGCACGTGTCGACGACGCTGCTTGACATCGCGGACGACCGGCATGCCGACGGGCGTGCACCCGATCTTGCGCGGCGGCGCCGGGGCGGCGGGGCCAGCAAGGCCGGGTCGGGCCGGCGAGCGGGGCGTCCGCAGAGCGCGGGCGGTCCCGCAGGCGTCGCCCAGGGCACCTCGCATACCCCCGTGCTGGCCGACGAGCTGCTCGAGCTGCTGGACCCCCAGCCGGGGCAGACGGCGATCGACTGCACCTTCGGCGATGGTGGTCATGCTCGGCTGCTCGCCGATCGGCTCGGCCCGCGCGGCACGCTCGTCGCGATCGACCGCGATCCGCTGGCGGAGGAGCGCTTCGCGGCGCTCGCGGCCGAGACCGCATGCTCGCTGCGCTTCATCCGCGCCGGCTACGCTGAGGCGCTCGAGCAGCTCTCCGACGAGGGCGTGCGCGCCGACATGGCCTACTTCGACCTGGGCATGTCCTCGATGCAGGTCGACACGCGGACGCGCGGGTTCTCCTACTCATACGACGCCCCGCTTGACATGCGCATGGATCCCACCCAGGCGCTCAGCGCCCGCGACGTCGTCTCGGAGTGGGACGAGCGCCGCTTGGCTCAGTTGCTGCGGGATTTCGGCGAGGAGCGCCACGCCGGCGCGATCGCGCGGGCGATCGTCCGGCGTCGCGCGCAGACGCCGATCGCGACGACGCTTGAGCTCGTCGACACGATCAACTCCGCGATCCCGGCGCCCGCCCGCTTCGGCGGCGGGCATCCCGCCAAGCGCTCGTTCCAGGCGCTACGGATCGCGGTGAACGATGAGCTGGGTCAGCTGGATCGCGCCCTGCCGCTCGCCTGGGGCGTGTTGCGGGAGGGGGGAGTGCTGGCCGGCATCTCGTTCCACTCGCTCGAGGATCGGCGCGTGAAGCGCTTCCTCGGGGCGCGGGCGCGCGGCTGCATCTGTCCGCCTGACCTGCCGGTGTGTGCTTGCGGACGCGAGCCCGAAGCGGCGCTGCTGAGCCGCCGATCGATCACGCCCTCGGCCGACGAGGTCGCGCGCAATCCGCGAGCGTCCTCGGCTCGTCTGCGCGCCGCCAGGAAGCTCACGGACGAGCAGGGAGCGCCGGCATGACGCCGCCCGCCGCAGCAGCGGCTCCGGCGGTGCACCCCGGTCGCCGTGCCCCCGGGCGCCCGCGCACGGCCCCGGTGCGGCCGAGGCGCGTCTCAGGTCCGGCACGCGCCGCCCCAGGCACGCTGCCCGCGCGGCGCCCATCCGAGCGCGACGGCGGCCTGGCGATCGGCCTGCTCGGCCTGCTGGACAGGGTTTCCCGCAACAGGCTGCTCGATCAGCTGATCCGTGGCAGGACGGCGATCGCCCTGGTGGCGTTCGCCCTGATCGGGATAGTCACTCTGCAGCTGGGACTGCTCAAGCTCAACTCGAGCATCGGACGGACGCTCGAGCGCGAGTCCGTGCTGCAGCGCGAAAACGCGGCGCTCAGCATCCAGAACTCCGAACTGACCGCCGGGGAACGCGTCGAGGCGCGCGCGACGCAACTGGGGATGTCGCTGGTGCCGGTCGGGGCGTTTCGCTTCCTGACGGCCCGCCCCCATGTCGATGGGGCCCGCGCCGCCAGCGCGCTGAGGACGCCCGTCCATGCCTCGAGCGAAGGATCAAGCGAAGCGGTCGCAGGCGCTGGCGCCAGCCAGGCGAGCGCCGCCCCCCAAGGCGCAAGCGAACAGGCCGGCACGTCAGCGTCCGAACCGCCGTCGTCGGGCGAATCCTCGCCAGCGGGCGAAGCGAGCGCGCCGGCCGGTCAGACCGCACAGCCGTCAGGCGAATCGAGCTCCGCGCCTTCGAGCGCCACCACGCAGCCGTCGGGCGCCTCGCCAGCTCCGCCACCCGGCGCCGCCACCGGCGGCGGCTCCACCGAATCGACGCCCGCCGGTGGCACCCAGGCAGGCCCGACGGGATAATCGGTGGCCGTCGTCCAACGCCGCATCGGGGGGATCTTCGGGCTGTTCTTTCTCCTGCTCGTCCTCGCCGCCGGGCGCACGGTCTACCTCGGCCTGCTGCGCGGCGGGACACTGCGCCAGGCGGCCAGCGCTCAGCAGCTGACAAACGAACCGGTCACCGCGCAGCGCGGAGCCATCGCCGACCGCAACGGGGTGGACCTGGCCGTCTCCGAGCCCGCACGCGACGTCTCGGCAGACCCTTATCTGATCGCCGACCCACTCGGCGCAGCTCGGCGGCTGGCCCCCCTGCTCGGCGCCACGCAGTCCAGCGTGCTCACCAAGCTCACGCGCCGCAGCGGTTTCGTGTACCTGGCCAGAGCGCTCCCGGCGCATCAGGCCGACGCCGTGATGGCGCTGAAGATCCCAGGCGTCAGCGGCGCTCCGGTCATGCGCCGCGTCTACCCGCGCGGCACGCTCGCCGCCCAGGTGCTCGGCTTCGTAGGCACCGAAGGCAAGGGCCTGGCGGGGCTCGAGTATTCGCGCAACAAGCTCCTCGGTGGACGCTCCGGCGAGCGTCGCGTCGTAAGCGACGCGATCGGCCAGCCGGTCTCGATCACCGAAACGAGCCCTGTGACGCCCGGCGCGTCGCTGGCGCTGACGCTCGACACGAACATCCAGCAGCGAACCGAAGAGGTGCTCGGAGCGGTCGGGCGCGTTTTCAATCCCAAGGACGCGACCGCGATCGTGATGGATCCCCGCAGCGGCGCCCTGCTGGCCGTGGCCAACTGGCCGCAGGTGAACGCCAACGACCCTGGCGCCTCGTCGTCGGCGGCGCAAGAGGACCGTGCCGTCGGCTTCGCCTACGAACCGGGCTCGACGTTCAAGGCGGTGACCATCTCGGGTGCCCTCCAGGAAGGCCTGATCACGCCAGACACGGGCTTCAACATCCCCGACCAGATACACGTCGCCGACCGGACCATCCACGACGACACCGAACATGGCGAAGAAACCCTCACGACCTCCCAGATCCTCGCCCGCTCCAGCAACGTCGGCGCGATCAAGATCGGCCTGCTCGAGGGCGCAACGCGCTTCAACTCCTGGGTGCACCGGTTCGGGTTCGGAACGCCCACCGGCGTGGAGCTCCCCGGCGAGGAGAGGGGTCTGGCGCTCCCGCTGGCCAAGTACTCGGGTTCCTCGATGGGCAATCTGCCGATCGGGCAGGGCGAGCTCGTCACGCCGATTCAGATGGCGAGCGCCTATTCGGCGATCGCCAACGGCGGGATTCTGCATCCGCCTCACCTGCTGAGCGCGATCGACGGCCGAACCCGGCCGCAGCCGGCGGGGCGCCGCGTGATCTCCAGCGCCACGGCCGCCGCGGTGCGTCACATGCTCGAAGGGGTGCTCGCACCGGGCGGCACCGCCAGTGAGGTGTCGATCCCCGGCTACCAGCTTGCCGGCAAGACGGGTACGGCGAGCAAGATCGACCCCGCGACCGGGGAATACTCCAAGACCGCATACATCGCGTCGTTCATCGGCTTCGCCCCGGCTTCGGACCCGAAGCTGCTGTGCGCCGTGGTCGTCGACGAACCGCAGACGGGGTCGATCTACGGGGGGACCGTGGCCGCCCCCGCGTTCGGTCAGATCATGAGCTTCGCGCTGCCCTATATGGGCATCGCGCCGGGCTAGCGAGGGCTCCAGCGGGGGTGGAAACTAGACTCATCGGCATGCTCAAGCGGGGAATCTGCCGATGAGGCTCGACGAGTTGACCGCAGGACTGGACCCCCGCGCGCGCCCCCGCGCGGGCGACGGGGCGCCATCGGTGGACATCACCGGGTTGGCCTACGACAGTCGCGCGGTGGCCCCCGGAGACCTGTTCTTCTGCGTGGGCGGCCTTCGGGTCGACGGACACCAGTTCGCCCCTCAGGCCGTGCGGGCCGGCGCCGCGGCGCTCGTGGTCGAGCGCGCTCTCGGCCTCGGCGTACCGGAGGTCCTGGTCAACTCCGCCCGTGCCGCGATGGCTCCCCTCGCGGCTCGTTTCTACGGCGATCCGGCGCGCGAGCTGCAGGTGCTCGGCGTGACCGGCACGAACGGCAAGACGACCACGACCTACCTCCTACGGGCGCTGCTGGCGGCCAGTGGACTGCAATGCGGGCTGCTCGGCACCGTCAAGTCGGTCGTCGGCGGGCGCGAGCTCGCCGTGCAGCGTACGACGCCCGAGGCGATCGATCTGCAGGCGGATCTGCGCGCGATGCTGGAGGGAGGCGATCGCGCCTGCGCGATGGAGGTGTCCTCGCATGCGCTCGAACTCGCACGCACCGATGCGATCCCGTTCGCAGCCGCAGTGTTCACCAACATGACGCGCGACCACCTCGACTTCCACGGCACGATGGAGGATTACTTTCAGGCCAAGCGGCGGCTGTTCGCACCGGCCGTCGGCGAACCGCCCGGCGTCAGCATCGTCAACGTCGGCGACGCCTACGGCCGCAAGCTGGCGGGCGAGATCGAGGGCGTCCGAAGCTTCGCCGTGGATCAACCCGCCGACTACAGCGCGACGAACCTTCGGTGCGAGTTCGACGGCTGCCGCTTCGCGCTGCAAACGCCCGAGGGTGGGCGGGAGGTGGCGCTGCCGATGCCCGGCCGCTTCAACGTCGCGAACGCGCTCGGCGCGGTGGCCGCCACGCATGCGCTCGGCCACGACCTCGACACGCTCGTGGATGCGCTGGAGCAGGGCGTGCACGTCCCCGGCCGCTTCGAGCCGGTCGACGAGGGCCAGGACTTCGCCGTCCTGGTCGACTACGCACACACCCCCGACTCGCTCGAGAACGTGCTGGGTGCGGCGCGTGAGCTGGCCGGGGAGGGGGAGGGCGGCAGGGCGCGCGTCATCTGCGTATTCGGTGCGGGCGGAGATCGCGACCGCGGCAAGCGTCCACTGATGGGGGAGATCGCCGCGCGCCTGGCCGACTTCGTGATCGTCACCT
>JAOPZB010000184.1 GCA_025964355.1 Solirubrobacterales bacterium | reverse complement strand
GAGGCGATCAGGGTCTTCATCGAGGACTGGTCTCGGAGCTGGGAGGACTACCGCTACGAGGAGGAGGAGCTCCTCGATCTCGGGCACGGCGTCGTGCTTAGCGTCCTTCGGGAGGGCGGCCGCTTGGTCGGCGGCAAAGGTCGCGTCGAGCAGCGGGTGGCGCACCTCACCACATGGACGAACGGCAAGATCGAGTGGTTCAAGCACTACCCTGACCCAGACGAGGCGCGTGCCGCCGCCGAACGCCTCGCGCAGGAATGGGGGTAGGCGATGTCGCAGGAGAACGTGAGATTGGTTGAGCGCGCGATCGCGGCGATCAACGCGAGGGACATCGATGGCTATCTCGCCTGCTGTACCGAGAACGTCGAGTTGTTGCTGCCGATGGTCGGGGCCCAGTATTTGGGGGCTGACGGGATCAGGCGGTTCTTTACTGACATCGAGGACGCCGGCCCTGACTTTCGGATCGAGGTGCAGCGCGTGCAAGAAACCGGCGACAGCCACGCGCTCGCCTTTCTGCGGTTCAGCTCGACTGGCCGTGCCAGCGGGATCGTGACGGGCGCTGAGAGCGCGAACGTCTACGACTTCACCGAGGGCAAGATCAGGCGCATCCGCATCTTCTTGGACCGCAGCGAGGCCCTCAAAGCCGCGGGGCTGGCGGAGTAACGGTTAGGGGCAGGTGCCCCGTGAGAGGGCGACATCGGCGAACGCCCGACACTAGTGCTTCGTCATGGATGCGAGCGTGTCGGTGAGGACCGCCGAGGCTGCTGAGATGGACGAGTAGGAGTGGGCTTTAGCTCGAAGCGGATGAAGGGATTCGAGCCTTCGACCTTCGCCATGGCGACCGAGGTGCTCGTTGCGACACGAAAGCAGGTCTTTTGACAGCGGGCCGGGTCTCGGATGGTGACATCCTCGAGTGCCGACGCAAAGTAGCCTAAACGCGCGACTGCGTGATCCTTGCGACAAGGAGGGTGAGTGGTGAATAAGCCGGTGTTGTTTTGCTACGACGGATCCGACGGGTCAAAGACGGCGCTGGCTGCCGCGGTCGAACTGATCAAGCCTGCTGATGCCGTGGTATTGGTTGTATGGATGCCGGCAGCGGTGCAGCTGGCCCGAGCCGGCTCGTTCGTGGTCGCCGTGCCGAACGAGGGCGAGATCGACGAGCAGGAGGCGACTGCCGCGCGACAAATCGCAGAAGAGGGCGCCGCGGGCGCCCGCAAGCATGGCTACAACGCCTCCCCACGAATCGCGCAAGCCAACGAATCCGTGGCCAGGACGATCGATGAGATCGCCCAGGAGATTGACGCCGGACTGGTTGTCTGCGGCCAACGCGGCCGCGGCGCCATCGGCAGCGCTCTCCTCGGCAGCGTCTCCCACGCACTCGCGGCACACACCAGGAGGCCGGTGCTCATCGCCCCCCAGCACCCGTCGTAGCGCCAAGCACATCCCGGGCGCCATCCGCAGCCTCGAAGTGGTGGCAGTTGCCGATCGCGTGACGTGCGAGCGCAGCCTTGACGGTGGGCACGCGAGGGTTGGCCCGGCCGGGCAGGATCACGATCGCCAGAAGGAAGGCGAGGGCGAAGATTCCGACCGCCCACCAGAACGCAGTGGTGTAGCCGTGAACTGCCGCGGCGTTAGCCAAGTCGGGGGTGTGCAGGTGACTTACCGTGTAGCTGGCGACGGCGCTGGCGAAGATCGTGCTCAGCAGGGAGGTGCCGACCGAGCCGCCGACCTGCTGGGAGGTGTTGACCATCGCTGAGGCGACCCCGGCCTCGCGTCCCTCCACGCCCAGAGTCGCCGTCGAGAACGCTGGCGCGAAGATGCATCCCATCCCGACGCCGAGGACTAGCAGGCCGGGAAGGACACTGCCGGCGTAGCCTGAGCCGGGCGACAGGCGCGAGAACAGGAACATCGCGATCGCGCCGAGTGTCGTGCCAGCAAGTACCAGCGGCTTCACCCCGGTGTGTTGGATCACGCGGGTCTGCACCGTGGTCGAGGTGACCACCAGAACGCCGGTCAGCGGAAGGAACGCCAGTCCGGTGGTTAGCGGCGACAGTCCGAGCTGCTGCTGCAGGAAGTAGGTGAGAAACAGAAATACGGCGAAGACGCCCGCGCCGGCCAGCGCGATCGTGGTGTATGCGCCGCCGCGCCCGCGGTCCCAGATGATGTGCAGAGGCAGTAACGGATGCTTGGCTCGGCGCTCGATCAGCACGAAGGCGGTCAGGAGCACGGGGCTGGCGACGAGCGCAACGATCGTTGCTGTGGCGCTCCAGGAGTGGGTCTCGGCGTTGGAGAACCCGTAGACCAGCGCGAACAGGCCCAGCGCTGAGGTGACAGCCCCGGGTATGTCGATCGGATCCCGCTCCGGAGCACGCTGGTTGACCAGCAGGCGCAACGCCACGATCGTCGTAGGGACGGCGATCACAAGGTTGACGTACAGGCACCAGCGCCAGGACAAGACTTGGGTGAGCGCACCGCCGAGTATCAGCCCGAGCGAGGCGCCACCGCCGGCGATCGCACCGAAGATTCCGAACGCCGTGTTCCGGTCAGGAGACCCCTCGAAGGTCACCGTCAGCAACCCCAGCGCCGAGGGTGCGAGCAGCGCGCCGAATGCTCCCTGAAGCGCCCGGGCGGCCACGAGCACGCCGAAGGACTGGGCCAGCCCGCCGATCGCCGAGGCGATCGAGAACCCCACCAGGCCGGCGATCAGGGTCCACTTGCGTCCGATGAGGTCACCGAGCTTGCCACCCAGCAGCAGGAGGCTGCCGAACGCCAGCGCGTACGCCGTGACGATCCACTGCCGGCTATCGGTCGAGAAATGCAGCGCCTTCTGGGCCGAAGGGATCGCGATGGTCACGA
>JAOPZB010000052.1 GCA_025964355.1 Solirubrobacterales bacterium | reverse complement strand
CTGCGGTTGATGATCAGCGCGTGCCCAGGGCTCGCGTAGTCGGCGAGCAGCACGCGCCCGCCGGGCAGCGGCTGCGGGTCCGACGGGTAGCTGACGGGCGCCCGTATGGACCACTTGAGCGTCCCTTGCGGTCCGATTTCGTCGAGCCAGTTGCCTTCGATCTCGCTCACCATCACCCCGCCGCCCGGGACGGGCGTGTCGCCGTTGACCGGGTTGAAGGTGCGCGGCGGATCGTGATGGCATGCGCCGGCGCGCCCGTAGCTGCGCACGATCGCGTGGGAGCGAATGAACAGAATTCGGCAGTTAGCCGCGTCGGCCACGGTGAACGTGCCGTCCGGGAGCATGTAGGCGTCGTCGGGTTCTTTGAGGTGGGTCGAGCCGGTGCCCGAGACTTCGGGGTGCCCGAAGAGCACCTTCTGGGTGCGGTTTTTGAGGTTCACCTCGACAACCGCGTGGTTGTCCTCCTCGTTGGAGATGATCGATTCGCCGCCCGGCTCGATGAACGTGTCGTCGTCGTAGAAAAGCTTGCCCTTGTCCCCGGCTTCGGGATAGCGGAACACGATCTTCTTCTGCGGATCGACGATCAGGATGCGATTGTTGCCGCGGTCGGCGATCATCATGTATCCGGGCAGCCCCGGACGCGTGGACGCCGCTTCGTAGGACGCGGCCGTCCCGGCCGTCGCGCCGACTACGTTCTGGGGGGCCCACAGCGCCGCCAGGCCGCCGAACGCCGCCGGAGCCAGCGGTCCGCCGGGCACGACCGCCTTCTTCTTGACCTGGCTGGGCTGCGAGGCGGTGCTCTTGGAGGTCGAGTGGCCGCCGGAGCCGCCGAGCGCGAGGACCAGGATGACCGCGCCGAGCAGCAGCCCGACCACCCCCACGGCGCCGGCCTGGCGGCGCCTGTGCTGGCGTTCACGCCGTGCGGCGGCCCTGCGGGCCACGCGTTCGCGTGCCTGAAGGTCGCCCGAAGAGATCTCGTTTGCTGGATCGGCCATGCTGATTCGCGCTCGACTCGGCCGGCGCGTCGGGCGCAGTCTGCCAAAGCCGGCGGCTGGCGACGCCGCTCCCTGGTCGGGCGGGGGCGATCGCGAAGATGAGTTTCCCGACGCGTTCGGGTCTTAGGTGCAGAATCAGAGCGCGCTGGAAGCGGCGCGCCCAACCACCGAGGAGGCTCAGATGGGCAGGCTGATACTCGACATCTCGATGTCGCTCGACGGCTTCGTCGCGGGACCAAATCCGACGTCCAAGGACCCGTTGGGAGAGGGCGGCACCCAACTGCACGAGTGGGCGTTCGCCACGAGGGCGTGGCGCGAGAGCCACGGCCTCGAGGGCGGCGAGGACAACGTGGACTCAAAGCTCGTCGAGGACCTCCTTGCCAACGTCGGCGCGACGGTGATGGGCAGGCGCATGTACAGCGGCAACGAGGGACCGTGGGCGGATGACGCCAACGCCGACGGCTGGTGGGGCGATGAGCCGCCGTTTCACCATCCCGTGTTCGTCCTGACCCACCATGAGAGGCAGCCGGTGAGGATGCAGGGCGGGACGAGCTTCACGTTCGTCACCGACGGCATCGAGGCCGCGCTTGAGCAGGCGCAGCGGGCGGCTGGCGAACAAGACGTCAGGGTCGCCGGCGGCGCCAACGCCGCGCAGCAGTACCTGCGCGCCGGCCTGCTCGATGAACTGCAGCTGCATGTCGCGCCGGTGCTGCTCGGCGATGGCGTGCGGCTGTTCGAGGGCGGCCTCCTGGAGCCGCCGGCCCAGCTTGAGTGCACCGCCGTGGCCCGCTCTCCGACGGGCGTGGCGCACCTGATCTACAGGGCCCGCGGGTAGTGATGCCTGGCGCCGACCAGTACCGAGTCGGTCCGAGAACGCCGAGAGCCCCGCAGAACGGGGCTCTCGCGGCGATGGAGCTAGGGGGACTCGAACCCCCGACCTCCTGGGTGCGATCCAGGCGCTCTCCCAACTGAGCTATAGCCCCACGGGCACGACGAAAGCCCGTGCAAACGCCCACCGGAGTTTAGTCGCAGAATGATCTGCGCCGAGGCCAGTATGGTTTGGCGGGCGCATGGGATTGCTCGACGAAGCCATCCGCGAACACCTGGAGCTCAAGCGTCGCCGCGGCGCAGACCCGGGGGAGGTCGCCAGAGAGCAGCAGGAGGTTCTGGACGCCGTCCCGGCCGAAGACGCTGTGGCGAGCGACGGCGAGATCCCGGCAGAGGCACTGGAAGAGGACGCCGCTGTACTCGACGGCGCCAGACTGGACGACAGCCCGGCGCCTTCAGAGCGCGAACTGACCGACCCAGCCGCTGAAGAGGCCCCGGCGCACCCGCAAGGCGACGAATCGGAGACGCCGACCATCGGCCAGGAGACCGCCGAGCTCGACATGCAGAGCGTCCTCGACGAGAGCCCTGATCCTTCGACGTTCGCATCCCCTGTCGAGCCTACGTTCACGGACGCCTTCAGGGGGGACATGCCGCCGGCGGAGCCATCGGATGAGCTAGGCGCGCCGGAGGACGACGAGGCGTCTGATGTGCCTCGCCCGTTGCCTGGGCAGGAGCGTCTTTCGTTCGAGTAGTACTAGTTCGCGGCGCAGCTGCGGGCCGATCAGGCGCCTCGCAGCGCTTTTCGGGCCGGCGGCGTTCCCCTACACTCCGAGGCCCACGGGGCCATAGCTCAGCTGGGAGAGCGCCTGCTTTGCAAGCAGGAGGTCACCGGTTCGATCCCGGTTGGCTCCATCGAGAAGTGCCTGCCCTCATGCGACGTCTCGAGGAGGCGCATACTGCCGGCGAAGACGCTTACGACGGTCTGTCGCTCCAACAGCTTCAGCGACTCACGATTACGAGCATCGCGGCATTGCCGCGCATCTTCGCCGAGGAGCGACTGGCCAACGGCATCGGCGTGAAGCGCTCTGGTACTCCCAGCGCTCCTCACACACGGAGACGATCGAAAAGGTCGACTCGATGAACCGTCGAGAACTCGAGGAAGTCCTGCTCGGGCCAGACGCTGAGGGACTTAGCGACTCAACGGAGTTCTCGCTCGGTAGGCGGCCGCA
>JAOPZB010000132.1 GCA_025964355.1 Solirubrobacterales bacterium | reverse complement strand
TCGACTGGCTTCCGGGATACGAGGGCTCACGACCGGTGAGGATCGGCAATGCCGCCGCCAAGCAGTTCCAGCTCGACGTCTTCGGCGAGGTCGCAGGCGTCGCCTACGTGACGAGCATGGTGACCGGCGCTGCCGACCGTCGCGGCTGGCCACGCATCCGCGCGCTTCTCGAGTACCTCGAGACGGCTTGGAGCGAACCGGACGACGGTATCTGGGAGATGCGCGGTCCGCGCCGTCATTTCGTTCAGTCGAAGGTCATGGCATGGCTCGCCTTCGACTGCGCGGTCCGTCTGGTCGAGCGTTTCGGACTCGAGGCGCCCCACGCGCGCTGGAAGCGAATCCGCACTCAGATTCACAAAGAGGTGTGCGCGAAGGGCTACGACAAGAAGCGCAGGACGTTCACCCAGTACTACGGATCGGAGGAGCTCGATGCGGCGGTGCTGATGATCCCGATCGTGGGCTTTCTGCCGGGCGACGACGAGCGCGTGACCGGGACGATCGACGCGATCCATGACGGCCTCGGGCACGACGGGTTCATCTCGCGCTACTCGACCGCCAGCACCGACGACGGGCTGCCCGGCAGCGAGGGCCAGTTCCTCGCATGCTCGTTCTGGCTCGTCACGGCACTCGCGCTGAACGGTCGCAGCGACGAGGCGCGTCGCCTGTTCAAGCGGTTGCTATCGCTGGGTAACGACCTTGAACTCTTCTCGGAGGAGTACGACGTCACGCACCGGCGGCTCATCGGCAACTTCCCGCAGGCGTTCACTCATCTAACGCTCGTCCAGGCCGCAAAGACGCTCGGGTCACCCATCGGCGATATCTCAGCTCGCTACGCGCGACCGCAGCCCACGCGCGAGCGGCCCGCGGCTGCGAGCAAGGAGAGGGTGTTGGACCATCGCTGAGCGAGGTCCTCGAGACCGTAAAACGAAACGTTCGCGTCCTATAGACAAGCCAGCCCCAAACTGAAGGGAGCATCATGCCCTACGTCACCGTCGGTGATGAGAACTCTGGTTCGATCGACCTGTACTACGAGGATCACGGCTCGGGCGCCCCGATCGTCCTGATCCACGGCTATCCGCTGAGCGGGCGGGCCTGGGACAAGCAACTGCCGGTCCTGCTCGACGCGGGACACCGCGTGATCCTCTACGACCGTCGCGGGTTCGGGAAGTCCAGCCAGCCGGCGTCTGGCTACGACTACGACACGTTCGCCGCGGACCTGGCGGCGCTCATGGACGAGCTCGACCTTCGTGACGCGACGCTGGTAGGGCACTCGATGGGCACGGGCGAGGTGACACGCTACCTCGGCGCATACGGCTCGGCGCGCGTCGCAAGAGGAGTCCTGGTGTCACCGATCCCGCCGTTCCTGCTCCAGACCGACGACAACCCCGAGGGGCTTCCCGCCGAACTGTTCGATGGCTTCATGAAGGAAGCCAAGGCGGATGGACCGGCCTGGATGAAGGGGTTTCTGGAGAACTTCTACAACTTCGACGAAATCCGCGGGAAGCTCGTCAGCGACCAGGCATTTCAGGCGAGCTGGAACCTCGCGACTACCGCCTCGCCGATCGCCACCGTGGCATGTATCCAGACGTGGGAGACGGACTTCCGCGAGGACCTGCCGAAGATCGATGTGCCGATGCTCGTGATACACGGCGACGCCGACCGGACTCTCCCGTACGAAAAGACCGCCAAGCGCCTCCCGGGCCTGATCAATGACATGGAGCTCGTCACGATCGAAGGCGGTCCGCATGCCATCGCCTGGACGCACATGCTTCAGGTCAACAATGCCCTTCTCCAGTTCATAGGGGCGCAGGTGCGCGTGACCTGACCTGCGCGCAATCGCCATAGTCAGGGCGAGTCGGCGGCTCCCGCGCCGACCGTCAGCTTGCGGTGCCTCGGCGTACGCTCTGGCTCTGGGCGTTCACGAACGAAGGGCGACTCAATGGCTGACGAGCAGCAGTTGCTAGACGTCATCGCGACCAGTAACCAGGGCATTCTGGCGGCCGTTACGCGCGCCGGCTATCCACATCTGACGAACGTACTCTACGTGTGGAACGGAGAGGAACGGACCGCGCGGGTCTCCACGACGGCGGATCGTGTGAAAGGCCGAATCCTGCGGCGCGATCACCATGCGGCGCTGCATGTCTCGGGCCCTCATTTCTGGTCCTATGCCGTCGCAGAGTGTGACGCCGAGACATCCGACGTGGCGACGATGCCCGGAGACGAAGCGTCGCGCGAGCTTCTTGCAGTGCATTCCGCCTTCTCCGACGAGCAGGACGAGGCGGCTGTCTTCGCGCGCCTGATCGACGAAAGGCGGCTCGTCGTTCGCCTCCGGGTCAGGAGGGTCTACGGCGTCGTGCTCGCGAATCCGCCTGGCAGCTGATGCCCTCACTGTCGTCCGGGCCACCGCGGTTTCAGGCGATGCGCGCTGTCGAAGGCGGATGATGGGGGGATGAGCGCTGCGGGCGTCGAGACGGTCACGATCTTGATCACCGACCTGGTGGGCTCCACGCAGCTGGAGTCGCGGGTCGGGCCGATCGTCGCCGACGGGCTTCGCGAGGAGCACTTCGGACTTCTCCGCGAGGCCGTCAGCGAGGCGGGTGGACGTGAAGTGAAGAACACGGGCGATGGCCTGATGGTCGCCTTCCCGAGCGCCGCCGCGGCGGTCTCGTGTGCCGTCTCGATTCAGCAGCGCTTTGAGCGGCGCAACCAGTCGGCCGCGGAGGCGCTGCTGATCAAGGCGGGGGTGAGCTCGGGCGATGCGAGCACCACGGTAGGGGGCGATGTCTTCGGGATGCCCGTGATCGAGGCGGCGCGCTTGTGTGACAGCTGCTCGGCTGGGCAGATCCTCGCCAAGGAGATCGTTGGGCATCTCGCGGCGGGGCGTGGCCACGACTTCACGTCGGTCGGATCGCTCGAGCTCAAGGGGCTGCCGGAGCCACTGGACGTGATAGAGGTGGTGTGGGAGCCGGCCCTCGGGCCTGGCACGGCGTTGCCCGAGCGGCTGCGCGAGCTCCCGGACACCGCGTACGTGGGGCGCGTCGCAGAGCGAGAGACGCTCGCCAACATGTGGAGACAGGCGAGCGATCAGGGGATGAGCTTGGCGCTGATAAGTGGGGAGGCGGGTGTGGGTAAGACGCGGCTGTCGGCGCAGCTGGCGCTGGACGCGCACGGTGAGGGCGCGACGGTTCTCTACGGGCGCTGCGACGAAGATCTCGGTGTGCCCTACCAGCCGTGGGCGCAGGCCGTCAACCACCTCGTGATCGAGGCGCGGCAGCCGATGCTCGACGACCATGTCGACCGTTTCGGAGGCGACCTGGCGCGCCTGGCGCCTGCCCTGCGCGACCGGGTTCGGAGTCTGCCCTCCCCACGTGACAGCGATCCCGAGACAGAGCGCTACCTGATGTACGCGGCCGTCGCCGGCCTGCTCGAGGCCGCGGGCGAGCGAGAGCCGCTGCTGTTGATCCTCGACGACCTTCACTGGGCCGACCCACCGACGCTTTCGCTGCTTCGCCACGTCCTCGCTGCCGGCTCCTCGATGCGAGCGCTCGTGGTCGGCACCTATCGCGACTCCGATCTCTCCCGCGATCACCCCCTGACGGCGTTCCTGGCCGACCTCCACCGCGATCGAGGCGGCGAGCGCATCAAGCTCACCGGCCTTGACACGGTCGACGTGCTGTCGTTGATCGAGGCTTTGGCGGGTCACGACCTCGAAGAGGACGGGCGAGCGCTGGCCGAGGAGATCACGCGCGAGAGCGCCGGCAATCCGTTCTTCGCCGGCGAGCTGATTCGGCACATGACCGAGGCCGGCGCGATCGTGCACGAGGACGGTGGGCGCTGGCGCGTCGTGGGCGAGGTGAGCGAGCTCGGCCTGCCCCAGAGTGTGCGCGAGGTGATCGGCAGGCGCGTCGAACGCCTGGGCCAGGACGGGCGTACGGCGCTCACCGCCGCGGCGGTCATCGGCCGCGACTTCGACCTCGATCTGCTCGTGGCCGTTGTCGACCTCCCACACGGACGGCTGCTCGACCTGCTCGACGAAGCGGTCGCGGCATCGCTGCTTCAGGAGGGCTCGGGGCGAGCCGGGCGGTTCACCTTCGTTCATGCGCTCGTCGCACACACGCTGTATGAGGGTCTCGGCGCCACCCGCCGCGCCGTGCTTCACCGGGAGGTAGCAGAGGCGCTCGAGGAGCAGTGCGGGGATGAGCCAGGTGAGCGCCTGGGCGAGCTCGCCGGCCACTGGGCCGCCGCGGTCGTGGGCGGCGACACGACCAACGCAACCGATTACGCGCGCCGTGCCGCAGAGCGCGCCCTCGAGCAGCTCGCTCCAGACGAAGCTGTCCGTTGGTACGGCAAGGCGCTTGAGCTTGGCGAGGCGTCCGCGGACAATCGTTCCGAGCGCTGTGAGCTGTTGATCGGCCTCGGTGAGGCGCAGCGCCAGATCGGCAACCCGGAGTCGCGCCGGACGCTGCTCGATGCCGCACGGCTCGCCCAGGAGCTCGGCGACACGGACCACCTCGCTGGCGCCGTGCTTGCCAACAGCCAGGGATGGGTCACCGCGAGCCGGTTCGACGCGGTTGACTCCGAGCGCGTGCAGGCTCTCGAGGCGGCGGCCCAAGCCCTCCCGCCTGATGACGTCCGCCGGGCGCAGGTGCTGGCGCTGCTGGCCTATGAGCTTCACCAGGGCGGTAACGAGGAGCGATGCCGGGAGCTGGCCGCGGAGGCGATCGCGACAGCTCGCGCCGCCGGCGATGCGGCAGCGCTGGCTCAGACGCTCGCGAACGCCTCTGCGGCCACCTGGGGCACCGACACGCTGCAGCAGCGCCGAGAAGTGAGCGACGAGCTGGCCGAGCTCGTGCAGCGCCTGGAGAACCCGCGGTTGGTCTTCTGGGCGGCGCTGAGACGCATGGTCGTAGGCCTGCAGGCCGGGGAGCGCGCTCAGGTCGAGTCGAGTCTTACAACGATACGAGCCGTGGCTGCCTCCGTGCCCGAGCCGTCGATCGCGTGGACGAGGCTGAAGCTCGAGTCGATTTGGAGCCTCGTCGAGGGGGACCTTCAAGCATCTGAGCGTTGGGCGATCGAGGCTTACGAGGTCGCAACCTCGTCGGGTGAGCCCGACGCTGAGACATCGTTCGCGGGGCACATGAGCAGAGTTCGCTACTTCCAGGGGCGGTACGCAGAGATCGTCGAGCCGGCGCTGGCGGGCGCCCGGGAAGCAGACGGCCTGCCTTCGTGGCGTGCCGCCGCGGCGCTTGCCCTGATCGAAAGCGGCCGGACCGATGAGGCGCGGGACATGGCGCTCTCAGAGGACGTTCGGAGTCTCCGCCGGGACGAGTTCTGGTTCATAGCCATGTTGGTGTGGGCGCAGGTCTGCTCTCGTCTGCCGGTCCGCGATCGGGCGCAGGAGGTCTACGAGCTGCTGGCGCCCTTCTCCGGCCAGCTCGCTGCCGGAGGCACCATCCTGTCCGGGTCGGTCGACTGGGCGCTCGGCGCGCTCGCCACGGCGCTGGAGCGCTACGAGGACGCCGACCGCCATTTCGCCGCGGCCGCTGCGCTGGAGGCGAACCTCGGCGCGCCTCTGCTCCTCGCCCGCACCAACGCCGCCTGGGCGCTCGCCCTGATCGGCCGCGGCCAGCCGGGGGACCTCGACCGGGCGCAGAACCTGCTCGAGCAGGCCGAAGAGGTCGCCGAGCGCTTGGGGGCCCGCGGGGTGGCCCGAGAAGCGATGGAATGCCGCGCCGCCCTCGCCGCGATCCGTGGCTAGCTCGTCGTCGGCTGGCTGCGCAGCCCCGGGCGACAATTCCATCGCATCACGTGCCTAAGCTCAGGCGGCTATCGAAAGTGTTGGCCCCCGCGCAGCGTCAACTGCCGGGGGCCGTGGCACGGAAAGGAGCGGCTTTCCCATGCGCGATGAGCGTACCCGTACCCCGGCCGAGGAAGATGCGACGATCGACTCCGCGGTGCTCGGCCTGATGATCGGCGCTGCGGACCAGCGACCCTGGTCGCGCGACGAGATCGACCGCGCGCTCGGCCAGGACACGACCGACAGTCTCAACCGGCTGCATGCCGCCGGGCTGATCCATCGTCTCGAGCGCTTCGCCTGGGCCACGCGCGCGGCCATCACCGCGGAGGAACTGAGGATCTAGCCAACGGTGTGACCGTCACCTCGCCGCCGACATCTCGCCGCCCTCGTTCTGGCTGCACTGTCGATTTCGTCGTGCCCCGTTCGTCTATAGGGCGACCACCCCGACAAGGAGGACCGATGAAGTACATGCTGCTGATCTACCAAGGCGACACCCCGCTGCCGGGGTCAGACGAGTGGGAGCGTCTTTCGGAGGACGAGAAGAACGCCGTCTACAGCGCGTACAAGGCGATCAACGAGACGCCCGGCGCGACCCCCGGCCTCCAGATGGCCGCGCCCGAGACGGCGACCACCGTCAGGGTGCAGGAGGGTGCGACGCTCACCACTGATGGGCCGTTTGTCGAGATCAAGGAGGCGGTCGGTGGCTATTTCTTCTACGAGGCCGACGACCTCGATGCGGCCATCGAGTTGGCCGCACTTGTGCCGGCGGCGCGGATGGGCGGCGCGGTTGAAGTGCGCCCGCTCGTCGAGCGTTAGGACCGCGGCGGTCCCGCTTGCAAGATCTCATCGAGTGTCAGGCCGCTCACCACCGACGCCGGTCGCTCGGCAACGACGTCCGAGCCGGGGCGTGCCTCGTCGTCGCGCCGCTTGAGCAGCAGCCACTGCGAGCTCGGCGCCCGCCCCGTGCGCTGCAGCGCGAAGCCGCCTTGGAGCTTCTCGCCGTGAAGGACGAACACAGCGTGGCCGCGGTCCAGCGCCTCCGGCCAGGGCACTCGCCCGCCCCGCTCATAGGCGCCGCGGTCCCAGACCACGACACCGCCGCCCTCGGTAGGGCCCTCGAACGCGTTGTGCTCGATGGCGTGGTCGTCGACCTGGACCGCCAGCCGCTTGACCGCCGGGTCCAGCGACGGGCCCTTGGGCACCGCCCAGGACCGCATCGTCTGAGCGACCTCCAGGCGCAGGTCGAAGTGGCGCGTGCTGGAAGCGTGCTCCTGGACGACGAAGCCGCCGGCGCTCACACCGCGGATCGCGAACTGCTCGTGTCCCTCGACGCGGACATCGTGCACTGACAACTCCGCGACGCCGGCGCCGCGCGGGCCCCTGGCAAGGAAGGCGACGAGAGCGTCGATCCCGGCGGACGGGCCCTCCGCGTGCAGCGCGACGGTGCCGTCGTCTTCGTTGCGCACCCAGCCCCGGACGCCGAGCTGGTCCGCTCGGCGTCGCGTCGCCTCTCGCAAGCCGACCCCCTGGACGCTACCGGCGATCACGGCGCGTATCGCTCGCGCCGCCGGATCTTGCGTCTCCATCGCTAGGCGACCGCCAGGTTCGCAGCGACGCCACGGGCCGCGCCCGGGCTTCGTCTGGGATGCACGAGCCCGGTCTCGTAGGCGAGCGTCACGACCTGGGCTCGGTGGCGAGCGCCGAGCTTGCCCATGACCCTGCTCACATGGGTCTTCGCCGTCGCGCGTGTCACGACCAACTGCTCGGCGATGTCATCGTTGGTGAAGCCTGCGGCCACGAGTGCCATGACCTCGCGCTCCCGCGCCGTCAGCTCGTCGAGCTGCTCGGGGCCGGCCAGCCGAGGCTCGGGCTGCGTGGCGAGCTCGGCGATCAGGCGGCGAACCCCGCCTGGCGAGAGCGCTGCGTCGCCGGCGGCGACGGCCCGTATGCCGTGCATCAGGTCGGTTGGCTCCGTGTCGCTCGCCAGGAATCCAGTCGCCCCGGCCCGCAGCGACGAGAAGATCTCCTCGCCGTTCTCAGACGCTCCCACGATCAGGACGTGGGGCGTCGAGGCGCTCGGGTCGGCGGCGATCCGTTGCGTAACGTCGACGACGTCGATGCAGGGGCCGGTCAGATCGATCAGCGTGACGTCCGGGCGCAGTTCTGCGGCGAGGGCGACCGCTTCGTCCGCGTTCGCAGCGCAGGCCGCGACAGCGACGTCTGGCTCCGCGTCGAGCAGGGCGCGGAGTCCCGCGCGAGCAAGCCGATCGCCGTGCACCACCAGGACGCGGATTGGGACGCCGATTGCGTCGCTCTCACCGGAGCCCTCGGCGGCGAGCTCCTCGACCAGCATGAGGTTTCGCTGATGACCTTCGGTGGGCCGGCGAGAGGACCGACTGTGAAAGCTATGGGCCATCGTAACTCCAATCTTCGCGCGATGTTCTGCTGCTTTCACATCATCTCCCGTGCGCAGGCTTTGGACAGTACCCCCTCGCCCGAGAGGGCCCTCCGGGCGTCCCACGAGAGCGGGTAGGGCAACCCCTACCCCGAGCCGACCGTCGGGTTCTCCCTACCATCGCACAGCCGGACGGATGCGATGATCGGGACATGGCGTGCTCCGCACTGATCGTCGACGACGATCCCATCTTCGTGTCCCTCGCGACGCGGATCCTCGAGAAGGCCGGGGTCGAGGTGGTGGCGACCGCCGGCGACGCCACCGGCGCGGTCGCCGCGGCCCGCGCGTCGAGGCCGGATGCCGCGCTCGTCGACGTCGGGCTCCCGGACCGCGGCGGCATCGATCTGGCCTATGAGCTCGCTGCGCTTCCGTGGGGGCCGCGCGTCGTGCTGACCTCCACCGACAGCGATGCCGGCTGCGCAATCGACGCTCGCGACGGCCACGTAAAGCTGCCGTTCATCCCCAAGGAGCAGCTGGCGAGCGGCCCTTTGCGCCGGCTCATGTTCGAGCAGTAGCACCATACGCCACCGAGCGTCTGGGAGTAACGTGTCGTCGTGTCGAAGCCCGTCCGGGTGGTCATAGGCGAGGATGATGTTCTGATGCGCGAGGGCATCGCGCGGCTGCTCGTCGAGGGGGGCTTCGACGTCGTCAGCCAGGCCGGCGACGCGGAGGCATTCCTGCGCAAGGCGCTCGCACATCGTCCCGACGTGGCGGTGGTCGACATCCAGATGCCGCCTGGTCGGGGAGACGATGGTCTCCGCGCAGCGCTGGAGCTCAGGCGCATGCTCCCGCAGACAGGCGTGCTCGTCCTGTCCCAGTACTACGAGGAGCAGTACGCGCTCGACCTGATCGGCGACAGCGCAGAGGGCGTCGGCTACCTGCTGAAGGAGCGCGTCGGAGACGTCGATGCGTTCAGGGACGCGGTTGCCCGCGTTGCCGCCGGCGGGAGTGCCCTGGACCCGGAGGTCGTCGGCCGCATGCTCGGGCGCCGCCGTCGCGAGGGGCCGCTCGACGAACTTAGCCCCCGAGAGCGTGACGTCCTGGGCCACCTGGCCGAGGGGAAGTCCAATCAGGGCATCGCCGAGGCGCTGGTGGTGACAACGGCGGCGATCGAGAAGCACATCACGAGCATCTTCCAAAAGCTCGACCTCGACGCAGGCCCCAGCGAGCACAGGCGCGTCCTGGCCGCCCTGACGTACCTGCGCGACCCGCGCTAGCCGGGCGGCGCGCTGCTGGACGCTGTGACGCTTCGGACCCTCGTCATAGCGGGCGCGATCTGGCGCCCGCAGCCAAAGCAGGTCCAGTCGCCATCGTCGTCGCGGAACGCGATGATCTCGCGGGCGTCACAGCGACACCTCCCAGCGGGATGGGGCGCCAGCGCTGACGGCTCGTCCGGAGCCGCTTGGATGTCAACAAGATCTGTGCTCATCGTCTCATCTCCCAGGTCGTCTCGGCGCGTCGTTTGCGGTCCGCCAGATCTCGTCGCACCGATTCGGCGAGCTCCGATTTCAGACGGTCGAGCTCGCTGCTCGGCGCGTGACGCGAGACGCCGCTCGTGCCGCTGTCGCCGTCCCGCCGGACAAGCCTCTTCATCCTCACGAGCAAGCGATCGGTGTCCGTCAGGCCGGGGGCGGCCGTGCGCTTCGATGGCGTCACGCCGCCGCGAGCCTTTCGCTCTGGGGAGCGGCCGCGACGCGTGCGAGCGCCTCCCGGCTCGCCGCGTGTGCGTCGGCGGTCAAGCGGCTTGAGTGCTCGAAGTCGGTCGGCTGGACGTGCTGGGTGTTCGGAGCTGGAAGCACGATCAGCTCTACCTCTTGTCCATATCGGGCGATGTCGGCTTCGAGCCTGCTGCCGACGAGCAGCCCCAGCGCGTAGATCGACGCATCGAGCGCGGTGCGCGGTGGAGACGGCTGTGCGAACGGTGCCTCCTGGGTCGGAAGCACGTAGACGCGTTCGGCACCGAGCTCGACCGCGTGGCTGATCGGGGTGTTGTTCACGACCCCGCCGTCGACGAGCAGCTTCTCGCCGATCGCCATCGGCGGGAAGATCCCGGGGATCGAGCAGGCGGCGAGGATCGCGTCGACGGCGGGTCCGTCGCAGAGCACGGCCTCTGCGCCGACGGTGACGTCGAAGGCTATGAGACTCAGCGGGACAAGCGCGTCCGCGAGGTCGTCGAGCTCAACATGGCGTTCGACGATCCGGCGCAGGCCGTGCGCGGGAACGAGGTGGTCGCGCTGCCCCGATAGCCCGCCGACGACGGTCCGCAGACTGAGCGGGAAGGCATCGGCGCGTTCGATCCGGCGCCAAACCCTCGCGAGCTCCCACGTCGTCTCCGGCGTCTGCGGACGAGATGCCATGAAAGCGGCGTTGAGGGCGCCAACCGAGGTCCCCACGAGCAGATCCGCCGTGACTCCGCGCTCGTAGAGCGCACGCAGCATGCCGACCTGCAGCGCGCCGAGGCTCGCGCCGCCCGAGAGCACGAACGCCGTTCGCGGCCGGCGCGAACGGACCTGCTTGACGACGGGCCATGCCGGCCTGCGCGAGCGCCGCCTCGGCGGCATCTCGCCGCGCTCTGATTTGCGTGTCGGGAGCACGCCTGCCTGTCTCATAGTCGATCGACTTCCGACTGCGCGATCGCGAGCTGGGGCTCGCCGTCCATCGCGAGCGCCGCCCGCTCGATCACGCTGCAGTAGACGGTCGCGGCTCGTTCCTCCCGGTCCAGTGCGGCGCGATAGGCGCTGAACGGGGTCGCCCCGTCGGCCGCAGGCGCCACCGACCAGACCCGGTATGCGACGTCCACCGCTTCGGACTCGGCGCGCCAGTCCAGGTACCGCTCGAGCGCCTCGTCCAGGAGGCGCTCGCGCAGCCATTGGTCGACTGGAGGCCGCTGAAAGACGCGCGGGCTCATCGCGAGTGGACGGGACCGCGAGGCGTGCCGCCGCCTGTCGCAGAGCGGGAGGTTGGGATTCGTGCAGGCATGCGCACACTGTTATGCCGCAGCGACAACGTCGCCATGCCCCTGCGCCCGACGAAGCGTTCCGCCGGACCCGAGCGTGGGGGTCGGGATAGCCGTAGATGAGTCTCGGTCCTTCCCCACCACAGGGCTCATGGCGGTGCGGGCGTGACGGGCCTGGCGATGCTCACACCTCTGGGCTAGCCTTGCCTGGATGACGGCATTGAGGCGCCAACGGCGGATCTCCGCCGGCGTCGACGTTGCGCTCGCGTTCGGCGCGGGGGCGGCATCCTTCGCGCTCGCAGCCGTGACTATCGTGGCCGCCGGCTCCGGTGCATGGGTCGTCGCCCTCGGGGTGCTCTACGGAGTCGCAATCGTCGCGATGTTCAGGCGATGGGGTGTCGAGTACGCCGTTCCGGCCGCGGTGGCCGTCCTGCTCGCCTACGACTGGTACTACGTCCCTCCGACGCATGGCCACGGCTTCCCGGATGCCGCGGACCTCGCGGTTCTGCTCGTCTACCTTGTGGCCGGCGTCCTGATCGGCGAGCTTGCAGCCCACGCGGCCCGGCGCGCGGACGTGTCGGAGTCCGCACGAAGCGAGCTGGCTGAGGAGCAGGCTGCCCTGCGGCGGGTGGCGACGCGGGTCGCGCGCGGCGAGTCGCCGGATGCGGTCTTCGCCGCCGTGGCCGAGGAGGCCGGAGTGCTGCTCGACCTCGACGGGGCGCGCGTTGTCCGCTTCGTGGGCGATGACGAAATCCTGCAGCTCGAGGGTTGGACTCCGCCGGGCCACGATCGGCTGCCGGTGGGGCGGCTGAAACTCGAACATACGTCGCTGTCCGGTGAGGTGCTGCGCACCGGGCGCACCGTACGGATCGAGGACTACAGGAGCATAGAGGGAGCGCTTCCCTGGTTCTGGCAGCAGCTCGGCATCCGGTCCGGTGTCGCCGCGCCGATAATTGTGGACGGACGCCTCTGGGGCGCGATGCTGGCGTGGTCGCTGCAGGCACGGTTGCTCCCCGAGAACGCCGAGTCGCGCCTCGCGGGCTTCACCGAGCTCGTCGCGACCGCGATCTCCAACACGGCGAGCCGGGAGGAGCTGGCCCTGCTCGCACGGGGACAGGCCGCGCTGCGACGGGTGGCGACGCTCGTCGCGAGCGGCGTGGCGCCGAGCGACGTGTTCGCGACCGTCGCGAGAGAGGTCGGGCTGCTCCTCGGTGTCAACGCGACCCACATAGCGCGTTACGAGGGTGACGGGACCGTCACCGGCGTCGGCGGCTGGAGCGCTGACGGAGGTCAAGTATCAGTCGGCGCGCGGGTCACGCTCGACGATACGAGCGTCACGTCGTTGGTATTCGCGAGTGGTCGACCGGCGCGCATGGACAGCTACGACGACGCCTCCGCCGACATCGCTGACCTAACTGACGAGCTTGGGATCCGATCGGCGGTCGGCGCGCCGGTCGTCGTCGACGGGCACCTCTGGGGGGCCGTGATCGCATCGTCGAACGATCCGCAGCCGCTCGCGGCGGATACGGAGTTGCGGATCGCTGCCTTCACGGAGCTCGTCGCGGCCGCGATCTCGAACACCGAGGCGCGCGTCGAGGTGGGACGGCTGGCCGAGGAGCAGGCAGCACTGCGGCGGGTGGCGACGCTGGTCGCGCGTCAGGCGTCCTCGACGGAGGTCTTCACCAAGGTCGCAGAGGAAGTGGGCCGGCTTCTGGGTGCCGAGAGCGCCTGGATGCTCTGCCATGAGCCCGACGGCGGGTCCACGCTCGTCGCGATGTGGGGCGAGCTGGACGGGGCATTTCAGGTTGGCATGCAGCTGAGCGTGGAGGGAGACAACGTCGCCGCGCGGGTTCGCCGCACCTGGCGGACCGCGCGCATCGACGACTACGCGAGCATCACCGGTGCCCTGGGCGCTCACGCACGCGAGACCGGCGTTCGCTCGGCGGTCGGGAGCCCGATCGTTGTCGAGGGGCGGCTGTGGGGCTCGATGACAGCCGTGACACTTGGTGCGGAGCCGCTGCCGGCAGACGCCGAGTCACGCATCGAGGAGTTCACCGAGCTGGTCGCCACCTCGATCTCGAACATGCAGGCACGGTCGGACCTGGCCGCTTCTCGTGCGCGGATCGTGGCCGCCGCGGACGAGGAGCGCCGGCGCGTCGTTCGTGACCTGCACGACGGCGCGCAGCAGCGCCTCGTACACACCGTCGTCACGCTGAAGCTCGCGCGGCGCGCGCTCGAGGAGGACCCCGGCGATGCCCCGGCGGTAGTGGACGAGGCCCTCCAGCACGCCGAGGAAGCCACCGCCGAGCTGCGCGAGCTCGCTCACGGGATCCTGCCGTCTGTGCTCACGCGCGGAGGCTTGCGCGCGGGAGTGGGCGCGTTGGCCTCACGCATGCACGTGCCTGTCGACATCGGCGTGTCGGTCGAGCGCCTTCCTCTCGCCGTGGAGGCGACCGCCTACTTCATCGTCGCCGAGGCGCTCACCAACGTTGCCAAGCACTCCCACGCAAATCGCGCCGCGGTCACGGCGCGGGTCACGGACGGCACGCTGCAGGTCCAGGTGCGCGACGACGGAGTCGGGGGAGCGCAGCCTGACGGGAGCGGACTGCTCGGGTTAGGCGACCGACTCGCCGCGCTTGACGGAAGCCTGCGGGTGGAGAGTCCGGTCGACGGCGGCACCCTGATCGCGGCCGCAATCCCCTTCCGCTAGCTCCGGGGAACAAACCGACTGAAACCGAGTCTTACGGGAGTAGTCCGTAGGCCGGGGCTACCGCGCCGGGCGAAGGCGAAGAGTCGTCGCCCGGCCGACGACAGGCGGGAGCGCGCTGGGGACCATGGACATAACCCGCAATCCGCGTACCAAAGGAAACCAGAATGACTCGCACCAAAGTTGTCAACCTACTCGCAGCGTCAGCGCTCGTCGCGGTCGCCGCGATCGCCGCAGGTTGCGGCGGCAGCGGCGGTGGCGCAACGGCCGCGACA
>JAOPZB010000177.1 GCA_025964355.1 Solirubrobacterales bacterium | reverse complement strand
GACGATGCGCGTGGCGGCGCCTCCGAGCGCGAACGTCCCGCGCCGCGCATACCGGCCGGCGTGCGGGGACCGCCGGCCATCAGCGACCCTTCATCGCCCGCCGAACCTGCGTCGGCGCTCCGCGAACTCCGCCAGCGACTCCTCGAGCGCCGCGCGAGTGAAGTCCGGCCAGAGCTCGTCGCGGAAGACGAGCTCCGAGTAGGCCGACTGCCACAGCAGGTAGTTCGACAGCCGGCGCTCGCCGCTCGTGCGGATGATCAGGTCGGGGTCGTGCATCTCCGGCGCGTAGAGGCAGGCGCGGAACTCCTCTTCGCCGCCGCCGGTGAATCGCCGTGCCGCGTCGAGGATCTCCGCGCGCCCGCCATAGTTGAAGGCGACGAACAGGGTGATCCGCGTGTTGGCGCCGGTCAGCTCTTCGGCCCACCGCATCTGGTCGCGCAGCTCCTGCGCGATGCCGTCGCGGCGTCCGATGAAGCGCATGCGCACCCCTTCCTGGTTGAGCTCCGGGGTTTCAGTTGCGATCCGCCCCGAGAACATCTCCATCAGGCCCTGCACCTCCTTCGGAGGGCGCGACCAGTTCTCGGTGGAGAACGAGTAGACGGTCAGCTCGTCGATGCCGAGCTCCGCCGCGTCGCGCAGCCGCGCCTTGACGGTGTCGGCGCCCGCGCTGTGACCCTCGTTGACCGGGACGCCGTGCGCCCGCGCCCAGCGGCCGTTGCCGTCGGTGATGATGGCGACGTAGCGCGCCGCTGCAACCGACGACTGCCGATCGGTCGCCGCGCCGCCGGCCGATCCCCGATCGGTCGCCGACGCCCGGTCCCCGGCGGCGTCCATCAGACGGAGAGGATCTCCTCTTCCTTGGCCTTGAGCACGTGGTCGAGATCGCCGATCCGGCCGTCGGTGAGCTTCTGCAGCTCCACCTCCGCACGGTGCTCGTCGTCCGAGGACGCCTCCCCCTCGGCCTTCAGTTCGCGCAGCTGATGCATGGTGTCGCGGCGCACGTTGCGGATCGCGATTCGACCCTCCTCGGCGAGGTTGCGCACGACCTTCACGAGCTCGCGGCGGCGCTCTTCGGTCAGCTCGGGGACCGCGAGGCGCACCAGATTGCCGTCGTTGGACGGGTTCAACCCGACGTCGGACTCGTTGATCGCCTTCTCGACGGCCTTGATCGAGGACTTGTCGTACGGCTGGACGGTGATCAGGCGCGCTTCCGGCGCCGAGATCGTCGCGAGCTGGTTCAGCGGGGTCATCGCGCCGTAGTAGTCGACGACCACCCGGTCGAGCAGCGACGGGCTGGCGCGCCCCGTGCGGACCGTCGAGAACTCGTGCTGGGCCGACTCGAGCGACTTGACCATCCGGTCGCCGGCGTCGGCGAGCAGTTCGTCGATCAGGCTGTCAGCGGCCATCGTGCTCCCCCTGGGATGTCGAGACGAGTGTGCCCACGCGCTGGCCGGAGATTATCCGCGCGAGACTCGTCTCGTCATCCATGTTGAACACGTTGATCGGCATCCCGTTCTCCATGCACAGCGCCAGCGCGGTCGAGTCCATCACGCGCAGACGACGCTCGATCGCCTCCATGTGCGTGATCTCCGGAATGAACTCGGCGCTCGGGTCGATCGCCGGGTCGGCCGTGTAGACGCCTTCGACGCCGTTCTTGGCCATCAGGATGATCTCCGCGTGGATCTCGGCGGCTCGCAGCGCCGCGGCGGTGTCGGTCGTGAAGAACGGGTTCCCGGTTCCGGCCGCGAAGATCACCACGCGGCCCTTCTCGAGGTGGCGCATCGCGCGACGTCGGATGTAGGGCTCGGCGATCTCCGAGACGCCGAGCGCGGACAGCACCCTTGTGTCGGTGCCCATCTTCTCCAGCGCATCCTGCAGGGGCAGCGCGTTGAGCACCGTGGCGAGCATCCCCATGTAGTCGGCGGTCGCGCGGTCCATCCCAGCGGCGGCGCCCTGCATGCCACGGTAGATGTTCCCTGCGCCGACCACGATCGCCACTTCGACTCCCTGGTCGCGGATGGCGGTCACCTGCCGCGCCACGGCGACCACGCGGTCGGGGTCGGTCCCGTACTGGAGCTCTCCCATCAGCGCCTCGCCGGACAGCTTCAGGAGGATGCGTTTGAAGGCAGGGGCCATCGCCGCGGAGAGCCTATACCCGGTTCGCGGCCTACTGGCCTATTGCGAAGCGGGAGAACCGGCGGATCACGACGTTCTCGCCGGTGGTGGCCGCCAGCTCGTCTCGCAGCTGCTGCACGGTCTTGCCGTCGAACTTCGGGTTGTGCATGACCTGCTCGAGCAGCACGACGGTCTCCAGCCAGGAGTCGAGCTTGCCGGACACGATCCGCTCGCGCACGTTCTCGGGCTTGTCGGCCGCCTCCTGCTCGTAGACGCGCGACTCCGCGTCGCGCAGCTCCGCCGGCACGTCCTCGCGGCTGACGTATTTGACGCTCGGCGACGCGGCGATCTGCATGGCGACCTCTCGCGAGAACGTCACGAAGTCATCGTTCTTGGCGACGAAGTCCGTGTTGCAGTCGACCTCGATCAGCACGCCCACCTTCGAGCCGGCGTGGACGTACGCCTGGACGGTGCCCTCCGTGGCCGCGCGCTCCCCGAGGTCCTGGATCTTCTTGCCCTGCCTAACCCTGAGGATCTCTATCGCCTTCTCGACGTCCCCATGCGCCTCGGTCAGGGCCTTCTTGCAATCCATCATCCCCGCGCCCGTGCGGTCGCGCAGAGCCTTGACGTCTTTCGCTGCGATCTCCACCGTGTTCATGACGCGCCCGCCTCCGCTTTCGTCTGCTGGTTCTCCGCCTCGGCCGGCTCGGCCGCGTCGGCGCTCTCCGCGGCCGCGCCATCGCCCGTGGGAGCCTCCGGCTCCGCCTCTACGGCGGGCTGCTCCGCCTGGGCGGGCTCGGCCGAGTGCTGAGCCGGGGCGGGCTCGGCCGGCTGCTGAGCCGGGGCGGGCT
>JAOPZB010000114.1 GCA_025964355.1 Solirubrobacterales bacterium | reverse complement strand
AAACGTCGGCGGGCTCGACATAGCGGTGCAGGAACCGCCACGCCTCGCGCGCCGAGTCGTTGGGATGGTCCAGACCCACGAGGCAGCGCCAGATCACAGCCGCGCCCGCCTCACGCGCCGCGGCGATCAGGCCCGCCGGCTGAGGGTCGTGGACGATCACCACGTCCCCCTCGCGCACGCGGCCGCAGAACTCCTGCACGTTCTGCACGAGCGTCGTCTCGTATATGCGCCGGGCCGCCTCGTCGAGCGGGCCTCCGTCGCCGGCGGCGCCGTGCAGCCGGTTGTGGATTCTCTTGGTGACGGCGAAGAACTCGGGCGAGCCGTCGATGACCAACCAGCGAACATCCACGCCCGCGCCGCGCGCGTACGCGACGAGCGACGAAAGTAGCTCCGCGACGCCCCCTCCCCGCGCGGTCGAGTTCACGTTCCAGACCACGCGGCCGTCGAGCAGCTCGCGCGCTTCGCCGACACCACGCTCGAACGCGGCGAACCGCCCCGGGGTGGAGACCTCCCGGTAACGGTCCGGGCTCATGGAGGAAATCGCAACCTCGTGCATCGCTCCCGTAGGCAACGGTAGACCGCTCGCCGTCCGCGCCAACTTGAACACGAGACCGTAGGAGCTAGTGGCCAAGGCATGGCGTCGCGCGACTACCCATTCGAACGCGGTCACAACGAGGTCCTGCTCGACGCCGACCGGCGCGGCGTCCCCGAGCGCCGGCGCGCGGAGCCGAGCGACGAGGCGCGCATGCGGATCGCGATGCTCGCGCCGCCCTGGATTCCCGTTCCCCCGCCGGGCTATGGCGGCATCGAGTTCGTGGTCGCCCTGCTGTCCGACGCGCTCGTGGAGCAGGGACACGACGTGGAGCTGTTCTGTGCTCCGGGGTCGAGGTCGAAGGCGCGGGTGCGACCGCTGCTGCAGTCCGCGCACCCAGAGGAAATCCAGCGTGCGCTGATCGAGGCCGACCACGTGGCACGAGCGTTCGAAGCCGTCGACGCGGCAGCCGATGATCGGCGTCCGTTCGACGTGGTGCATGACCACTGCGGCTACACGCCCCTCGCGATGGCCGACCGCCTCGCCACGCCGCTGGTGCACACCGTGCACGGGCCGTTCGACCAGGACACCAGCCCCTACTACGCCTTCCACGGACGCAAGGGGCGGATCGTCTGCATCAGCCGCTCGCAGGCCGGTATGGCACCGCCCGATAGCGGCGTCGATGACGTGGTCTACAACCCCATCGACGTCGATTCCTGGCCCGTCGGCTACCGCAAGGAGGATTACCTGCTCTGGGTCGCGCGGATGGTCGCTGAGAAGGGCCCTCACCGGGCGATCAAGGTGGCAAAGGCGGTCAATCGGCCGCTGATCCTCGCCGGACCGGT
Organism: Solirubrobacterales bacterium; assembly: GCA_025964355.1. Taxonomy (GTDB): domain Bacteria; phylum Actinomycetota; class Thermoleophilia; order Solirubrobacterales; family Solirubrobacteraceae; genus Palsa-744. Next base: position 15,707 of record JAOPZB010000114.1, on the reverse strand, counting down.
CCAGCCCGGACATGAGCGCTTCTTCGCCAACGAGGTGCAGCCCCACATCGACGGCCGCATGATCCGGTACGTGGGTGAGGTGGGAGGTGCGCGAAAGCAGCGCCTGTTCGCCGACGCGTTCGCGTTTCTGATGCCGATCACATGGCCGGAGCCCTTCGGGCTGGTGATGATCGAGGCGCTCGCCGCCGGCACTCCGGTCCTCGCCTTCGCAAACGGCGCGGCGCCCGAGATCATTCAGCACGGCGTCAACGGCTTCCTGGTGGACGACGATGACGAGATGGCGGCCGTCGTCGAGCAGGCCGCCGAGATCTCTCCCGACGAATGCCGGCGAACGGCGGCGGAGCGATTCGCTCCGGATCAGGTCGCCTCCGCCTATGAGCGCGTCTACCGCCGAGCGGCGGGCCGTGACGCCGGGCCGCGCGTGCGCGAACCGGCAGCATCGCGCTGAGCTACGGGGCTTGGCGGGCGACCCGCGCGACCTAACGGTTGCAACAGGGACCGGGATTTCGGCGAAGGGATCGACTTGGAGTTGGCCGCTTGGTCACTGCTGCTGCTTCTCGCCCCGGGGGTCTTATGGCTGTGGGCGACGTGGGCCGCCGGACGCCGCTCGGCAAGGTCGGCGCAAGGACGGCGTGAGATGCGCGGCCCCACAGACCTGGAGTAAGCGATGAGCGCCTTCACCGGCCGCGCCATCCGAACCCAGGTCCCAGCGCGCCTGGACCGTCTGCCGTGGTCTCGGTTCCACTGGAGGATCGTGCTCGGCCTGGGCACGGTCTGGATCCTCGACGGCCTGGAGGTCACGATCGTAGGCGCGATCGCGCCACGCCTCACGGAGTCGGGCAGCGGCATACATCTCAACGCTGCAGACGTCGGGACGGCTGCCGCGTTCTACGTCGCGGGCGCGTGTATCGGCGCACTCGTGTTCGGGCAGCTGACCGACCGGCACGGGCGCAAGAAGCTCTTCATGGTCACGCTCGTGCTCTACCTGACTGCCACCGTGGCAACCGCCTTCGCCTTCGCGCCCTGGTACTTCTTCGTGTGCCGCTTTCTCACCGGCATGGGCATCGGCGGCGAGTACTCGGCCATAAACTCCGCCATCGACGAGCTGATCCCGGCACGCAACCGCGGCCAGGTCGACCTGGCGATCAACGGCAGCTACTGGGTGGGCTCCGGCATGGGCGGGCTGGCGGCACTGCTGTTCCTCGACGCCGCCATCTTCCCCACGGACCTGGGATGGCGGCTCGCCTTCGGCGTCGGAGCCCTCATCGGGCTCGGCATCCTGCTCCTGCGCAGGGCGCTCCCCGAGAGTCCGCGTTGGCTGTTCATCCATGGGCGCGAGCGCGAGGCCGAGCGAATCGTGGAGCAGATCGAGGCCGAGGTGCGCGCGGAGACCAAACAGGAGCTGCCGGAGCCGGGCGAGTCGATCGTGATCCGCCAGCGCGACACGATTCCGTTCCGCGAGATCGCACGCGTCGCGATCAAGCGGTATCCGCGCCGCGCGATCCTCGGTCTCGCGTTGTTTGTAGGGCAGGCGTTCCTCTACAACGCCGTGGTGTTCGACCTCGGCACGATCCTGCACCAGTTCTTCCACGTGCGTACCGGTTCTGTCCCGCTCTACATGACGATCTTCGCGGCGAGCAACTTCCTGGGGCCGTTGCTGCTCGGGCGCCTATTCGACACCGTGGGTCGCATCCCCATGATCTCGGGCACCTACCTTGCCTCATCGGGTCTCGTCGTCGTGCTCGGGCTGCTCTTGATGAGCGGCTCGCTCACCACCTGGTCCTTCATGGCGCTGGTGCTTGCCAGCTTCTTCCTCGCCTCGGCGGGAGCGAGCTCGGCCTACCTCACCGTCAGCGAGGTCTTCCCGATGGAGACGCGGGCGCTCGCGATCGCCCTGTTCTTCGCCGTGGGCACCGCCGTCGGAGGGATCACCGGCCCGGAGCTCTTCGGCCAGTTCATCCACAGCGGAAGCGTCGACGAGGTCGCCCTCGGCTTCTTCATCGGCGCCGCTGCGATGGCACTCGGGGGGATGGCGGAGCTGTTCCTTGGCGTGCGTGCCGAGCAGCAGTCGCTCGAGGCGATCGCGAAACCGCTCACCGCAGAGGAGGGGGAGCTGCTGCTGCCGGTGCCGGTGACGGCGCCCGCGCGCCCCGCGCCCGAGGTCTTCAGCGAGCGCCGCGAGGCGGTCCGCGCTAGGGAGCGGGCAGAGGCGGAGCGGGCGACGGCGGCCGAACACCGTGCCGCGCTGCACGCGCTGCGCAGCCAGGCCGACGCTGGCGATGTGGACGCCGCGGCACGCCTGCGGGTCGAGGAGGCCCTCGCTCAGATCGCAGAATTGAATGCGCAGTCCCTGGACCAGCGGGCGCACGCACACGAGGAGCGCGCCGTCGCGGCGCAGGCCGTGGCCGAGGCCGACCGCCGCGCGGCCCAGGAGCGAGCCGCCGCGGCCGAAGAGCGAGCGCGGGCGTACGAGGAGCGCGCGGCCGCCCTGGCCGCCGAGCACGAGCCCGACGCCGACGTGCACGTGGCGCTCGCCGAGGCTGCGGCCGAGCGAGCGCAGGAGAAGGAGCAGCGGGCGCTCGCCGAGGAGGCTCGCGGTGAAGCCGAACGCCTCAAAGGCGCCAACGCGGAGCTGGCGCGTGCCCGCGCCGAGATGTCTGAACGCTGGGCGGACGTGCACGCCGCCAGGGCGAGGGCCTTCGAGGCCCGCGCCCGCCGGGATCGCGACGAGGCCTCGCGGCTCGAACGCGAAGCGCGCGGCCACGAACTCGCCGCGCTCGCCGCCGAGCAGCGGGTGGAAGCCGCCCAGCACCGGGTGAGGGCTGAGGAGCTTCGCACCGAGGAGGTCATTCTCTCGGAGACCGAGCGCGAGGCGCGCATCAGAGCGCGCAGCGAGCGCAAGCTCGACCGTGAGCGCGAGGGAGTCCGGCGTTACCTGCCCGGCCCCGGCCGCGCCTTCTACTCGCCGGGGATGATGGCGACTTCGGGCACCGCCAGCAGGCTCGTCGCAACTGCGAGCCAGGACCTGGACCGCGAGATCGAGATCATCGCCCGTGCGCTGCAGGAGCACGGGCCGCTCGAGCGCGAGGAGCTCGAGCGGATCGTCGGAGCTCGCTACTGGGGCCCCGGGCGCTTCCGCGCGGCGCTCCGGGAGGCTGTGGAGGAGGGACGCGCGGTGCGCCTCCCGGGCGGCGTCTATGGACCCGGGCCCGCGGCGGACGGGCCGGGCTCGGGTCCGGACGGCGCGAAGACGAGCGACGACGGGACGCCCCTTGCCGCGAGCGCTGCTCGACACGATGCCCGCGCGGCCTAGCAGGAACTGGAGCCTGCGGAAGCCACCGATCGAGGCGTGCGATGTCGAAAGCGCTGCGCCCGCCTCGCGGTGCCCGGGGGCCGAGTCACGACGCCAGGCGGCCTCATCCTGTGGTGCTTATGATGCTACTATGACTAGCATAATGCTCGAGAGCATCGACCGCTCGGACGCGACGCCCTTGCACGATCAGGTCGCCTCGCAGATCCGTCGTGCCATCGCGGATGAAGAGGCAAGCCCCGGCGAGCGCCTGCCACCGGCTCGTGATCTCGCGGCTGTGATGGGCGTGAACACGAACACCGTCCTGCGGGCGATGCGGGTGCTGCGCGATGAAGGTCTGTTGGAGTTCCGCCGTGGGCACGGGATACGGGTGGCGGGAACACCGCAGCGCAGCGCGGTGATCGCGCGCGCTCGTGAGCTCGTCCGTTTCGCGCGCCAGCAGGGCTATCGGCGCGAGGAGCTCGTCAGCATCATCGAGGGCATCCGCTGAGCCCATGCTGCAGCTGCTGTCCGGCGACACCCCTCCAGCTGGTCCCGCCGAGAACGCGACCGGGCCCGATCAGGGTGTGATCGAAGAGGCACGCCGCCGACAGCGACGCCGCCGCATCCACGTCGCAGTGGCCACCGTGACCGTGGCGGCACTTGTCGGCGCCATCGCCTGGATGCTTGCCGGAGGCGCATCGCGTGCCGAACACGGACACGGTTTTCAAGCCGGCGCTACGGCGACGGTGCGGTCAAGCGATCCTCATGTGGCCGCGTTTGACGTGCGGGTTGTTCCGTGGCTGAGCGTCGGACGGGCGGGGTGGTGCCTGGTGGTCGAAGAACACGGCGTCGCCGGCGTCAGTGCCTGTGGCGACGTGCCTGAGCGGTCGATGCCTGTTCTTGACGTTCTTGGCTGGAGCTACGGCGGCTCGCGTCACGAGACTCAGGTGGCGGTCACCGACCCGCAGGTTGCCGCGGTCCTCGTCGGGGGCACGCGGCGTGTCTCCACTGTGCCTCTTGCCGGCCTTCCCTACGGCATGCGCGGCGCGCGCATCCTGGCCCCGGCCGGCTCGACGCTGGTGGCGCTCGATCGGCAGGGCCACCAAATGACACAGCACTGGAGCAACACCCCGAGGCAGGGCAGCGTGCGCTCCTGGAGATACCCGAGCCGGCCGCCGCAGGGCGCCTGCCGGCTGGTCGCCACCGGGCTGCCCGGGATCGCCGCCCGCGGCGGAGAGGTGGCGAGCGCCATCCGGTCGTTCCGCGGTCAGCTCGTCGGCTACGCGTTTCTGCCCTGCATGGCGACCACCTATTACCTGCAGCACGAGCCGCTGCGAGCGACCGTCGTGCTCGACGCCGCACACCCAGGCGCCCATCCGGCGATGCTGCCCGACTTCAAGCCCGTGCGCCGGGCACGAGGCTTCTTCGCCGAGGGCGGCGCGGGCGGCCTTACCGCGCGGCGCTCCCAGAACGCCTGGCTCATCGTCGGCCAGGGCACCGGCGCGGCGCAGCGAATACGCCTGCTCCGGCACCTCACGGCGACCGTCAGGCTCTAAGCGCCGCCCTGTCAGGGTGCGGCGATCGGCTCACGGCGACGGCAGCGCTCCGGGATGGGCGCGTTCGTAAGCGATGCGAGCTTCGATGATGCGCACGATCGCCCTGAGTGGCGGCGCCGGCGGCGCCCCCCTTGAGGACTAGGACGAGTACGGACGTGGGCGGCGATCGACACCGACCTCGGTGATCCCTCCAGACGTGATCTTGATCCGTGTCGGAACGTTGCCGCGCTCGAGCAGCCTGCGAAGCACAGACTCGCCCTTGGATTCGATTCCCGACCGGAGCGGCTCCTCGAAGGTCTCAGGTCGCAGCGCATCCGCGATTTGAACATAGACGTGTTGCTCGGCGCGTCCATTCTGGACCTTCCAGCGATAGAGGTCACCGGGTGCGCGAAGAACCGGGATGGGAGTGGGTCCGCCAATGATCTCGAGATCGTCGGGCATTGACAGATCATGGCTGGGCGCGATCAGAGAACCACGGCCGGCTGGCCAGCATCTCGCCTTACGCCTTGGACACGTGGTTAGCCGTTACCGGCGCCGAAACGGCTCGCCGGAGGCCGGCGACGACACGCTCCCATCGAACGTCCATCGGTCGGCCGATTTCTCAGCCATCGACTCGACCGGCTCGATCATTGGAAAAGGCCTGTAGATAGGCACTCAACCGGAGGTGTCTCGCGCCTATCGCCATGCGACAAACTCAGACTCAGTCAGGCGTCAAGCCCGAGGATCAACCCGGAGCCGGCGACAGCGCCACCGATATGTTCGACGAGCACGATGTCCGGCGACTCGACGCGGCGGGCTTGGAGCGGGCACTCGAGTCCCTGCTGGCGATCTATCCCGAAGCGCCGGTCGCGGCCCTCTCAACCGCCGGCATGTTCATAGACATGCCGGCGTCGGTGCCCCTGCTGCGCAATCCCGTCCTAAGGGGACGGGCCGGACTCGACGGCCTGGGCGGCGAGGATCGCACAACCGCGCTCGCCAACTGGGACCGGATACTGCGAGTCGGAGCCGGCAGATGCCTGGTGCGCCCGGCCGGATACCCGGAGGCGATGTTCTACGGACTCGACGTACGGGAGACCCACGGCGTGATCTTTGGGCTGTTCGCTCGGACGGGCACCGATGGCGCCGGGCCCTCGATAGCCGGCGACGGGGTCTCGAGCGCTCCCCGCTTCGCGACCCTGCGAAAGGACGAGGTCGGCTTCATCACGGCCATCGACTCGGGCGCCACCGAGATCCTGGGCTGGGCGGCCGCGGCGACCGTCGGCCACCGATCCCTGGACTTCGTACATCCCGACGACCACCAACTTGCGATTGACAACTGGATGCAGATGCTGGCGAGCCCAGGCCCAGCGCGCCGGGTGCGCCAGCGCCTGCGCCATAGCGACGGACACTGGGTGTGGTTTGAGATCACCAACCACAACCTGCTCGCCGAACCGAATTACGGCTGTGTCGTCTGCGAGATGGTCGACATCTCCAACGAGATGGCGACGCACGAGGCGCTGAGAGTCCGCGAGCAACTGCTCGACCGCCTCGCCAGCACCATACCTGTGGGACTCCTGCAATTCGACACCGATCGCAACATCGTCTACACCAACCAGCGTCTTCACGAGATCGTCGGCGTGAAGCCGGCCACCCGCGTGGACGCGCAGCTGGAGACCGTCGTGGAGAGCGACAGGCCGATTCTCGATGACGCCGTCACGCGCGTGCTCGCGGGGGGTTCGCAGGCCGACGTCGAGCTGGCACTGTTTCGGCCTGACAACGGCGAGCGCCGCGTCTGCACCGTCAGCCTGCGTGCGCTCACCCATGAGGACGGCAGCGTGAGCGGCGCCATCGCCTGCGTCGTTGACATCACGAACAGCGTCGACATGCGTGAGGAGCTCAAGCACCGAGCGACGTTCGACGAACTCACAGGTTGCTACAACCGGTCCTCGATCATGCAGGCCCTTGAAGCCGATCTCGCCGGCGGACGCCGGCGCGCCGAACGCGCCGTGCTGTTCATCGACCTCGATGACTTCAAGGAGATCAACGACCGCCAGGGCCACGCCGCCGGCGACGAGCTTCTTCGCAGGCTCGCGCGCCAGCTGCAGGCGGCGGTACGAGAGCAGGATCTCGTCGGCCGCATCGGAGGCGACGAGTTTCTCGTTATCTGTCCGGATATCGGCGGATCGGCAGCGGCAACCAAGCTCGCGTCCCGCGTGGCGCAAATGCTGCGCGGTGACGACGCAGAAGTCGGCGGATGCCCCGGGGCGAGCGTCGGCGTGGCATGGTCGGACGGCGGGGCCACCAGCGCGGACGAGCTCGTCGCCCAGGCAGATCGTGCGATGTACGAATCCAAGCGGCGGCGAGCCGATGAGCCCGAAATCTCCATGACCAACCGTTCGGCGTCCCCACCGTCACTGGCGGCTCGCCGGATGCTCGCCTAGGCACCAGCTTCGGACCAGGCTACGGCTGCGCTTCGCTCGCCGGCGGCGTGCTCGTCTGCCTCGTCGCCCAATCAAGCGCATAGTCCGCCACCGCCTCCCAGCCGGGCGCTCCCGCCGTGAAGTGCGGCCTGCCGGCGAACTCCTTGTAGTCGACGATCGCACGCGAGCTCGCGAGGCGCTTGGCGGCTTCCCTGCTGACGGAGGCCGGCACCGTGTGGTCCTGATCGTTTCCCATGACCAGCAGGGGCGCTCTGTCGTCCTTGTGGAAATCAACCTTGGTCGGAGCGCCGGGATTGACGTTTGCGAATGCGGCCTGGAAGATCACCCGGCCGGGTCCCGGGACCTCGTAGCGGTCATACGCCGCCTGGGCTTCGGCGGCATCCATCGTGTTGGTGAAGGCGTAATGGAACTGCTTTGGGCTCAGCTCCACCGTTCTCGTTCTGTTCGCCGGGTTGCCGAGCACCGGCAACGCCGACCGCAGCTGTGCCAGTGGGAGGCGAAGGACGCCCTTGACCGGCGCCGGAGAGACGGCAACGCCCGCGGCACCGAGGCCTCTGTCGAGCAACAGCTCGGTGACGAGGCCCCCGAAGGAGTGCCCCATGATGATCGGTGGATGGTCGAGGCTCCGGACGATCTCCGCGTAGTGATCGGTTATCTCTGCCACTCCCAATCCGTTCAAGGGGGACGGATCGCGTCGAATATCCTCTACCTCGCCCTGCATCCGCGGCCAAGCCGGAGCAAGTACCTGATGGCCTCGGCTCTCGAACCGCTCTTTCCATCCCTCCCAACTGCGGGGCGTCAGCCAGAGGCCGTGAACGAGGACGATCGGTGGAGCGGAGCTCTGGAAGCTCATGGTTGTCTCCTCTGCTTATGGGCACCGGGGAGCGTCCCAGCGGAAAGACGACTCGCCGACTTCGGGGTGGGAAGGGGGCATCGAGCGTCCACGGGGCGAACGGTTTGCGGGGATCGTACTCCTCTGAGGATCGACCGCTCGAGCCCGTGTGCGTCACGGGATGCTGCGCGGTCGCCCATCCCGCTAGTCTCACATGCTCCGCCGCACGGCGACGCCGATTCAGGCGTCCCTGACCGAAAGGACACGAATGCCTCTTGCCACGTTCACCTTTGGGGACGCGGTCCTCACGGTCTTGGAGTTCGCGTTCTTGTTTCTCTGGATATGGATCGCGGTCGGTGTGGTCTTTGACATCTTCCGCAGCAGCGACCTGTCCAATTGGGGTAAGGCGTTGTGGGCGCTGTTCATCATCGTGGTCCCTTATCTAGGCGTCCTCGGATACCTGATAGTGCGCGGCCACACCATGCACGAACACCAGGAACAGGACCGGTCGCAGTACGAGGCATTTCGACAGTACACGCGGACGACCGCGCCGACCGGCCCCGGAGAGGACATCAGTAAGCTCGTCGAACTGCGCGACCGCGGCGTGCTCACCGACGAGGAGTTCGAGCGCGCGAAGGCCAAGGCCATCGGCTAGGTCGACCAACAGTCACAGTTAATTCGGAGGCGGGCAAACAGGGGAAAGCCCGCCTCCCGTTACTGCTGTGCGCCACGACGCTGCTCGGTAAGCGCCACGAGCTCACGCCGGACATACTGGACCCACGCGAGCGTCGCCGCGACGACGAGTCGGTTCTCCTCGCTCAGCAGCCGTGTGACGAGGTCCGTGGCGGGGGCGGGCGAGCTACCATTGTGCGAGCTGACTGGGGTCCTGGACGCCTCTTTCACACAGGCCTGCTCAAACCGCGCCACCAGCTCGAACGCCGACTCGGCATCGCGTGCCAGAGCAGCGAGCTGCAGTACGAACAGGCGCTGGCGCCGGCGGTTGTCGTCGAACTGCCCGACCAGCCAGTCGCGATAGTCAGCGGCGCCCCGGGCCGTGGCCCGGTAGCGCGGCTTGGGCTGGCGCCCCGTGCGCGTTCCCGACACCTCTTCGACCAATCCGCGCTTCTGCAGCGTCCCCAACGCCGTGTAGACGCGCGAGGTGCTGCTCAGCGTCAGGGCACCCTCGAACGTCCGGTCGAACCGCTGCGCCAGCTCATAGGCATAGCTCGGTCGTTCGATGACGAGCCCCAGCAGCGCCCAGATCACCGGCGACTGCATCGGCGGCTCCTTGACTTCGGTGTCCATCGCTGCTCCCATGAGCAGGAGCGTATTCACCGAGTTCACACAGTGCTATGACTGCTTGTAGCCGACGCGTGCTCTGGCGGTCAAGGGTGAAAGCGTCGGTCGCGTCGACAAGCACGAGGTCGCGAAGAGGGGAAGTGAATCCCCGGCGTCGCGCCCGGCGCCGAGGCGTCGATCGCAATCGGACGCCGGAAACACAGTCAAGAGATAGAACGTTGCCGTCCTTGACTTACCAGGGGCGCCGGACCCGGCCATGATCCGCTTGATGCGGGGGAGAAGTGCACAGTGGACCACACGCTCTACGCCGTCGTCTAGTAGCGATGACGGCGAGATGAGTAGTTGGCGTTGTGCGCCGCTTCCCCCGGGCACCCCACCGCCCGGACGCGAGACGAGCCCCGCGGCTCCGGTCCCCCTTGGCCACGGGGCTCGCTCTCGCACATCGGTTCGACGATGAGCCCACTGCTCGACATCCTTGTCGCCTGGGCATCGCTGAACGTGCTGGTGTGCTGCCTGGCCTGGCTGAGCGCCAGGGGCCTGGACCGCAGGGAGGCCGTTCGGGCTTCGGCGCGAGAGCGCGACCGGCCATCTCCCAGACAGTCGGCAGATGGAACGTTGCAGCTCTTGACTTGGCAGGCCGACGTCTACGAGCCATCCTCAGCTCGGTGAGGGAGGACCAGCCCTGCCCCCTGCTCGTCGATTCGGGGTCTGTTCGAGCGTGCCGCCCTCCTTTACGGCGCGCTCGAAGAGAACCCGGCGTGTGCCCTCCACGCCGATAGCTGGACGCCGCGGCCGCTCGCAGACGGGCCGCGGCGTCACAGCCTCGATCTCTCGTTCCGCATCGGTACGGCTCGCCTTCACATGAGTAGACACAACGGCCAGGCGAGTGTTCGCCGCTCTCCGCCCGTGCGGGGGCCAGCCTGGGACGGTCACCCGGCGCGGGCGAGGGTGACCGAAGCTCAACGCATGCGCATCCTCGCCGCGATAATCCAGGTGGTGTGCGAGCGCGGCATGCGCGACGCGACGGTCGAGCAGGTCGTGACCTCCGCCAGCGTCTCTCGCAGGACCTTCTACGAGCTGTTCGCAGACCGCGACGATTGCCTGCTCGAGGCCATCGAGCAGAGCCTGGCGTCAGCCGGCCATCACGCGGGCGCCGCATGGGAGGCACCCGATCGCTGGGCCGACCGCGTGCGCGGCGCGCTGTGGGCCCTGCTCGAGTTCTTCGAGGAAGAGTCGAAGCTTGCGGATCTATGCTTCGTGCATGCGCTGCAGGGCAGCTCGGCCACCGTGGCGCGCCGTCTGGAGATCTGCCGACAGCTCGCTCGCCTGATCGACCAGGGGCGTTCAGTCGCCAGCCACCAGCCTCCCCCGTTGACAGCCGAGGGCACGGTCGGCGGCGCGCTCGCGGTCGTACACGCCCGTCTGCTCGAGCGCCCTTCGGCACCTCTGACCGAGTTGTTGAACCCGCTGATGAGCTTCATCGTGATGCCCTATCTCGGGCCGGGCGCAGCGGGCGCCGAGCTATCGCGACCGCTGCCCGTACGCTCTGCGCCGCGTCGGCGTGACAAGCACGCGGATCCGCTCGACGAAGTGCCAATACGCCTGACCTACCGGACCATGCGCGTGCTCGTGGCCGTCGGCGCCCACCCCGGGCTCAAGAACAGCGATGTGAGCGGCCGGTCGGGCATCAGCGACGAGGGCCAGGCATCGAAGCTGCTCGCACGCCTCGCTCGCGTCGGGCTGATCGAGAACACCGCCGCCGGCACCACCAGAAACGCCACGAAAGCCTGGCGCCTCACGCGCGCCGGCGAGCGGCTCGAGCGCTCGATCCGGCCGGAGGTTCCCTGACGGGAGACTTCGCCCGACGCGGCCGGCGTCGCGATCGGCGGCCGCGTCGCGGAGCGTGAGCTATGGCGTCTCGCCGAAGTGCTCGACGAGCCGGTAAAGGCGGGCGTGGGTATGCGCGATCGCGCGAAGCTCGCGAAGCGCCTGGTGAGCCCCGGGAGAGTCCATCAGGTGCTGGCGCTCCTCGACCGTTCGCATGCGCACGCTCACCATCACGACGCCGCCGTCGATGCTCTCGTAGAGCTCGGCGGACCTGAACCCCGGATGCCCGACGACCATGTCGCGGATGAGGTCGGAGATCCGTTGCACCAGCTCATCGCGCCGCGACGAGTCGACAGTCCACACATCGATCAGGATCGGCGATTCCATGGCGCGTCCGCTAGACGCTACACCGCACGTGTCGCGCGGCCAAGCCGCGGTACGCTCGAACTGTGAAGGGCGACCGTGTGGAAGTCGTCGTCGCTGCCGACGATGGGTCTCGGACCTACGAGATCGCCGCGACCCGAGCGGGCCGGCGGGTGGAGATCACGACCGGGCGCGGCATCGTCGAGGTCGTCGAGGTGACGCGCACCGGCGAACCGGTCCGCAGGGCGCGGTTCATGGCCAGCCGCGTCCTCGCGCTCGTCGAGCATCCCGCGAGCGAGATCCGACGGGCCGGCGACGGTGCCGAGGAGCCGTCCCGCTAGTCGACTGCACGACCCTCATCTATGGGAGCGACGACGCCGGAAGAGGACGATCGTCAACACGAACAGCACGACCACCAGGATGCCGCCCGCCAGGCCCGCATCGGCGGCGATGTCGGTGATCGACGGCCCGAGCAGATAGGCGCCCACGCCGATCGACACGGCCCACAACACTGCCGAGACCGCGGCCGCCGGAAGAAACCGCGACCAGCGCATGTGATGAACCCCGGCGATCCACGCCGGTGTGAACAGAACCGCCAACGGGCCGAAGCGCTCGTAGAAGCGGTCGCCTCTCGCGATCATCGCCAGGCGCACGCGGTACAGCGGTCCGCGCGCGGTCAGCAGGCCGCGACCCCCCTTCAGGCCGACGATCCATGCCGCGACGCCGCCGCTGACGGCTCCCGCCCACGCCACACCGAGGACCGAGGCGAGGCTGAGATGGTGATGCGCGGCCGAGATTCCCGCGGCGATCAGGGCGGCCTCCCCGGGTCCTGGAAACGCGGCCCAGCTGACGACCGAGGCGACGTAGAGACCGAGGTAGTCGACGCCCGACGCATGCGTGTGCCCGTGCACGACCGCCGCCACAGCGAGCGCCGACAGGCGCAGTCCCATCAGACGCACCAGGTCATGGTGACGCTCGGACCGACTCCGTGCGCCGCGTGCTCGAGCCTACGCTGCGACACCGGTGGTCTGCGTATCGTTTAACAGCATGGCGGGCGGCCGTCGCTGTCCGGTGCTCAGCGGGCTACCGACGGGCCGATGGGGGGCTGGCCCACCCCGCTCCGGGTGCGACGAAAGAGCGAGGCTGTCGATAGCCCGCTCAGCGTCGGACAGGCTCCACAGACAGTTCTGTACATAATAGGAAGGGGCAGGAGAAGATGCGTTGGCTGGCCCGCCCTCGCCACCTAAACTGCGGTCGTGCTCGATCTAGACGCCTACCTCGCGCGGATCGGCCTGGCCGGCGAGCCCAGCGTGGCGCGTGTGCATCGCGCCCACGCGACTTCGGTGCCATTCGAGAATCTGGATCCCCAGCGAGGGGTGGCCGTGTCTCTCGCGCCTGCGGACATCGAGCGCAAGCTCGTCGACGAACGCCGCGGCGGCTACTGCTTCGAGCAGAACCTCCTGCTCAAGGCCGCGCTGGAGGCCCTCGGCGCCGAGGTCGAGCTGCTGCTCGCCCGCGTTCGCGTCGGCGCGGCGCCAGGCGTGATCCGTCCACGCAGTCATCTCGTCCTTCGCGTTCGTGCCGACGGCCAGACCTGGCACGCCGATGTGGGTTTCGGTTTCGGCACGCTGCTCGAGCCGCTGCCGTTCGGCCCGGGCGCAGAACACGAGCAGTCGGGCTGGCGCTTTCGCGTCGTCGAAGATGGCGCCGAACTGGTGTTGCAGACCGACGAGGGGGAGGGGTGGATGGACCTCTATGGGCTGCTCGCCCGGCCCGTGCCGCTGATCGACGTCGAGACCGTGAACTGGTGGACCTCCACAAACCCGCGATCGCCGTTCGTCACCGGACTGATGGTCAGCTCCCAGACCGCAGATGGCACGCGCACGTCGCTCAGCGACTGGCGCGAGCTCGCCCTCACCGAGCGCACGCCGTCCGCCGCGATCGTCACCCCGGTTGCTCGCGATGAGCTGCCCGAGCTGCTCGCCGAGCGCTTCGCGCTCGTCGGCTTCGTTCTCGACGTCGACGGGCGGCTGGACCGCGTGGGGGCTACTGAAGCGGCGTCGTATATGCGCCGCTGAGGCCACCGTCGAGCATGAAGGCCGACGCGGTCACGAAGCTGGACTCGTCGCTGGCGAGGAACAGCGCGCCCTGCGCGATCTCCTCGGCCCGCGCGAAGCGACCCATCGGAATGTGCACCAGCCGGCGAGCCGCCTTCTCGGGGTCCTTCGCATACAGCTCGCGCAGCAGCGGCGTGTCGACCGGTCCGGGACACAGCGCGTTGACGCGAACCCCACGGCGTGCGAACTCGACGCCCAGCTCGCGAGACAGGGCGAGCACGCCGCCCTTCGACGCCGTATAGGAGATCTGCGAGGTCGCCGCGCCCATCACCGCCACGAACGATGCCGTGTTTATGACCGAGCCGCGCAGCGGCCCGTCGTTCTGCAGGAGGTGAGGGATGCCGTGCTTGCAGCACAGAAACACGCTGCGCAGGTTGACGCTCTGCACGTGCTCCCACGCCTCGAGCGTGGTGTCGATCACCGAGCCGTCATCGCTCGGCGAGATCCCCGCGTTGTTGAAGAGCACGTCGATCCTGCCGTAGTCGCGCCGAACGGTCGCGAACATGTCGCCGACCTCCTCCTCGCTGGTCACGTCCACCTGCAGCGCGCGGTCGCCGGGTGAGTCGGGCAGCACGTCGACCCCGACGACGACGGCGCCCTGGCGGCGAAAGAGCTCGACGGCCGCGGCCCCGATGCCCCCGCTGGCACCAGTGATGACACAGACGCGTCCCGGCAGGCGGCCGTTGGCGCTCACGTTCGCTCCGTCGCATAGAAGATCGTCTTCACCTCGGTGTAGGCGTCGAGCGCGTGCGGGCCGAGCTCGCGACCATAGCCGGACTGCTTGAACCCGCCGAACGGCGTCGTCACGCGCACCGAGGTGTTCGCGTTGATCGACAGGACTCCCGTCTCGACCGCGCGCGCAACGCGCAGCGCCCGCGCGCCGTCGAGGGTCCAGATCGACCCCGACAGGCCATAGACCGAGTCGTTGGCGAGGCTGATCGCGTCGGCCTCGTCGGTGAAGGAGATCACCGCGGCGATCGGGCCGAACACCTCCTCGCGGGCCACGCGATCGCTCGGCTTCACCGGTGCGAGCACCGTGGGCGCGAACCAGAATCCGGGGCCCTGCGGCGCGGTTCCGCGGAACGCGACCGGCGCCTCGCCGTTCAGGAAGGAGCCGACCGCCTCACGCTGCGCCGCCGAGATCAGCGGTCCCATCTGCGTGGCCTCGTCGAGCGGGTCGCCGACCCGCAAAGCCTTCACCTCGCCCTCCAGCAGCTCCAGAAATCGCTCGACGGCGCCCTCCTGGACGAGGATGCGCGAGCGCGCACAACAATCCTGACCCGCGTTGCCGAACACAGCCGCCGGCGCCGCCGCTGCCGCCGCCTCCAGGTCGGCGTCGGCGAAGACGATGTTCGCCGACTTGCCGCCCAGCTCAAGCGTCACACGCTTGATCGTCGCCGCGGCGCCGGCGGCGATCGAGCGGCCGACCTCTGTGGAGCCGGTGAAGGCGATCTTCGCCACGTCGGGATGCTCCACAAGCCGCCGCCCGCAGCTGCTGCCGGGGCCGACGACCACGTTGACCACGCCGTCGGGCAGCCCGGCCGTGCGAGCCAGCTCGACGAAGCGCAGCGCGCTCATCGGCGTTAGCTCCGCCGGCTTGAGGACGACGGTGTTGCCCGCTGCCAGTGCGGGCGCGAGCTTCCACGAGGCGATCGTAAGCGGGAAGTTCCACGGCGTGATCAGACCGACGACCCCCAGCGGCTCGCGCACGGTGAACGCCTCTCCGCCGGCGACCGGGATCGTGTCGCCGAGCAGCCGCTCGGGGGCGCCCGCGTAGTAGCGAAAGGTGTCGATCACCATCGCCATCTCCCCGCGAGCGTCGACGATCGCCTTGCCCGCGTTGCGCGCCTCGAGCATCGCAAGCTCCTCGTGGTGGTCGGCGAGCGTCTCGGCGAGCGCGCGAAGCATCGCGGCGCGCTGCGCCGGGCTGAGCGCGCGCCACGCCGGCAGCGCCTGCGTGGCGCGCGCCACGGCCTCGTCGACCTCCTCGGGGCCCGCGCG
>JAOPZB010000088.1 GCA_025964355.1 Solirubrobacterales bacterium | reverse complement strand
TGCTCGACAGCGAGGTGCCGCTCGGGGATCTCGACATCGGCTTCTACCGCGACGACGTCGCCAGCCGCCACGACGCCCCGGTGCTGCGCGCGTCGCACATCGACTTCGACATCACCGGGCGCACGGTCGTGATCGTCGACGACGTCCTCTTCACCGGGCGCACCGTGCGCGCGGCCATCGAGGCGCTGTTCGCCTATGGTCGGCCCGACCGTGTCCAGCTGGCCGTGCTCACCGACCGCGGTCACCGGGAGCTGCCGATCCGCCCCGACTACGTGGGCAAGAACCTCCCGACCTCCAGGGGCGAGCATGTGCGCGTGCGGGTGCGCGAGCTCGACGGCGTCGACGAGGTGGCGATCGCCGAGCCGGCCGTGCTGGAGAGCTCGGCATGAACCACCTGCTCTCGATCGAAGATCTCGACCGCGCGGCGATCGAGCGGATCGTCACGCAGGCCGAGCGCTTCTCTGAGGTCTCAGACCGTGAGATCAAGAAGGTGCCCGCGCTGCGCGGCCGCATGGTCCTGAACCTCTTCTACGAGGCGTCCACACGAACGCGCAGCTCCTTCGAGCTGGCGGCCAAGCGGCTGTCGGCCGACGTCGTGAACTTCGCCGCCAGCGGCTCGAGCGTGGAGAAGGGCGAGTCGCTGAAGGACACCGTCCTCACCCTCAGCGCCCACAAGCCGGATGCGATCGTCCTGCGCACGCCCTGGGCGGGAGCCTCCGAGCTCGTGTCGAAATGGTGCAGCGCTGCGATCGTCAACGCCGGCGACGGCAAGCGCGAGCAACCAACGCAGGCGCTGCTCGACGTCTACACGCTGCGCCGGCGGCTCGGCGAGATCGACGGCCTGTCGATCTGGATAGTCGGCGATGTCGCGCATTCGCGCGTCGCTCGATCGAACATCATCGCCTTCCAGCGGATGGGCGCCAAGGTCACCGTCGCCGGGCCCCCGACGCTGATCCCGCGCGGCATCGAGGAGCTCGGCTGCGAGGTCCGCTTCACGCTCGACGAGCTCGCCTCCGCCGACGTCGTATACGCGCTGCGCATGCAACGCGAGCGCATGAGCGAGACGTGGGTTCCGTCACCGCGCGAGTATGCGAGCTGGTATCAGATCAACGGGCGGCGCCTGTCGCCGCATCAGATACTGATGCACCCCGGGCCCGTCAACCGCGGCGTGGAGCTCTCCGGCGAGGTCGTGGACTCGCCCCAGGCAGTCATCACCGCGCAGGTCGAGGCGGGCGTGGTCGTGCGCATGGCCGTCCTCTACGAGCTGCTCTCAGGGGCGAGGGAGCCGCACACCGGCGTCGAGCGAGCCCCCCTCGCCGACGTCGCGACCGTTGGCGGAGCCCAGCCGGCATGACCGGCGCCGCGCCGCTCGTCAACGGCCCCGAGCCGCTGGCCGACGTGCTGCTGCGCGAGGTCCGCCTGCTCGACCCGCGCACCCCGATCGACGCGCCCGCAGACGTGCGCATACGCGCGGGCCGCATCGCCGAGCTGGCAGCCCCCGGCACCCTCGAGGCCGACGGCGCCGAGGAGGTCTTCGAGGGCGGTGGCAGGCTGGCGCTACTGCCGGCCTTCTTCGATCCCCACGTGCACCTGCGCACCCCCGGACAGGAGCACAAGGAGGACCTCGAGAGCGGGACCCGCGCCGCCGCGGCCGGGGGATATGGCGCGGTGATCGCGATGCCGAACACCGACCCCGTGCTCGATTCCGCTCCGCTGCTGCGATCGCTGCGCGACGCCGCGGCGCGCGAAGCGCGCATCTCGGTCGGCTTTCTCGCCTCGATCACCCGCGGGCTGAAGGGCGAGCAGCTCACCGAGATGGCCGAGCTGCGCCAGCAGGGCGCGCTCGGCTTCACGGATGACGGCAGGCCCGTCCAGAGCGCCGGCATGCTGCAGAAGGCGCTCCAGTACCAGCGCCTCTGCGGAGGCGTCCTCGCGCTGCACGAGGAGGATCTCACGCTGTCTCGCTCGGGCTCGATGAACGACGGCGCGGTCAGTACGGCGCTGGGCATCAGGGGCATCCCCACGGTCGCCGAGTCCACGATGGTCGCCCGCGATGCTGCGCTGGCCGGTTACGAGGACGGCCGCGTGCACTTCCAGCATCTCAGCTGCGCCGGCTCCGTCGACGCCGTCGCCGACGCCAAGCAGCGCGGCTGGAGGGTGAGCGCCGAGGTCACGCCCCACCATCTGCTGCTGACCGAGGAGGACGTGCGAGGGATGGACACGCGCATGAAGATGCATCCTCCGCTGGCGACCGACGCCGACCGCCGGGCGCTCGTCGACGCCCTGCGCGCCGGCACGATCGACTGCGTTGCGACCGACCATGCGCCGCACGCTCGCGACGAGAAGGAGGTGCCCTTCGAGCAGGCCCCGATGGGCACGACCGGCCTGGAGACCGCCTTCGCCGCGCTGTACAGCGGCCTCGTGGTCAGCGGGGAGCTCGAGCTAGGGGTGCTCGTGGCGCGGATGACCGCCGGGGCGGAGCTTTTCGGACTGCCCGCACCGCGGATCGTCGCCGGCGAGCTCGCCGGCGTCACCCTCGTCGACCTCGACGCCGAGTGGGTGGCCGGCGAGCACGGCTGGGAGAGCCGCTCGGAGAACTGCTGCTTCGCCGGCCGGCGACTGCGTGGCCGCGTGCTGCTGACGATCGCCGCTGGCGCGCTCGCGCACCGCGACAGGTCCCTCGCGATGGTCGGCGCCTGATGGGACTGCTCGCCCGCGATCGCGCCGCCCTGGTCGTCGTCGATGTACAGGAGGGGTTCCGTCCCTACGCGAGCTTCGCCGACGTGGCCGACGCCTGCGCGAAGCTCGTGGCGGGAGCTCGCGTGCTCGAGCTGCCGACGCTCGTCAGCGAGCAGTATCCGAAGGGGCTCGGCCACACCGCGCCGGAGGTTGGCCTCGAGGATGAGACGCGCATCGAGAAGACCGTCTTCTCGGCGGCGCGCGCCGACGGCTTTGACCTGGCCGGACGCCGGCAGGCGATCGTCTGCGGGATCGAGACGCACGTCTGCGTCAGCCAGACGGTCCACGACCTGCTCGACCAGGGCGTGGAGGTGCATGTCCCGGCCGACGCGGTCGCCTCGCGCCACGAGATCGACTACGAGCGCGGGCTCGAGCGCATGGAGCGCGCCGGTGCCATCGTCACGACGGTGGAGGCGGCGCTGTTCGAGCTGCTGCAGCGGGCCGGCACGCCCGAGTTCAAGGCCGTGCAGAAGCTGATCGTCTGAGATGGCCGACGCGACTGCCTACGTCCTGCTCGAGGACGGGACGCGCTTCGACGGCGAAGCCTGCGGGGCGTCGGATCCCGCCCACCCGGCGGTGGGCGAGTTGGTGTTCACGACGGGCATGTCCGGCTATCAGGAATCGATGACCGACCCCTCCTTCGCCGGGCAGCTGATCACCTTCACCTACCCGCACATCGGCAACTACGGCGCCAGCGCGCAGGCGATGGAGTCCGAGCGGGCCTGGGCCCGCGCGGCGATCATGCGCGAGGCATGCAACCGCGAGGATGCGCCGACGGCCGAGCGCGGCTGGCTGGACTGGCTCGCCGACAGCGGCGTGCAGGGCATCACCGGCGTCGACACGCGCACGCTCGTGCGACACATCCGCGACGCCGGCGCGATGCGCGGAGGGGTCTTCCCGGCGTCGATGCCCGAAGCCCAGGCGGGAGCGCTGATCGAGGCGGAGCCGCCGATGGACGGCCAGGACCTGGCGAGGGTCGTCAGCCCCGCCGACGTCAGCCGCCACGGCAGCGGCGACGGCCCGCGGATCGCGGTCATCGACACCGGCATCAAGGCGTCGATGGTGAGGGAGCTCGTCGCACGCGGCGCGCGCGTCTCGCTGCACCCGTGCGCGAGCACGGCCGAGGATCTGCTAGCCGACGATCCCGACGCGATCTTCCTCGCCAACGGCCCCGGCGATCCCGCGGCGCTCGGCTACATCGTCGACACCGTCCGGGCGCTCGTCGGGCGCAAGCCCGTCTGGGGAATCTGCCTCGGCCACCAGCTCCTCTGCCGCGCCGTCGGTCTGGAGACGTTCAAGCTGCCGTTCGGACATCGCGGCGCCAACCACCCCGTCCGGGACCTGCACAGCGGACGCGTCGAGATCACGTCCCAGAACCACGGCTTCGCCGCCGTCGGGCCAGGCGGGCAGCGCACGATAGACACGGATGAGCCGGTGCGATGGGAGACCGACTTCGGCGCCGCCGCGCTCTCCCACGTCAACCTCTACGACCGCACAGTCGAGGGCCTCGAGCTGCTCGACGTGCCCGGCGGGACCGTGCAGTACCACCCCGAGGCCGGTCCCGGGCCGCACGACAGCCTGTATCTGTTCGACCGCTTCCTCGCTCGGATCGCCGAGGCCGGCTAGATGCCCAGGCGCGATGACATCCACAAGATCCTGATCCTCGGATCGGGGCCGATCGTCATCGGGCAGGCCGCCGAGTTCGATTACTCCGGCGTGCAGGCCTGCAAGGT